>CAMWID010000006.1 GCA_947174235.1 uncultured Porphyromonadaceae bacterium | reverse complement strand
AACCATTGGTCAGCAACCTGCACGACAACAGCATGTTTGAATTTTACCGCGACGAACTTGCTGCCTTATACTCTAACTTCAAAAGCAGTGCGGAATATATCAGGATGGTTTTCCTCACTGGTGTCAGCCGGTTCGCTCACCTATCGGTATTCTCCGGGCTGAACAATATCGATGATATATCATTCGATGATCAATACAGCTCTATCTGCGGAATTTCCGAAGAGGAACTTTATTCCGATTTTAAGACAGGAATAGACATTCTTGCAAATAAATACGGACTGTCTTCCCTTGAAATCAAACGGGAATTGAAACAACGTTACGACGGATACAGATTTTCTGCAAACGGAGATGACATATACAATCCTTATTCAATTGTAAACGTAATGAATAAGGAAGAGTTTCGAAATTATTGGATGCATTCAGGACAAGCAACGCTACTGATGCAACAGCTCAACCGGTTCGATACAGACCTTGAATCTTTGTTTACCACCGTTTGCGACATTGAAGAACTCAGAGGTCTTGATCTTGACATTCCGCGTCCAGTAGCTTTACTTTACCAAACCGGATATCTGACAATAAAAGGTTTTGAAGATGACCTTTATACTCTCGGACTTCCTAATCAGGAGGTAAAACAAGGGCTGTTGCTATACCTATTGCCGACATATGTCAATCTACATAATTTAAATGCGAGATTCGTTGTCCAAAGTTTTATAAAGGATCTGCATGCAGGGGATGCGGATGCGTTCATGACAAGACTCACATCTCTGTTTGCATCAGTGCCATATGATATGAATATGGAACGTGAACAGAATCTTCATAACGCCCTCTACATGTTGATGCTACTTCTGGGGATTAATATCTCGACTGAATACCGCACATCAAATGGAAGGATCGATCTCTTTATATCCACCGACAAGTACTATTATATAATCGAGATCAAGCTCGACAGATCTGCCCGTGAGGCGCTTGACCAGATCAATTCAAAAGAATATGCCCTCCCCTTCAAGACTGACGGAAAGACTATAATCAAGATCGGCGTCAATTTCTCCACAAAAGTAAGAACCATTTCTGACTGGATCGTTGAAGCAATTAGTTAATTAGCAATTAGTTAATCAGCAATCAATCATCGAAAATTAAATACTTATGAAAATCTATAATTCCACATACCTCATCTCTCTGATAATATCGGGCGCAATATCCCTTTTCAGTACAACATCCTACCTTTGTGCCCAACAGCCGGGACAGAAAAGTTCTACTGAAAAGTCGATGTACGGAAAGAAACTGATATGGAGCGACGAGTTTAATGTGGATGGTCCTATCGATACAAACTTCTGGAATTTTGAAGAAGGATTCGCAAGAAACCATGAAGATCAATGGTATCAGGATAAGAATGCCTATTGTAAAGACGGACTTCTTGTGATCGAATGTAAACAGGAAACCAGACCCAACCCTCTTTATAAAGAGGGTTCTAAGGATTGGAGAAAATCCAGAAAGAATATCGAATACACTTCATCTTCAATCAATACCCGAGGCAAAAAGGAATTTAAATACGGCACCCTTGAAGTCAGGGCAAGAATACCGGTCAGCCCCGGTGCATGGCCTGCCATATGGACTTTAGGCACGGATAAGGAATGGCCGTCTAACGGAGAGATCGATGTGATGGAATATTACAGGATTGACGGTGTGCCCCACATACTTGCCAACGCCGCCTGGGGTACGACCCAACGGTTTAATGCAAAATGGAATACTCAGACTGTACCTTTCTCCAGATTCCTGCAGGAAGATCCCGACTGGGCTTCCAAATTCCATATATGGAGAATGGACTGGGATGAAAATTCCCTAAATATCTATCTTGACGATTTACTCATAAATCATACCGACCTGAACGACACTGTCAATCCTGACGGTTTCAATCCTATGCGACAGCCACACTATATATTGCTTAATCTCGCTTTGGGAGGCGATCATGGCGGAACAATTGATCCGGAAGCGTTCCCGATTCGCTATGAAATAGACTATGTACGTCTATTCCAATAAGCCCTTTTATTCAAAACAACCTAAATTAACCATGACCATCCTAATTTGACCAGAGATTGATAAACCTGACATCATACATGAAGAGATTATCTATCATATTATATCTTATTCTTTTCCAGAATTTACTTTGCGTATATCCGCAAGGACTGCAATTTCATGGAAATGAAAAAAACATCGCCGAAAGATCATCGCTTTCTATCCCGGGGGAAGATGAAGAAACTAAAAAGGTAGTAAAATATGGTGTGGATCTTGAAGTCAGGAACCATAATCTCAACAGTCCGGGAAATATACTTTATCTTCGCAACACTAAAGGGAATGAAGCTTTCACCCTTACATTCAATTACAATGTAGAAAACAGGAACGCTGTTTTTATTTTTGCAAAAAACGGAGAAAAGTCTATCTTTTCCACATCCTTCACAAAAGAGGAAGTCCAAGAAAAATATCTCCCCGTTTCAATCAGAATCAACACACTATCCGGAGTTATCGACATCGCTATCGGTTCACACAAATCCACCATACCGATGCCCGAGCTAAAAGACACTCAATTATTTCCGCAACTTTATTTCGGTATGAGCCGCAATATTGTGGAATGTGCATCATTCTCCATACGTAACCTGCGAATCATAACAGACAATACTACAACCTATATTCCTCTTAGTGAATGTGTCGGTGAAAATGTGCATGACTCCAACAGAAATGTTATCGGAAATATCAAAAACCCTAAATGGCTTATAAACCGCTCTTTCTCATGGAATCCTATCTGGAAGGTATACTCTTCCACCCCGACAGGATTTGCATTCGATAAGACAAGACAAAAATTCCATTCATATAACGCCGATTCTATAAAGACATACAATATCCTCTCAAAAGGGTTGACCATGCTCCCGTTAAAAGGAGACAGTCTCCCCACCAAACTCGGTATGAACCTGATCGACGCCGAATCGGGTGCAATTATGCCATACGAGATATATCATGACGCTTTATTTGCAAAAATAAATCCGGAGACCGGAGAGTGGAAAATGCTCAACGTTTCCGAACCGAAGGCGGTGTGGCATCATCACGCTCATGTGTATCGTAAAAAAGATAACTCCCTTATACTTTTCGGAGGTTATGGCAATCGCACATATTCCGACAAATTGGTGAGATTCAATTTCAACAACAATCTTTGGGATACGATTCCTCTATCGGGAGACAAAATCCAGCCACGTTTCTTCACCTCAATGATGTTGACGGAATCGGAAGATTCGATCTATATTTACGGAGGGAAAGGGAATCTTGAAGGGAAACAGGACCTGGGCACTATCTATTATTATGATTTATATCTGATTGACCTGAATTCAAAGAAAGTAAAAAAACTTTGGGAGCAACCGGCGCCGGAAAACGACCGGGTGCCGGCAAGGACTTTATTACCGGATCCTGACAGGAAGCATTTCTATGCAATGATGTATCCTGAATATCAACCTCATTCCTCGCTACAACTTTTCCGCATAGACATAAACGACGGCAGTGCGACAGCAGTGGGGGATTCAGTACCGATCCTATCTGAAGAAATAGCCACAAATGTGGCATTATACGATAATCCCGCTTTCGAACAGATCTATTGTGTGGTGCAGGAATTTGAGAAATATGGAGAGACAACCACATCTGTCTATTCCATATCGACCCCTCCTGTATCATCAAGCCAACTCCTTTCTTTTTCTGAAAGCAACGGTTTAAAACGGTGGTCGACACTGTGGTATATCGCGGGGGGATGTGTCGCTGCTCTGACATTATTTGCTGCAGTGATAATAAGACGACAACGAAAGCCGACAAAGACAAAAAATATAGAGCCGAATCAGGCAACATTTTCCGAACAAGGTATTGAATTGCCTGAAAACAACGGGACTAAGGAAGTGTCTGTTCCTGAAGGATCCGCTTCTTCTGAAAGCGAATTATCTCAGAATGACACTACATCCACCTATCGATTTATGTATCCTGAAAAAAACTGTATTTCTTTGTTCGGACCGTTATCGACACTTGACTCATCCGGAAGGGACATCACATACATGTTCAGCCGCAAATTAAAATTGGTATTTATTTATATTCTGCTCAACACAATCAGTAAAAAAGGTGTGACTTCTAATGATCTTAACTCCGTGTTTTGGGCTGATAAAGAGCCGGACAAGGTCAAAAACCTGCGAAACGTCACTATTAACAAGCTTCGCAAGGTACTTACAGAAATAGAAGGGATCAGCCTCGTTTACGAACAAGGGTTGTTCCGTATAGATGTTTCCGACTCATGTTATTGCGACTATCTGCAAGTCTACAGATTCACATCGTCATTACAAAACCATCCGCTTGATGATGAAAAATCTGCCGAACTTAATACCATAATAATAAAGGGTAAATTTTTAGCAGACACTGAAGATTCCATATTCGATTATTATCGTCAGGAAATGGAGACTTACATGATCGAATATCTCACAGAAAAGATCCCTGATTATTATCGACTCGGCAAGTATGACACAGCAAGACGCCTGAGCAATTCCTTGTTAAGGATCGACCCTCTTTCAGAGCATGCTCTGACATACGGCATCAAGGCTTACCGGGCTACCGGTCGACATGACAAGGCTATGGCATTATATAATTCTTTCACAAAAGAATATCACAAGATGATGGGTGAAGATTTCCCCAGAAGCATGGATGATTTATAAAGCTAAATTTAAGAAACTGATTAAATTTATTTGTCGAAGCAATTGAGAGTATTTGTCAGGTAGATTTTTGATATTTATGATGGAGTTATGAGGTTCCATAATGACTGAATAAATATCATAAAGATGCCGACAAAGAACTCAATGACAAGATAAAATAAATTTAAACAGTTTCTAAGAGCGCGTTGCGCAAATGTAAGACGCGCTTTAAAGAAGTATGGCAATCCGTGAGGATTGCCATACTTCTTTAAACTAACTGTCTTTTTTTCAACTTAACCTATTAATTAATTTTTATCTTTGTCAAAAATTATATAATTCACTAAAAAATAATGAAATAAACAACCTAAAATCCTTTTACCTATGATCCTTACCTTTTTATAATTCCTGACGGCATTTTATCAAAAAACTTGAAAAAACTGAATAACGATTATACACCTGCAAAATTACATTATCAGGTATTATTCAACAGGTTAAAAATGGGGTTAATTTTAAAATTAACCCCATTTTTTATTTATTAATCCTTTGAGAAACTCAATTGGAGCATACTGTTCATAACATATGAAGAATGCTCCTGCACCGGGCAATACCGGATTAATAAAAAACTTGGGTTAACAAAAAGGGATATTAATCTGTAACTAACCGGGGAATTAATCCTCCAGCCATAATTTTGTGGCATGATATTGTCCGGACAACTCCATAGATAGTATCTGATTCCATCATTACTTTTAATTAACCTTCATGAAAAATTAAATCCAACAACATGAAACAAAAACCTAAAGTCCCCCGAACGATTCCTGCTGCCATATCAAAAGCAGTGATTCTCGGGGCTGCCTTCTTAAGCACAGTGAGTGTCCCGGCTTATGCAAACGACACAACATCCTTTCAACGTGACAATAGAAACACTTCTACAGCCAATGGTGTGGTGACCGACCAATCAGGGGAATCTCTTCCCGGGGTCTCAGTAAAGATAGTCGGGAAAAACATTTTTACCGTGACTGATATAGATGGAAACTTCTCTATCAAAGCGAACAAAGGCGACAAGATTGAATTTTCTTTTATAGGTCATATTCCGGTCATTATAGACTACAACGGCAAGTCTCCCATCTCCATTGTCATGAAAGAGGATCTGAAAGCGTTGGATGAAGTGGTGGTAGTAGGCTACGGCACCCAGAAGAAATTATCTTCCACCTCAGCCGTGTCGAGCATGAAAACAGACGCTATCGCACAGAAGCCGGTCACCAATATCTCCAACAGCATGGCAGGTCGTGTTGCCGGTGTCATAGCAAAACAAGGATCGGGAGAACCGGGATGTGACGGAGCATCACTGCGGATCCGCGGTGTTGCCACTCTCGGCAACCAGTCTCCTCTTGTAATTGTAGATGGGGTTCCCAGAGATTTCTCCAAACTCGATCCCAATATGATCGAAGACATCTCTATATTGAAGGATGCCGCTGCCGTTGCACCCTATGGCATGGCAGGTGCAAACGGCGTTATCCTCGTGACCACAAAGAAAGGTAAGACAGGTGCGCCAAAACTTTCCTACAGCGGTTTTGTGGGTTTTCAAAACCCGACAAGAATCACCGACCAGGTAAATTCTTACGAATATGCCCTCATGAAAAATGAAGCTGCGATGAACGCCGGCTATCCCAATTATTATGCATATTCGGCACACGACGTCGAGATGTTCCGCAAAACATGTGAAGGAGCGCCCGACGCTGACCCGGACCGCTATCCAAACAGCAACGGTCTCAGAGACCTGATCAGAAGCAATTCCGTTATGACAAATCATAATGTGCAATTATCCGGAGGGTCTGACAGATTCCGTTATTACGTGTCGTTAGGATATGCCTATCAGGAAGGCATGTGGAGCTCAACCAACTATCAGAGAGCAAACCTTCAGGCAAATTTAAGCATAGACGCAACAAAATACACCAATGTGACTCTCAATCTCGGAGGATGGCATGAAAAATCCGTATTCCCCGGAGTGTCGGCAGGAACCATCATGTATCAGGCATACCGCACACCTCCAGTCTCAGCCATATATTATTCAAACGGCTTATGGGGACAATATGTAGGACACTCCCTTATCGGAGAAGCATATCACAGCGGCTACAACCATCAGCCGGCAGATCAACTCAACACCTCTCTATCCATCACCCAGCAGCTTCCTTTCATAGAAGGGCTTAGTATCCAAGGAGTCGTCAACTATGACCCATACAGATGGAAAAAGAAAAATTATCTGACACCCGTTCCCGTCTATTCACTCGACGCATCAAAAGACCCTTATGAATGGACAGAAGGACACCAAGGTCCAGAAAAGCCTAATCTGTCGCTTGAATACTCAGAAAGAGTCAACACCACAATCCAGGGCATGTTGAATTATAAGAACTCATTCGGCGCACACAACATCTCCGCATTGGCAGTTGTGGAAGCAAGAATGAGCAACAGCTGGAACATGAATGCCAAACGCAACAACTATGGCATCAATGTAGACGAAATCAACGCAGGCAGCAGCGACCCCGCAGACATAAGCAACGGCGGCACATCATGGAAAGAGCATCAGATCGGCTATATCTTCCGTGCTGCGTACAATTACGACAACCGTTATCTTGCGGAAGTGTCCGGCAGATATGACGGTCATTACTATTTCGCTCCGGGTAAGCGATTCGGCTTCTTCCCCGCCTTCTCTTTGGGATGGAACATCGGCGAAGAAAAATTCATGGAAAAATATGAATGGATGGATAAGCTCAAACTTCGTGCATCTTACGGAGAATCTGGAAATCTTGCCGGCAGCTCCTATCAATATATGAGCGATTATGGCTTCGGCACCGCCGGAAATATCGGCGGAGTCCCGGTGATGGGCATGTGGGAAAATCTTCAGGGCAACCCCAACATCACATGGGAGAAGGCAAAGAAATTTGACTTGGGTGTGGAATTCTCAATACTGAACGGAATGTTGGGACTTGAGGCAGACTATTTCTATGAAAAAAGATCTAACATGCTTATGGCTCCAAACGCACTTGTACCAGCAGAATACGGCATTCCGTTGTCGCAGGTGAATGCCGGCAAGATGCACAATCAAGGTATCGACCTCACTCTGACTTTCAACAAACAAATAAATAAAGACTGGTTTGTGGGGGCAAGAGGCACCTTTACATACGCACACAACACACTTGATCAAATATTTGAGACAGACGCCACCTATAATAATCCCAACCGCCGACGCACAGGACGTGCCGACGGCACAATGTTCGGCTACCATGCCCTCGGATATTTCACATACGATGATTTCAATCCAGACGGTTCGCTAAAAGCCGGGATAGCAACTCAACCGTGGGGACAGGTTTATCCGGGCGACCTGAGATATGAAGACCTCTCCGGACCGGAAGGGGTTCCCGACGGGAAAATCGACGAACACGACCAGACTGTGATCGGTCTGTCGAACTGGAACCCTGAAATCATCTTTGGTATCGCTCCCAGCGTAAGATGGAAAAATTTTGACCTTGACGCTCTATTCCAAGGCGCGGCAAGAACTCATATTTCCCTCGGAGAGACATTGGTAATGCCTTTCTTCGATTCCGGATCGGCTACAAAACTTCAGTTCAAAGATCACTGGACCCCGGCAAACACAGATGCAAGATATCCTCGCCTCACAAGTGAAGTGACCGTCAACAACCACAGGCAACCATCTTCCTGGTGGGTTAGAAACGCGTCTTATGTGCGTCTGAAAAGCATAGAAATCGGATATTCACTCCCTCAGAAAGCTCTCGATTTCCTCCATATCTCCGGACTTAGGGTATATATGTCAGGTCAGAACCTATGGACATGGACGCCATTCATGAAAGAGATCGTAGACCCTGAGGCAGGATCAGCCAACGGAAAATATTACACCCAACAAGCCACCTACGCTTTTGGTTTGAACATAACATTCTAACAGACACCTATCAAAATGAAAATACTATCTTTAACTAAAAATATAGCCATAGCTACTTTCTTTGCAATGGCTACCACTTCCTGCCAGGATTGGCTGGAAATAGAACCTAAAGACAGGTTTAGCGATGCCACCGTATGGTCATCGGAAGAGAATGCCGATATGTTTCTCAACGATATCTACAATCAGTTTCCTCATCTGAACAACGAGACTCAATGTTTCGACCAGTATTCAGACAACTCTTATGTAGGAGCCGAATGGATGAATGCCCGCACCACAATCTATACCGCCGCCCTCTCCCCCACAAGCTGGCTGTGCGGTCCTTGGGACATGTGGAAATGGGGACGCTCAAGCAACAGCGACGCCAAAGGACAGTATGAAAGGATCAGATCATGCAACCTTTTTATAAACAAAGTATCGGAATCAAATTTTTCAGATGATTACAAACGTGAACGCATTGCCGAGGCAAGATTCCTGAGAGCCTGGTTCTACCATTATCTATGGATGGCTTATGGCGGTGTTCCCATCATCACGGATGTGCTCGACAACAATGTCGACAGCGACATATTTTTCCCAAGAGCCACCGCTCGCGAGACATTTGAATTTCTGGATAAAGAATTGAGCGAAATCATTCCCGACCTGCCTCTCTCGAGAGGAGGGTCAGAAGGGGGGAAAGCGACCCGTCCCGCCGCAATGACTCTGAAAGGCTGGATCGAACTATTCCACGCGAGTGAACTGCGCAACCCCTCATCCGACAGATCAAGATGGGAAAAGGCGGCTGCCACACTTAAGGAAATAATCGACCTCGGGATGTTCCGTCTTCAACCATCTATCCTTGATCTATGGACGGCTGAAACCAACGGAAACCCGGAAGTGATATATGATTTCCAGATGTCAAAACAAAACGGCGGCAGAAGGGAAGGTCTTTTTGGTCCGGTGTTTGTGAAAGGGATTCAATCAAGCTGGGGCAACATGCAGCCTACACAAGAACTCGTAGATGACTATTGCATGTCAAACGGTCTGCCTATCACAGACCCGGCATCCGGTTATGATCCACAGCATCCATACGAAAACAGGGAGAAACGTTTCTATCAGAGCATTCTTTATGACGGATCCATGTGGCAAGGTGAAGAGATTATCACCCGCATGGGAGTGGGTAGCCCCAATGAAATTGACACTTCTTCTTCGAGCGATGTCACAAACACAGGCTATTATACAAGAAAAACACTTGACGAATCTGTAAACGGAGCCGACAATCTACAAATGAGCAACGGCATGGCAAATTATATCTTCTTCCGTTACGCCGACGTCTTGCTCATGTATGCGGAGGCTCTTCTTGAGTCTGGAGACAAAGAGGGGGCGATCGATTACCTTGACATGGTCAGGACAAGAGGAGACAATATGCCGTCGATACGCCAAACCTATAAATCAGGAATTACAATAAACCAGCTCAGGGATGTGCTACGCCGTGACCGACGGATAGAACTCGCCTTCGAAGACAAACGGTATTGGGACATAATACGCTGGAAAATATGTGACGGCGAGAATGGTGTGATGAACAGACCGGTAGGAGGAATGATGATCACTGATACAGACGGTGACGGAGTTTTGGAATACAACTATCATGAAGTGTGTCAACGCACATTCCTTCCCAGAATGTATTATCAACCCATTCCGCAGTATGTGCTCGACAAAAACCATGTGATCCGTCAACAAAACGGCGGAGAAGACAACTGGGTTAACGGACAGAATCCGGGTTATTGATTTCAAGGATGAAACTAACTAATAAACAACTATGAGACCATATAAAAATTTATTAATACTCCCCTCTCTCGCCATCTTGGCAATAGCGACCGGATGCGACGACAACAATAGCGTGCCGGTCTATATTCCGGAGGCAAAAACATTGCAAGTCAGAAATTTTAATCTCAGCGAGCCACTAACAGAGATATTTCATGTGGCAGTGACAGGCAGCGACTATGCCACGGCATCAGGTATGGACGTAGATTCAGAAATCAAGTTCACCCTCGAAGTCAATCCGGAGAAAGTGGTGGAATATAACGAAAACTGTGGCACAAAATATAACCTGCTTCCCGCCGATTGCTACACCCTCACAAAAGAAGGAACGATTCCGTCAGGATCATCCATATCAGAAGACCTGACACTCAATGTCGAAGCTTCAGGTAAACTACGCCCATTTGATTCATATCTTCTTCCAATAACAATCTCAACAGTTTCAGGCGGGAATTGCGACAATAAACAGCAGACCATCTATTATCTGTTGAGTGGTGCCGAAGATGTCTGGAATATGCCTTTGGCTGACAGAAGCAACTGGGAAATTGTGGAAGTATCTTCTGAAGAGACAAGTGGAGAAGGAAGCGACAACGGTCATGCGATACACGCATTCGATGGTAAAAACAATACATTCTGGCACACCCAATGGAAAGGAGGCGAAGACCAACCTCCCCACCACATAATTGTTGACATGGGGGAAGAGGTCAAAATGTTAGGGTTCCAGTTCATTACAAGAGATCATGGTGAAGGATGGCCTCAAGAAATCACTATGGAGACAAGCCTTGACGGAGAATCTTGGGAGAGCGCAGGTACATTCAGTGGATTGCCTGCCGGAGGCGCCGAAGAGTTCCGGACTTACTTCCCGGGATTCAAACAGGCAAGATTTTTTAAGCTCACCATCACTGCCGTTTACAATGGAAAGTGGTCTACTCACGTTGCAGAAATAAACGCTATCTCTTTAAGTGATTAATAAATTCCTCTCTCCTCATCTTTTTGAAAAAACTCTTTAAGCCCGACAAAACCTCCACATGAAACTTAAAACTATCGCGTTTTCCGCACTCCTCGCCTACGGCACATCTGCCGTCACAAATGCCCAACCGGCTCCAAAGCCATTCGGCGTGACACCAAACGACCGTCAGCTTGAATGGTATGACCGGGAAATGATCGCATTTTTTCATTTCGGCATTAACACTTTCGAAAATTTTGTGAACGAAGGCGACGGAAAAGCCCCTGCCGCCATATTCAATCCGACTGCTCTTGATTGCAACCAATGGATGCAGACTCTTAAAAATGCTGGGATTCCTGCAGCGATCCTCACAGCAAAACACGCTGACGGATTCTGTCTCTGGCAAAGCGCATATACCGACTACAGTGTAAAAAACTCCGCATGGAAAAACGGTAAGGGTGATGTGGTGCGCGAATTTGTGGATGCCTGTGAAGAAAACGGAATCAAGGCAGGTATATATTTAGGTCCACATGACCGTCATGAACATCTGCATCCGGAATACACCACAGAAAAATACAAGAAATATTACGCCAACCAGCTTCGTGAACTTATGACCGACTATGGCAAGATCTGGGAGACTTGGTGGGATGGTGCCGGAGCTGACGAACTGACCACCCCGGTCTATACCGAATGGTTTAAAATTGTACGTGAAACTCAGCCGGACTGCGTGATTTTCGGCACAAAAAATTCATATCCTTTTGCAGATGTCAGATGGATGGGAAATGAGGCAGGACATTGCGGCGATCCCTGTTGGTCTACCACCGACTCTATAGCTATCCGCGACGAGGCTGCATATTATGACGCTCTCAACCAGGGTGTCTTAAACGGAAACGCGTATATTCCGGCAGAGACAGACGTATCCACAAGACCAAGCTGGTTTTATCATCCGGAAGAAGATTGCAGAGTGAAGAGCGTGGCTGATCTTTGGGATATATATTGCACTTCTGTGGGAAGAAACAGTGTGCTCCTTCTAAATTTCCCGCCCGACCGCCGTGGTCTGCTCCATTCCAAAGACTCTCTCAATGCGGCAACCCTTAGGAAAGGGATCGACGAGACTTTCTCCAACAACCTTCTCGCTAAATCAAAAGTGAGCGCGACAAATCTCCGAGGTAAAAAATTCGATCCCCGTTATCTTATTGACAACGATCCTAAAACATATTATGCAGGCAAAGACGGGGTCGTGACATCCGACATCACATTCTCTTTGCCCAAAGCCGAGACTTTTGACTGTCTGATGCTTAGAGAAGTGATACAGCTTGGACATCGCACCACCCGCTGGAGTGTGGAATACTCAAACAACGGCAAAGATTGGACAACAATCCCTGAGACCTCTTCACTTCAGTCAGTGGGCAACAAGTGGATAGTACGTTTTAATCCTGTCACGGCAAAATATGTGCGCCTGCGGATTCTTGACGGCAACACGACGCCTGCCTTA
Organism: uncultured Porphyromonadaceae bacterium; assembly: GCA_947174235.1. Lineage (GTDB taxonomy): Bacteria > Bacteroidota > Bacteroidia > Bacteroidales > Muribaculaceae > Lepagella. The sequence goes on along the minus strand of CAMWID010000006.1, from coordinate 59,985 downwards.
AATACATTCGGAGTCTACAAACAATCTGAAATTCTAAAACAGTGACAGTGATGTATCTCAAATCAATAATCGCGGTAGCGGCATTACTTACACCGGCGGTATGCGCCGCCGACATAAATCCGGCACAGAATTATATCATCAAAGGTGCGTCCGGACTTGTAATGGACAATCATGAAAGTTATTCCCCCGGGTCTAAGATCTATATGTCAAAACCGCTCGGGACAAAAGAATCTCAAGTATGGCGGTTTGTGCCTGTAGAGAAAGATATATATTGTATTGTGTCTCCCCTTTCTGATTATGCCATCGACAACGGAGGGAGCCCGAAGCCGGGTGCCAACACCGTTCAATGGAGCCTTGACACACGCAATTCCAATCAGTTCTGGAAGGTGTCGGAAAATCCCGACGGCACATATACATTTACCGGAGTGTATGCCGGACTGAATCTTTCCACATCCGACGCTCCACAGTTCGGGGAGCCGCTTATACAATCTCAGCCGGATGCTGACGCTCCCTCCCAGAAATGGAGTCTGGTGAAATCCGATCTGAAAGTAAAGGTAGAGCCGGCTAAAACAAAAAGTAAAAACGATTGGGAAAACCAACACGTCTTTGCAATAAACAAAGAACCGGGATTCTCTACATTCATTCCATTCTCTTCATTGAATGAAATGAAATCCGACCCATATTATGCCAAACCTTGGGAACGGACATCTTCAAGCCGTTACATGCTGCTCAACGGCAACTGGAAATTCAATTGGGTCAAATCTCCTGACGAACGACCGAAGGATTTCTATAAACCCTCATACGACGTTGCCGGATGGGATGAAATTCCGGTTCCTTCAAACTGGGAGATGCACGGCTACGGCACCCCAATCTACACCAACATCACCTATCCGTTCCGCAACAATCCCCCATTCATTCAGGGACAGCGCGGATATACGGTGGAGAAAGAACCAAACGCCGTGGGATCATACCGCCGCGACTTCACTCTCCCTGCCGGATGGAGCGACAAAGAGGTGTTTATCACTTTTGAAGGTTGCTACAGTGCAATGTATCTATGGGTAAACGGAAAGAAAGTCGGATATAGCCAGGGCTCCACAAACGATGCCCGTTTCAACATCACAAAATATGTGAAACCGGGGACTAACACCGTTGCCGTGGAAGTTTACCGCTGGAGCGACGGAAGCTATCTTGAAGACCAGGACATGTTCAGATTGAGCGGCATTCACCGCGACGTCTATCTGACAGCTTCCCCAAAGACCCACCTCCGCGACCTTCACCTTACTTCCGAACTCAGCCCCAGGTATGACCGTGCCATCTTAAATGTCGCTGCCGCCGTGCGCAATGACGGTAATGTTTCCGGCACTGTAAAATTGCGTGCCTCCTTAGTCGACAACAACGGAAAGACTCTACGCACTTTCGAATCCGCACCCGCTACATTAGGAAAGGGCAGCGAGTGTAAACTCTCCTCAAAATGCTCACTCCGCGACCCGCTTTTATGGAGTGCCGAATTTCCTAACCTCTATACTGTAGACATCGAGCTACTTGACGGCAACGGGAATGTGTTGGAAGCCACATCCCAGAAATATGGTTTCAGAAATATTGAAATCAAGAACAATAAGGTGTATATCAACGGGATGCTGACAATGTTCAAGGGCGCAAACCATCACGACACCCACCCTCGTCTTGGCAAAGCCGTACCCGTTGAGACAATGATTCAGGATATTCTCTTGTTCAAGCGCCACAACCTCAACACTATCCGCACAAGCCATTATCCTAAAGACCCGAAGATGTATGCACTTTTCGATTATTATGGACTCTACGTGATGGATGAGGCTGACCAGGAATGCCACGGCAACAGTTCACTGACCGACAATCCTTCATGGAAAGAGGCTTTTGTGGACCGTGCCGTGAGAATGGTGGAGCGCGACAAGAACCATCCTTCGGTAATATTCTGGAGCCTCGGCAACGAAAGCGGAGGAGGATGCAATGCCGTGGCTGAATATGAAGCGGTAAAAGCTATCGATCCTTCCCGCCCCATACACTATGAAGGAATGAATCCAATCGCCGATATGGATTCACGCATGTATCCCTCGCTTGAAAGCATGGAGGAGATGGACAAAAACGGCAATGCAAAACCATTCTTCCTTTGCGAGTATAATCATGCGATGGGTAATTCAATAGGAAACCTCGACCAATATTGGGATTACATCATCAACAAGTCTGACCGTATGATCGGCGGTTGCATCTGGGACTGGGTCGACCAGGCTCTCAATAAACCGGACGAACCTGACACAAACTATTATTTCGGTGGCAGTTTCGGAGACGCACCCAACGACAACGATTTCTGTTGCAACGGAATCATCACCGCTGACAGGGCAATAACTCCAAAATTGCTTGAGGTCAAGAATGTATACCAATACATACGGTTCCGTCTCAACGACCCAAACAGCGTGTCTTTACAGAATGACTACACCGTCCACAACCTTACGGATTTCAATCTCAGATATGAAATCCAAAAGAATGGCGAGACTATAAGGACAGAGTTTTTCGGACTCCCCGATTGCAAACCGACTGAAAACCGCACCATCCTTATTCCTATGGAGAAATATCTGACTGACCCGACAGCCGAATATTTCATAAACCTTGAGGTCTCCACCAAAAATGCAACTTCCTGGGCGGATGCCGGACATGTCGTGGCTTCCGCGCAAATTCCTCTGAAGGGTTCCTTCACACCTGACTCCGTAACCGCCGACGGCAAAATTTCATCTAAAGATGAAAACGTGGCTGTAAGTTTCAGCGGCGACGGCTGGAATATCTCCTTCGACAAAGGGAACGGCAAGATCCAAAGCTTGAACTACGGCGGCTACGAAATGATTCACGACGGCAACGGTCTACAATTCTACAGTTACCGCACAATCAACAATGAACCGCGTGATTTTAAAGAGCATTCTTACGATCTTAAAGACCTTTCGTGGCAAGTAAACGACAGCGGCGATAAAGCCACTGTTTCTGCAGACCTTGTCGCAAACATAGGAGATACGTCTGTTCCGCATAAAATTGTCTACACGATTTATCCGGACGGCACAATAGATGTGAATGCAACTTTCTCAACTCCTGAAAAGTTTGAAATGCCCCGACTCGGACTGAGAGGCATGTTCAATAAATCATTGGAACGTCTCGAATGGTTCGGAAGAGGTCCTATCGAGAATTATCCCGACCGTAAGGCTGCCGCTTTCGTAGGCAAGTATTCATCGACTGTTGAAAACATGCGAGAGAATTATGTAAGAAGCCAGAGCATGGGAACAAGGACAGACACCCGATGGATGATCCTTTCCGACAGTAATGGGAAAGGGTTCAAGATCTCCGCACTCGGCGATCACTTCGATTTCACCGCCCTCCATTTCACGGATGAAGAAATCTGGAATGCTAAATACGGACACGATCTTGACAAAGTGCGCCGTCCGGAAACTGTTCTCAACATCGACTGTGCCACAAGAGGGTTGGGAAGCGCAAGCTGCGGACCCGGTCCACGCCCCGAATTCAAACTCGTGCCCGACACCATCTACAACTACTCTTTCCGTATATCGGCGCTCTAACCATAAGTAACAAAAACAATAAAGGAACAATCTGCTGAGATTGTTCCTTTATTGTTTTTATTGGTGAATGTCAGTCTTTCGGTTTTCTCACCTTCATCTCGATAATGAAAGCGCTTATCAATCCAAGACCTCCCCCTATCAGAAACATAGAGCCATACATCATTTCCCTGAGACCCCATTCCTGCTGCGCCATAGGGCAATTGACATAAATAAAGAAACCAACCATAATCCCCGCGCCGAGACCGACTGCAAGGCATCCCCATTTAAGGGCTGCAAACCGGTTGTCGGACGGAGGATTCAAAATGCCTCCGAGTTTGGAAAGGTCAATATTACCTGTCATTTCGGTACTGATTTTCTCAATCAATGCCATGCGCTCTTTGCGACGGACAAAAAGGTCGAAAACTTTGTAGACTGTCAGGAAGATAATTCCCGTAACAACTATCGGTGTCAAGTTATACATATTTTTTAAGTTTTTTAATTTTGATTTTTCTGTTTCTTTAGACGATATGGCTACAAGATTGGTTACATATTTCTCAAAAAAAAATTTTTTTTGTATTTTTGTAACCTGAAGGAGTGAAGGTTCGTCTAATCTAACGTGGAAAATAATGACAGACACATAATACGCCGGGTTATTGACGGAAGCACCGAATCCTACAAGATTCTGATGGACCGATATTCACAACAGGTTTTCTCACTTGTCGTGAAGATTGTAAGCCGTGAGGATGATGCCGAAGAGATAACCCAGGATGTGTTTGTCAATGCCTATAGAAATCTTGAGAAATTTGATTTCCGAAGCACATTTTCCACTTGGCTCTACAGGATTGCCTACAACGAGGCTGTCAGCCACACAAGGCGCAAGAAGGTGGAAACCACCCCTATCGACGAGGCGACATTAAACAATCTCCCGGATGCCAGAGTTGACAGCTTTCTTGAATCAGACAATCCCCGTCTTGCCGCACTTCCGGAAGCAATCGAGGCGCTCTCCGTGGATGAACGCGCTCTGATCTCGTTTCATTACTTCGAGGGAATCCCCTTGAAAGAGGTGGCAGACATGATGCGCATAGGAGAATCGGCAGCAAAAGTAAGACTGATGCGCACCCGAAAAAAATTATATGTGTTGATCAACAAACTATCCGGTAAATATGAATAAACAATCTCCTTTATATAAAGCTCTTGAAGAGAGAGGAAGAAGCCGTCGGCTTCCTCCTGATTTTTCATTTGAAATTATGAATGAGATCAGGGCTGTGGAAAAACGCAGGAAACGCAGAGACATGTGGTGGGGAATAGCCGGATATGCTGTCGCCGCCTTTGTGGCGATATTCACATTAGTCTACTTTTTCGGCGACATGTTTAACGAAACCTTACACACCTCCGCCGCCACATTTGCCGCAAGCAAGGTATCCACGGTTCAAACGACAACTGAAATGATAAAAAGCTTTGAAACCTCATGGTCTTCAAGCGCCGATATGCTCACAAGTCTGCTTCCTGTTTCAGCCATCCTTCTCGTCTTAGACCATTACCTCAGAAAAAAGATTGCAGTCCGCTACAAGCGGCAATAACCATATGAGATTTCTTCCCGGAGGGTGCCACTCTCAAGGCAATGCATGATCTTTCCATACATTACAGAATGGAGCTGTGTCGTAATTCAGTTTTGACACAGCTCCATTTTGTAATGAGATTAATTTGCAAGGCCGGCATGGATGATGTCTACAAGGACCGGCTTTAGACCTCCGACAAAGCATTCCACGGCGATCACCATGAGGATAAGACCCATAAGACGCATCATCACATTGTTGCCTGTCTCTCCAAGTATGGGCACAAGCCGTGTCGAAGCCCTGAGTATCACATATGTGAGAAGATAGATCACGGCTATGCTGAGAAGAAGAGTCACTTTCATCTGCCAGGTCGTGGCATTTTCCATAAGCATGATACCGTTGGCTATGGCTCCCGGTCCGCACAGCATCGGGATCGCCAGAGGAGTTATAGATATGTCGTCGGCATAAACCTTCACCTCTTCATCACTGAGCTTAACATTGGAATATTTCGCCTGAAGCATGTCAAAACCTATTTTAAGGATAATGAAACCCGCCGCTATCCGGAATCCGTTAGCGGAGATTCCGAACAGGGAGAACAGTATCTGTCCACCGATTGTAAAACCTATAAGGATTATCAGAGACATGATACATGCACGCCGCACTATCCTTCCACGCTGTGCATTGTCCATCCCTTTGGTCATTGAAAGGAACACGGGCATCGTGCCCAACGGATTTGCCAGAGTGAAGAAAGAGGTCAGGCAAATAAATGCAAATGGTAATAGATTTTCCATGAGGTCAGTTGTTTAGGTTTCTGTATGCTTTATAAATTTAAAGAATCGGATAAGATTGTTTTGCAAATTTACATAATTATTTTTGTATATTGTCATTTTGCCATGATAAATCTTCCGTTCACCCATAAAAAAGAGGAGACGATCCGAAGATCAGCCTCCTCCTGAAGGATTTCCCGTTTACAAAACGAAAGTCCCGCGATATATAATCTGTGTTTTTATTCCTATTGTATTATTGCATTGCTGTGTAACCTGTTGTCAAGGGATCATAACCTCCACTGGTTCCGAGTAGTTCCAGCGACGTGTGCCGCTGCCGACGGGGGTGTCGAAGTTGATTCGTGCCGCCGCGCGTACCCACACTTTCCGACCCGAGGGGATCTCGCCGTTGGAAGTGATTGTGATTGTCTCGCCCAACAGATCGTTGAAACTGTTGCCTGTGTAGCTGATGCTGCTTGACCAACGGTCGTCGCGGGCACGATAGCCTACTGAATTGGAGTAGCTTACAAAGAACTGGATGTCGGTCACGTTGAGATAGCTGTCGCTCCAGTTGCCCATCGGCTCGATCTTGTCGCGGAACTCACTCTCCGAGACACCTCTCTCCACTACGACCTTCGCCTTTACGACACCGTTGCTTACAGTCGGATCGCCCACAATCTTCACATTGAGAAAGGGCTGAACCTCGAAGCGTACTTTTGTGGTGCCTTTTATGTCGGTGTTTATCGTCTCGTCAGCGAGGAGCATGCCGTCAGTCGTCTCACGCACAAGAGGGATGAACGGACCGTCGACTCGCACGTTGTAATGACCTTTGAAAATTTTGGTGTTCCGGAAAGTGCCGTCAGACATACAGAAAAAATCAGGGTTATGCTCCACGTTGTCGCCCCAGCTGAGTTCTGTGAGACGCACGCGGATACCTTCGCTTCCCTGATCTGTCAGCACCGGATTTCCGGTTGCCACATCCACCACCTCGCCCTGGATCGTCTCTTCGGGAGCGTCGTAGTTGTCGATTTCAAACATGCTGCAAGACGAGAGCATCAGAAGGGCGGCTGTCATGCCGAATATCTTAAACTGTTTCATTTCGTTATATATTTATATTTAAGCAGCTGTTAAAATTTCAAGAGCCGCTTGGGGTTTAGATTGAGAGTTTATGATTTTGAGATATTGAAGTTGTCCGGACTTTAATCCGGAGAAGGATTTATGAGTCAGGGTCCCGGGCCGGGTCGAATCCGTATCCGGACCCGGAACCCTTGATTCCAAACTCTAAACCCGAACCCTCTTTATTAACGGTTGGGCTGCTGATCTATTACCTTGCTCTTCACCACTTCGTTGCCGGGGATTCCAAAATAATAATCAATAGGATTATATTCGAATTGCTTGTGGGCGAGACACTCAAACTTCACATCAAAGAACCATTTCTTATCGGTGGCTGAATAGAAAGGATAGATGCCGCGGAAACGGTAGTGGGAATTAGAGCTGAATTTATCTTTGTCGCGTTCTTCGCCCCAGAAACCGTCGCGGTTGTCATAGTCGTTCACACGCCAGCGACGGAGATCCCATTTTGTACCTGTCTCGAAAGCAGTCTCCTTGCGACGTTCCTTACGCACCTCGTTACGGCTCTCGTTGCTGCCGGTAAGCTTACTTGCGAGAAGCGTCGCGCCTGCACGGCGACGGATATCATTGATTGCATCTGTCGCCACACCAAGCATGTCGGAACCGTCGGGAGAAGCAGCACCCGCGATTGAAAGCTCAACAGCCGCCTCAGCCGCATTCAAAAGAACCTCCGCATAACGCACGAGTATATAGTGCTGGTCGCTGTTGCCTTCACGTGCTGTGAACGAGGGATCGTCCTTAAGCCATTTCCTTCCCAAAAGACCTGTCATCGCCGACTCATTGTAATTATAGAAAGGTCCGTTGGCACCCGCGGCATTCATCTTCGAACCGTCAGGGAGCGTCACAATGGTCTGATTGTTGGGATCGGGGGTCATGTAAAGAGTTCGGTTGTCACCTTGCGCTATATCCAGATTCTGATAGTTGTCGCCCTGAGCCTGATAGGAATAATCTCTCATCAGGGGTTTGACAGGTGTGGTTCCGGTATATACGCCGGCATATATCTCCATTGTCTGACCCTTGAACTGGTCGCCCGGAGCGATAAGGTAAGAAAGGAGACGCGGCTCCGCATTCTTATAGAAGTCGCCGACATTGTCATACATTATATATGTACCCTCTGTATTTGAATTGCCGGTGGTCACCTTAAGAGTTCCGTCGGGATAACGTTCGAAGCCTTCGAAAAGCTCCACGAAATCGGCAGTCGGACAAACCGCACTGCTCAAAGGAGAACGGAATACATAAGGTGCGTTGTAGGCATCGAATGAGTGAGTTGTAGTGGGATAGATATACTCACGGATCCAGATATTCTCAGGGCTGTCGGTGTCTGAGATCATGTCAATCATGTTCTGACGCATTGCACTTCTGTCGCCTTCCGCCCATTTCTTCATATAGAGACTATAACCGCCGTTTTCCATAACTTCGCGTGCAGCCTTGTATGCCTCGGTGAAATAGCGTTTAGAAGCCTCGGCTGCAGTTGCCTGATCAAAACCCATCACACGCACGCCCGTCTTCTGTCCGAGACCTGTGAGACGGCCGGAGACAGTCTCGTTATATTTAGCAACGGAACCGGCGTAAAGCATAGCCTGAGATTTCACAGCCAATGCCACATACTTGTTGGCATACCCTCTTTTGGGGCTTTTCGGCATCATCAGCTGGGCAGCCATATCAAAATCGGAGCAGATCTGATTCCAGGTTTCCTCCTCGCTTGAACGGGGCACCTCAAGTTCGTCGCTCGAAGCTGGATAGCTTATCACTCTTGTCACCAAGGGGATACCGCCGTAACGTTTTGCGAGTGCATAAAACACGTATGCCCTTACGAAATAAGCCTCGCCAAGATAATCATTGTATGTGATTTCTGGATAATTTCCTTTATAATTTGGAAGATTTTCGATAAGGAAGTTGGCATCGCGGAGAAGAGTGAACGCATTCCCCCAATAAGCCTCGTTCTCACCGGTGAACGCGCGGCAATAGCCGTCGCGGTTTACCGCGTCGCCCGTACCGTCAAAACCGAAACCTGCAAGCCAGCCGTTGTAGCTGTTAAGACCGCGCTCGGCGAGATACTTGAAATCCTCGAAAGGCATCGTAGAATACATGCGCGCCATGTAGATGTCCATACCGGATTCGGTCGAAAGAAGATCGTCAGATGTAACGATATTCTTGGGTGGTATATCCATATCCTGGCAGGAAGTCAGCAGACAGGCGCCGAGAAGAGCTGAAAATAATATCTTTTTCATGTTGTATGGTCAATTATTGGATTAATAGGAGAAAGTAAGACCGAACGTGAAGGTCTTGTTGAGAGGATACATACGTCCGAGATCATCGTCCGGATGTTCCGGGTCAACGAATTTCACCTTTGTGAAAGTAAGAAGGTTGTATGCGTTGAAATAGAGACGGAGACTTGTCTCGCGTGTGATCCTCTTAGGTAGAGTGTAGCCGAGTTCGATGCTCTTCAGACGCAGATAATCGGTGCTTACACGGTTGAAAGATGAATTAGACTTCGGATAACGACCGGTGTATGCATAATATCCGGACACCCATTCAGTAGCGGGATCGTAGGGATCAGCTGTAGGATTCACCGGATGCCAACGGTCAGTGTACTGTTGGAGGATACCGCCGCCCATGTCGCCCCAGATAGAGTACAGCGGCTCCTTGTATTCCATTGAACCAAGCGCCGAACCCTGCCAGAGCATGGAGAAATCGAAGTCCCGCCAGTTTACGCCTATATTGAGCGAATAGTTCATCCAGGGAGTCTGGTCGAAAGCGAAAGGATGCTCGTCAAGTCCGTTGATCTCGCCGTCGCCGTTCCAGTCTTCATACTTGTAGTCGCCGGGGAGAACATCTTTCTCCTGATAACCGGCGTAATTCCAAATGTCGTTCCAGTTATGGTATCTGCCTGCGGAGGTATAACCGAACTGAACGCCCTGATAACGGTTGTTCAGGTTATCGTTCTTCCAACGGTCATATGAGTTTGCCCAAGGACCCTTGTTGGCGGCATAGAGATATTTGTTGCGGGTGATCGTCACCATTCCACGCAGATTATATGTCACTTCTCCCACACGGTTTGAATGACGGAGTTCAAGCTCCATACCCATATGAGAGTCGCTGTTGATATTCTCACGTGGGGCTGTGGCTCCCACCACTGTAGGCAACGCGCCATTGTTGCGTTCGTAAAGACCTGTACGCTTGCGGTGGAAATAGTCGAAAGAGAATCCGAAAAGACCGTTGCGCATATCGAAATCCACACCTACGTCAAATGTCTTTGACTTGTACCATGAAATTGCGAGGTTCGGAAGTGCCATCGGGGATGCTGCAGAAATATACTGCCCGTTGAACACATAACCCGGAGAATAACCGTTGTAGTTACCATTATCGGCAGGAATACCTGAAGGATAAGTATAGCCCATAGCCCAGTCATAGTTTACGCCGCTGTCGTCACCGAGCATACCATAGCTGGCACGGACTTTCAGGTTGTTGATGAAATCAAGCGCCTCAGTGTTTCGGAAGAAAGCTTCTTCTGAAATTCTCCAGCCTGCTGAAACCGAAGGGAAGAAACCCCAGCGGTGACCTTTGGCGAATTTGGAAGAACCGTCGTAACGGAACTGACCTTCGAGAAGATAACGGTCGGCGAATGAATAATTGAGACGACCGATGAGTGCGTTGTTGGTATATTCATAAAGGCTGCCTCCGTCCATGGCTCCGATCTGACCTTCTGTCACACCGACAAGCAGATAGGGATTGGAGAACGCAAGATCACGCACTGCATAGAAGTTGTCGCCTGTGCGGCGTTGTCCCTCCCAGCCGAAAGTGGCGCCTACGTTGTGGAGTTCGTTGAACTCACGGTTGTAGTTCAGAAGGAACTGATACAGGAACTGCGATTTTGAGTAATACTCACGGCGCAGGTTGCTCGGCGAGCTGCTGTTGTAGATCTTCTGGTTATAGCTGTCGGTGAGAGGATCGTAAGCATATTGATAATACTCCTTACGGTAGATCTCGTTGTCGTCCACACGGTAGTCATAGCTTACGAGCGCCTTAGCCTCAAGCCCTTTCAACGCCGGCACATATGCACCGAAGTCAAAGTTAAGATATGCAGAAGATTCGAAAGTTTTCTGACGGTATTTGCGATGACCGCTGATATCTGAAGTCATCATAGCCACGGTGTTCTGCTCAAGATCAAGACCTTCATAGTTCAGCATCGTGTTCTCGGGGTCGGCATAAGCCGGGAAAAGAACGCCTTGCTTCCAATAGTTGCGGATGATATCTACAGAAGATGTGTAGGGAGTGTTGCGGGAGTCTGCCATCCCTGCGAGATTGGCATAGAACTTGAGACCCTTCACAATTTCGGACGTGATGTTGGCACGCACGTTATATTTATCATAGTTGAGGTCACCGCTCTTGAAGAGACCTTCCTGATAGAAATAGCCGAAGCTCACATAATACTGGTTGCGGTCGTTACCACCGGAAATGCTGACATCATGCTGGGTCTGGGGAGCGGTGTTGGAGAACACGAGGTCGTTCCAGTCAGACACTCGGCGTGTGCCGTTGGCGAGAGCCTCGAAATCAGCCTGACTGAAACCGATAGAACCGCCGTTGATGTTGTTCCATTTCTGCTCATTGTAGATGGTCATGGCGTCGTACGCGCTTGCCAGCTCAGGCATCTTGTTGGGCTTCTGGATAGTGTAGGAACCGCTGTAGGTCACATTCACTTTCCCGGCGTTGCCTCCCTTGGTTGTGACGAGAAGCACACCGTTCGCGGCACGCACGCCATAGATGGCTGCCGACGCGTCCTTAAGTACAGACACATCCTGAATGTCGGTAGCGTTAAGTCGCTGGAAATCTTCAACCGTGCGGGGAACTCCGTCGATCACCACAAGCGGGGCGCCGAGACCACGCACGTCCATATTGTTGGAATATGTGCCCGGCTCAGAACTCTTCTGCCATACGCGCAGACCCGGAACACGGCCGGTGAGCATGTTCTGAGGGTTCTCGCTCTTGGTCTGAAGCATCTCGGAACCCTTGACACTTGCCACGGCGCCTGTCACGGAGCCTCGGCGCTGTGTGCCGTAACCGACCACGACAACCTCGTCCATAAGCTGAGTGTCAGCGCTCATTCTGACATTGACAGTTGTCCTTCCGTTAAGTTTCTCTTCGATTGAGTTATAACCCACATAAGAAAATACCAGAACGGCATTCTTCGGGGCTGTCAGAGAATAGGAACCGTCCATATCGGTAGCCGTACCGACAGATGAGCCTTTCACCATTACGGTGGCGCCGATAAGAGGTTCGTTCTGTTCATCTGTTACCTGACCTGTGACGGTTACCGTGCCTTGCGCAAAGGCACCCGCCGGATTGAGGGCAGCCATAAACGCGATCGCCATGCAGACGAGAAAACGCGCAAGACCGCCGGGAGTCTTCATAGATGTCATGATGTAGTAGTTATTTTGTTAATTGATATTCTGCAAGAGAGGCATATTCCGCAGCGAAAGCGAATGTGAACATCGCCTCCATATTGTTTCTGCCTCTGTCGGAATTCCAGCCAACCAGAAGATTGGGTGGAAGCATATGATTGTAAAGGAAGTTGCCGTAAGCGTAATCAAGGTTTGCCTGGAAAGCCTCGGCATAAGCCCCCGCTCCCGGATATGCCTTGACAGCGTCGACATAACTTCTTTCAAGCACGTTGTTGAACCAGTTGTTGAAGCCGGTGATCGCAAACGTGTAACATCCCTCTTTGCCGTCGGCTGCCTTCGCGAAGAAAGGGAAGCTTTTGTCGCAAAGGTCGCGGAGATCGGTGAGATAGCGGGAATCGGATGTCGCGCCGTACAACGCCGCAGCCCCGGAAATCATTGTTCCCGTATTGTAGGAATAGGCGGTACCTACCCTGTCGCGCAGATGCACATAGGCACGATAAGTCTCGCCATCTACAGTCTCGTATCTGATCTGTCCGCCGTTGTCGTCGCCCCCCATCATATCGTCAAACACCCCTGTCGAGGGATTGAGAAGATGCGACATCTGATAGTCATAGACAGCGGCTGCCATCTCAAGATAATAATCCGCTTTCTGACTTGTGGCTTTAGAGCGCGTGTTGTCAGGGTTGATAACTCCATAAGTGATCATGTCCGGCTTTCCTTTATAGATTCCGGCAAGCTTCACGAGAGGAGCCACCATCGGACCGTTGGAACATGAATGCTTGGTGACATATCCGGGTCCCCATGTTATGCCGCCGTGCTGGTTGCCGTTCTCGTCGAGGGTGCAGTCCCAGCCGTCAAGCACGTATGCCGTCAGATATTCCGCTTTGCTGAGGTATCCCTCCTCTCCGGTTGCTTCGTAGGCTTCGAGAAGTTCCCTCACGATCCACATCTGGTCGTCATAGACATTGAGGATACCGTCGACCTGCGCCGCCCCTTTTCCACTTCCCCGGTTCACGCCATAGACAGTCCAGGTATTGGTGCCGGTATAGGACGTGAGGGTATATGTGCCCGCATAAAAATCAAGATTGTCCACCAGGCGCGAGAGCAATTTCGTATAACGGGAGAAATTCGCGTCATAAAGCGACGGTTTACCGGCGGCTTTCTGCGCCTTAAGGCTTTTAAGCACCGAATTGACCGCCTCTATAGAAGAGGTGTACATCCATACGCTTCCAAGTTCGCTTGATTTCTGACCGTTATAGGGATTATAATAACGGGACATAGCCATACCGGTACCTTCGAAATAATTTTCGATGGCTGCGTCGATCATTTCTATCGCGCGCTTAGTGTTGGTGAGAGACACATCCGCCACAGGATCTCCGGGTTCTCCGGGGTTTGTTCCGGCGGATCCCGGTTCATCCCCTTTGCAGGACACAGTCCCTAAAGCGAGAAGACATGCGGCACATGTATATAATCCTCGTTCCAGAATATTTGACTTCATAATTGTAGGTTTGAGTTGTGAATTATTGTTCTGAGCAGTGAGATTTAAGCTTTCAGCCGCAGGCTGCGGAGAAGACGTCATTACCACGGTCCGCGGCTGAAAGACTCACAACTCAATTAAGACTGATTGAGTAGAACAGAAGTTTGTTTTCATCTCCGTTCGCCTCACCCTTGAAGACACCGATCGTGATCATCACGTCCTGCCCGTCGAATCCGGAAAGGTCGTAGACAAATTCACAATATCCGTCAGGATTTCCGGGATCTCCGTTCTCATGCATGAACTTCCAGCACCCGTCGGCAGCAGCCTCTGCGTAAGTCGCCGTGTTGCTTACCGGACTCAAGTGAGTCACTTCACCATCATTAGTGATAGCAGTAATTTTGAAGAAAGTAGCATTTGTAGAGCTGAAGCAACGTGTCTTGAGAGTAAACTTGTTATGACCCGGAGCTATTGAGAACTTGGAATAGAAATAAGATTCCGGCACTTTTGTGCTCACGTCCTGACCTCCGCGTGTCTTGATAAGGTATCCTTCGGAAGGGAATACCTCCGGGTCTTTTGTCAAAGGCATGAAGCTCCATTCGGCAGCCACATGATGCACGGGGATCCATGAGCGGTATGCCTCAAAATAGTTGTCGCGGTTTCCGCTGACAGGACTGATACCTGTGAATGAGCTTGTCTGGTTAGGCATCGTTGAGCGAACCATCTCCTGAGTCAAGTGCCAGCCTTCAAGACCGGGAACTTCCGTACCGGGGAGCCAGTTCCATAATCCGGAGATCGGTTCTGCGGTAAAGGCGATACGACGGATAACGAACTGTTTCCAATAATCCCCCTTTTCCGCACGGAAAGTACCGATAGCGATCACCACCTCTTTACCTATATATTCGCTGAGGTCAGTTTCAATCTGGTGGTAAGCTTCAGAAGCGAGAGTACGCACACCACCGATAAGTTTTGCCTTAGGCTCAGCCTCACTGAGGTCTACCACCTGCACACCGAAATATGCGGGAGCGTTGTCCGATGCGCTGTGAGTGCGCGCCTCGAGCGTCATAAGGAAGTTGTCTGCGGTGATAAGTTTTGAACCATAGACATATGAATCAAACATCTCCATGTCGACAGGATTGTTGCGCTGGTCGTCGGAGGAGTTGCGGATACGGAGGGTTGTACCCTCGTTCTGCTCCTCATAGTCACCCACGAAATCAAGCGTACACATATAGTTGCATGCCCAGTCCCAGTGAGGATAGTTTTCGGCATTGCGACCGCCACGATATTCGTTGTAATACCATTTCTGAGCCTCTGCGAGCTGATACTTGGTCTTTCCTCTCAGCACCTCATCAGCACCCATGGTAGCCTCCAACATCACGACACCCTCTTCTCCGAAGGCATCCACGCCCACATTCTTGGTCACGTCTTTAAATCCGGGATAGGAGAACGTCACCGTGTAATCTTTAAGGGTAAGATTGCGGAGTTCAAACTCTCCCTGTGCATTCGTCTCCGTGCTCTGGAAATCGCTCACCTTTACAGTCGCGCCCGCGAGGGGAGAATTGTTTTTGGATGCATCATATACCACACCTTTTATTATGGCGTTGGCATAGACGAGCTCGACATTCACCGTGGCTTTGGCATCTGTGAATTTCTTGGCAACCACCGTTACCGCAGCCGTCTCATAACCGTCTCTCTCGAAAAGGATGATGCCCGAAGTCATGGGCACATTGGAAAGAGAGTATTCTCCGGCAGAGCCTGTGGTCGCGGAAATTCCGTTCGCAGGCATTGATACCGTCACGCCCGAAACAGGACGCGCCTGCTCATCGGTGACAACACCGGAAACCGTGCCATTCCCCACGGCTCCCTGACCCTCTTCTTCATCGCTGCATGAAGCGGCTGAGAATGCCAGGCAACCGGTAATGAACGCGAGACCGATGTTTTTAAGTAGTCTGGATAAGTTCATGATAGTTAGTATTTATAATTTATAGATTTCATTGTCGTTGTTGTCTGAACCTTGTCACAATCTTTTTTACCTCAGAGTTTTCACTTGTCAAAAAAAACCTGAATAATAACCTGATTTAACCTATATTCACCTATTAACTATTCTTGCTGTCTATCTATGTTTTGCATGACCCGGAAAGCATCTGAGGATTTCCATTGAACAGCCGCAAATATTTTCCATGGTCCTTTACAAATTTCACGATGCAAAATAAGTGAGAAAATCATGCGGAAATGTAACCCTATTCTGCCAAATGGGTATACTTTCAAAATTGTATACATATTTGGCAGAATCGGAAACATCATCAAGACTGTATAATATACATAATTAATTGATATTCAATCGCATCACACAATAAATACATATTTATTGGCACTCTGACAGACACAAGATCCATCTTACGGGAGCGCTTCCATGGGAATATCAATCCGGAAAGATACAGCAGCCGGGAATACCATCGCGCTTTCCGGGAGATTCAAGAAAAAGCGGCTTCCCCGGATAATCCGTGGAAGCCGCCGAAATACAAACATTTCTTTATGGGCAGCGCCCTTATTTGAAACCTTGAGGTTTTTTGCTGAATATCTTTTTTATACGATCCATATCGAATTTCGTGGTACGGTTGTAATTGTAGATACCATTCTGCTCCTGCTCCACATCTGTCAGCTGGGTGTAGCAATAGCCCGACATGTAGGGCACCGCAAGAATCACATCGGTAAGTTTTTCCAGTCTGTCGTAAAATTCCTCCAATGTGCGTGGAGAATCTCCATATCCCCAGGAATTGTCGGCGAACTGAGCGCCATCCACCCATTTTATACCGCCGTATTCGTCTATCAGGAACGGCTGTCCCCCATATGCCACCTCTCTCGACGGATCGAGCTGAGGATATCTCCCGTCTTCCTTGATTACAAAATATTCTGCAAGCTTCTCCGGGTTCTGTTCATAATTATGGACAGTCCAGAGATCTGTTATCACATGATAGTTTCCGCTTGTCTCATTCACAGGACGATAATCAAGGTGATGAGTCAGATTATAGACATCATGCAACAAACGGTCGTGCTGCATAGCCTGCTCACTGTCTCCCGGGCGTTCCCATGTCTCATTAAACGGAGTCCAGGCTATTATAGACGGATGGTTACGGTCGCGCACCACAATGCTCTCCCATTCAGGCAAGAAATTTCTTGCCGCCTCGATCTTGTTGGCGTCGGCGCCCCAGCTGGCAGTCTCCCCCCAGGTCAGGTATCCCAATTTGTCAGCCCAATAGTGGAAACGCTCTTCAAAAACTTTCTGGTGAAGGCGCGCCCCGTTAAAACCTGCCGCCATACTCATCTCGATATCTTTCTTCAGATCCGCATCGTCAGGCGCAGTCCAGATTCCGTCGGGATAGAACCCTTGATCAAGAACAAGACGCAAGAAATATGGTTCATTGTTAAGATACAATCTGTTGCCTTCCATATGCACCTTGCGCATACCTGCATAGGATTTGACATTATCCACAACCTTTCCATTCTTATCATAGACATTAAATTCAATGTCGTAGAGGAATGGAGATTCCGGAGACCATGTCTTCACATTTTTCAGCGGAAGCTCAATCCGGGCATGCGGGGTTGCTGTTTCCACAGTCTTGGCAACAATTTTTGAACCGTCGCGCACTATTGCCTCAATCTTCACACCTTTGTCAAGGTTTCTAAATTCAGGCTGCACGATAAACCGCTTTTTATCAAGATCCGGAACCACATAGGCGGACGCAAGTGAATGGCTGTCGACAGGTTCCATCCAGACTGTCTGCCAGATACCTGTAGTACGCGTGTAGTCACAGCCATGGGAATGATATAGCGACGACTGCTTCCCTTTAGGCTGCACCCCTCGGCGGTTGTCATCCTCCACCCTTACGACAAGGTCATGAGGCTTGCCGTCGCCTACATATTTCGTTATATCATGACTGAAAGAAGAACTTCCTCCCCAATGCCGTCCGACAAGATTGCCGTCGATATATACCGCGCTAAAATAGTCCACACCTCCGAAATTCAGAACGATGTTTCTCCCTTTCCAGTCCTCAGGGATAGAGATCTCACGGTGATACCACATCGCCGGAATAAAATCCACATATCCCACGCCGGAAAGTTTGCTCTCCGGACAATACGGCACTGTTATCTTGTCTTGAAAACCTTTGGATTCATACAATCTGCGGTCCATGCCGGATTTTCCAAAATCAAACGTATATGTCCATTCCCCGTTCAGATTCTTCCAGTCTTTCCGTTCGAACTGCGGACGGGGATACTCCGGACGGGGGATACCGTCCGTATCTGCATTAGATGCCGCGTATCCCGGGAATGACGCGAAGAATGCAAGCACGTAAATTGCCAATGTCTTGAGTTTCATGTCTGTTAAATTATAAAAAGCGTGTCTGATCATTCACAAAGATAACAAATAATCAGACACGCTTTTAAGTTTGGAATTAAAAATTTTTGAAGCTGCCTAAGACCCGGTATTATTTACCGTTGATCCGCTCGTCGAGCATCTTTATAAAGTAACCGCCCACCACAGCTCTCGCCTGGAATCCGCGCTGGTCGGCACGGTCTGTGTAAATCCAGTCGCTCATCGGGACACGATGACGTGTCTCGTTCATAAACTTGTGTACGGGTACTATAAATTTCTCAAACGTAGCTTTGTCGGGAGCCATTGTTGCCGTCCACATTATCCAGTCGGTCTTGGTATATGTCTCGCGGTTGTCAAGAGGAAGACCGTAAGTGTTCTGCTTTTTCAGATAATACGGAATCTCCTTCTTCATTATATTGTCAGAGAATATATCGAGACCAAGCATCTTGTCCCATACGAGATTATACTTCTGGCTCCATGTGCCCGGCTTGTCGAACGTCAGACGGTAGTGGTCGCCGTCGTCAGCCATCTTCTCCCATTCGGCAGCCATTTCCTTAGCCTTGACAAAATATTTCTCCGCCACATTCTTTTTACCCAGCATCTCTGCGAGTCGCGCATAAGAAGCCACTCCGAGAATAGCCTTGATAGAAAGGTTGGCATTATGGGCGAAATGTCCGGCGAAATCATCAGTACAGAGTTGGTTTTCGGGATCAAGCCCATATTCAGCGAGATATTCCGCCCATGTGGAAAGCACGTTCCAGTGGCGTGCGGCATACTCGGCGTTACCTTCCACTTTGGCGAGCGCGGCAGCGAGGATAAGCATGTTGCCCGATTCCTCCACCGGCATGTCGCCGCCATATGTCTGTCCGTTGGCGAGAGGATAAGTGCCCACGTCATGCGCCGCGAACGGTTTGGACCATTTGCCGCTTTCTGAATAATAAAGGATATGGTTCATCAATCCCTTCACAAGTTCCGGATTGTAAAGCAGGAACATCGGGGCTGACGGATATGTGATGTCTACCGTACCGATAGATCCGTTGCTGAAATTCTCTTTTGAGAACCAGAGGATATCACCCTGAGGCGACTCCACGAGCTTATGGGCGGCGATCGCCTGACGATATGCGAGGGCACAGAGATCAGCATACGCGTCGCCTCCCGCTTTCCGCGCCTCCTCCATCATGGTCTTGTCGAAAGCGGCAGTCTTATCCATCAGCGATTGATATTCTTTCGATGCAGCAAGAAGCTGGCGGATAATGGTGGAGTCATTGTTGCGGTTCCAGTAAGGACGCAGGTTGGTACCGAAATATTGTATCGACCACATGTCGTCATACCCTACCATAACGTATCCCGACGCCGAATCACATTTCCCTTTGTTGACCGTCATGCCGACTTCCTTACCTGAAGTGGCAAGATTGATCTTTTTGCCGGAAACAAAATTCTTGCGCGCCGTCTTGGCGTCTCCAAACCAGGGGGAGACTTCCGAATCAGATGCCAGATAGAATGTACCCCAATCTATGCGGAGGTCATCTCCGCTCTTGGCAAGGATTTCCTGATTCACGCTCGACACAGTCACGGCGGTGATACCCTCTTCCCGTACAATTCCGGAAACCGATCTCTGCGTAATGTTGTCGATAGCCCATTCACGCCCCGCCTCGAAATACAATCTGATATCGTGCTTCTTGCCGTCTGTGCTTTCAACATTATAGGTGATATAGTTCACCGGACGGCTCAGAAGATCAAGATCATCAAGGAAAGCGGGTGCGGTAAACTTGAGATCGAGATTGACAGGACCGCAGGTGAAACTATAGATAGTATTCATCGGAAGCACCTCACACCCTGTCTGTTCAGCTTCTTTGGTGAGATAACGTGAAGGCTTGTCTTCGATGTCGAGACCGAAATCAAGGAATGCGAGACCGCCACGGTCGCGGCACCATGCAGCTATAAGGTTCTTCCCCGGTTTAAGTGTCTTGCGCACATCTTCGGGCAGGAGCAGACGCACATTCTTATGACATTGGTTGCCGGTGTCAACCACCTTTATACCGTTGATATATATGATCACGTCGTCATCATGTGAATAATTCAGATATACAGGCTTGTTGCCGATACCGGAAGGGATCGATACCTCTCGTCTCACCCATATCTCCTCGGTGTTCCACAGTGTTTTTGCAAGCTGCTCCTGCGGTATAGAACCGAAGGCGCCTTTATCGGATTTCCATCCCGAGGCGTCAAAACCCGGTTTGTACCATCCTTCGGCTGGTTTTACAGTGGTATATTCCCCTGTCCATGCCTCGCCGGCAGCCGTGGGGACAAGAGACGAAAGCACAGGCACCTCCTTACCCATAAAACGATAAGAGACACCGTCCACGCTCAACACACCGAGAAGAGGATATTCGGCACCCGTCCAATGGCGTGTCACATCGTCATATAATTTATCTGCGGTCGACCAGCAACTGGTGTAGGGGTCTACCGTCACAAGAGGATTCGCAGGCGCGCGGAGTTCCGCGGAGGCTCCGCCACTGATAGCCGACGCCGCTACTGAGAGTGAAATAAGAAGTTGTTTCATGATTCAGTTATAAATTTTTCACACCGCAAAATTAAGTGTATACCTCATTTGTTTTAGTATCCGTTTATGACATAACTATATTCCAGACACCGGATTTCCTCCATATGGACATTTTTGGCGCAATCCGTTACATTTTATTAGGGTCTCTCTCAGATGCGAGATTTTAAGTTTTCTTTTTTTTATTTAATTTTGCATCATAAATCTGCGATCCGGCAAAAACGCCGGAATCCGCGCCTTTCAGAAACGGAGCCGCAGATTTTGCTTAACCTTAACAATGAAATCGAGACAATCATGATCTCCCGCATTCAGACGCTACTACTTCTTATAATCTTCATCATAGCATCGGCATCACAGTCCGCATATCCTTACAACATGCGTCAATCTTCCAATGTTGACGGTCTTTCCAACAGCGCGATCCTTTCGCTATGCCGCGATGACAACGGATTCCTGTGGATAGGGACATGCGACGGGGTGAACATTGCCGACGGACTGTCGATCAACCCTTTCACATCCATATTTCCGGGACAGACCCTTTCCGGCAATATCATAGAGACAATATTCAACGGAGGGAACGGCAAAATGTGGATTCTCACAAACCACGGTCTTGATCTTGTAGATTCAAACACGCGTACCGTCTCCACTTTCCCGCAATTCAACGGACAAGAGCTGATGTGCGTGGATTCTGAGGGCACCTTGTTCGTGCTTGAAGAAAACTCATGTCTTATGCGCCAGGACAACGGCAATCCTACAGGATTCTCCCGGGCAGGAAAAATAGACATACCGTTTGATGACGTCAAGCGCATAGCTATAAGAGGCAATTATTTATGGGTGGTAGCAACCAGCGGAATATATTCCTCCGCCATTCCCAACAGAGCTGACGGGGCAGAAATATCCTTGGATGTCTCACGGATCAACGACACTCCTGTCATATTTGCAAAAATACAGGATGACAAGATTTTTATAATTGACGGAGAAGGTTATATCTCGGAGATACTCTCTGACGGCAAAGCACGTAAAATCACCAATATCGCCTCCGAGCTGTCGAAACGAGGCAAGATTTCCAATCTCGTGAACGACCATCAGGGGAATTTCTTCATCTCCTTCAGCACGGACGGAGTGCTGTGGGTAGGAAAAAACGAACACGGGGAATTTCAGCCCGTAGACCTCGGGCTACAGGTCGGGGTCTTCTGCCTCGAGCAGTCGCCTGAGCAAGACGTGGTCTGGATTGGATCCGACTGTCAGGGGCTTTACACCTATTGGGACGACCTGTACAGCGTCCGGTCATTTGATTTCAACGCGTTCAACAACAAAATCTCACATCCTGTAAGAGCGATACACCTTGACAGATATAATAACCTGTGGCTCGGCACAAAAGGTGACGGACTTCTCAAAGTGGAAGGATTCAACGAATTTTATCCCCCCTCCTCCATCGGCAAAGGGACTCTGTACACATCCTCCGACAGCGAACTGCGCCATAATTCCGTCTTCGCGTTCAGCGAGAGCAGCCGCCCTATTCTGTGGATAGCCACCGAAGAAGGACTGAACTACTATAATTACAATGATGGGAAACTTCATAAGGCTGATCTTGATCCCGAAATAAGGTTCATACACGGAATCATTGAGATAAACGACTCTACCTTATGGTTATGTACCCTCGGACAGGGGGTAGCGAAAGCCAGAATATCAGGCGACCCTGGTCATCCCCGTCTGTCGGATGTAAAGAAGTATTCCCTTGACAACGGGGCATTCTCCTCAAACCAGTTTTTCTCAATCGTGACTGACAACGACGGTAACCTCTTTTTCTGTAACCGAGGGCAAGGTATGTTCCGTATTGAGAATGACCGTCTCACCAACATCCCGCTGAAGAATAATTTCGGTGTCAACGGGGTGAACGACGTGTTTGACGCCTTCAAAAAGGGAGACACTTTCTGGCTCGGTACGGGAAGCGGTCTGGTAAAGGCGTCGGCAGATGACGAGCAATATTTCCACGGTCAGGAATATGGGTTCAACAACAACACCATACACGAAATAGTACCCGGAAACGACAATAAAATATGGGTGACCACCAACAACGGCATTGTCAGATTTAATCCGGAAAACAATGAATCTCAGACTTATGGCAAGAATTTCGGTATAAATGTGACCGAATTCAGCGACGGGGCGAGCTTCAATACCGGCAACACCCTGATATTCGGCGGAATCAACGGCATCGTGCTTGTCAACCGTCACGACACTTATAAAGTGCCGAAACCGTTTGCACCACGGCTGTCGCTCCTTAAGTTGAAAGTTTCCGGCAAGGAAGTGCCGCTTAACGACCACCTTGACAGTTCAGCCGACAGACATCATCTGGTATTTGAGCACAACCAAAACCATTTTTCACTTACCCTCGTCGCCCCCGACTTCATCAACGCCGACAATTATACATATTATTATACCCTCGACGGCAAGGAATGGATCAGCAACGGCACAAGCCCGACTATCTCTTTCAATGAAATGAACCATGGATCATACCGACTGAAAGTAAAATACATTAACCGTGCCACAGGGGTGGAAAGCGATACATATATAGTCAACATAACCGTAAAGGCACCATGGTACCTGTCGGGAATAGCCAAAGCGATATATCTTTTGATTGTTCTCTCGATCGCGGGAGCCCTATTATATTTCTATCTGCGCAGACAGAAAGAGAAGCAGGAGAAACAGATGATGCGGCTTGAACAGGCACACAAAGAGGAGGTATATGAAGAGAAACTCCGTTTCTTTACCAATATCACCCATGAGTTCTGCACTCCTCTCACACTTATCTACGGTCCTTGCGAACGCATTCTCGAATATCCGGGTTCGGACGACTACATACGCAAATATGTAGGGCTGATACGGTCAAACGCAGAACGACTCAACAATCTTATCCAGGAACTTATAGACTTCCGACGCATCGAGACAGGACACAAGGCTGTCAAGATAAGGAAAGTCGGGGTAAGCGATCTGTGCAACGAGACTTTCGACTCGTTCACGGAACTCGCTGAAAGAAACAATATCAATTTCATCAATGAAATAAAACCCGGACTGACCTGGAATTCCGATTTCAGCTGCCTTAAGAAGATTCTCAACAACCTTATCTCAAACGCTTTCAAGTATACGTCTCCCGGCGGTATCATAAAAGTGGGGGCGGAAGAGGCAGACGGACGCCTACGCATCACCGTCTACAATACCGGCAAGGGTGTCCGCGATGAAGACAAGAACCGCATTTTCAACCGATACACGGTTCTTGACAATGTGGAACAGAATGCGATAAAAGGAATTTCAAGCCGCAACGGACTCGGCATGGCGATATGCCATAGTATGGTGGAGATGCTTCACGGCACCATCTCCATCGAAAGCGAGGTAGGCAATTTCGCAGAGTTCATTGTAGTTCTTCCGCAGCTCACCCCGACCGACACCCCGGATACTGAACCGTCAGCCGCGTTTCACGAATCAGAAGCGGCACATCCCGTCTCTGACACAGATTCGTCCCCTTCACGGAAAGAACGAAGAAATGTAGACGGAAAAGAGGAGACGCGACGCTACTCCATCCTTGTGCTTGACGACAACAAAGAGATTCTTACCCTGCTGCGCGACAGCCTGACACAATACAACGTGATCACTGCCGAGAATGCTGATGAAGGACTGACTATATTAAAGGAAACACCGCCGGATCTCATAATAAGCGACATCATGATGCCCGGCACCGACGGCACGGAGTTTGCCCGGCAGATAAAGGGGAACCGCCATACGCTTCATATTCCGCTTGTGCTGCTTTCCGCCAAGACAAGCAATGAGGAAAAAATCAAAGGAATCGAAGCCGGTGCTGACGCATATATCGGCAAACCGTTCAGCATAAGCTATCTCAAAGCCGTCGTGAAGAGACTGCTTGAAAACCGGGAACATCTGAAAGAATATTACAACACGTCTGCCAGCACTTTCGAATTCAGCGGAGGGAAACTCATGCACCGCGAGGAAAAGGATTTCATCGCCAAGGTGACAGACTTCATTGACTCTCATATAGACGACAACGACCTTTCCGCAGAACAGATAGCGTTGCACCTCAAGACGAGCAGCCGCAACCTTTACCGCAAATTCAAGGAGATCGGGGAAGTCTCTCCAAATGACTTCATCAAGAACCACCGTATCAACTATGCGGCACGCCTTCTTCTCACCACCTCCCTCACGGTGCAGGAGATAATATACCGCTGCGGATTCACCAACCGGTCACATTTCTATAAGGAATTTTCAAAAAGATTCAACACTACTCCCAAAGAATACCGCACCGCCAACAGGGAGAAAGATGCCGAACTCTGAACCCGGCGGTGACGAAACACGGAATAACCGTGTATCCGTCACCGCCAGTTTTGTATACATTCGCGGCACATGCCGCCACACGTACACAGTTGTCATTAAGACATACAATTGTTTTCCCGTCAGTTACTAATTTTGCATCAAACAATTTACAACCTTTTTCAGAATGAACAAAATCTTTATTGCAATATCGTGCGCTGTTATCGCCGCCGGCTCTTCTGCCGCTTATGGGGCGGAGACTCCCGGTTGCGCCAGCGACAAGACGGCTGTAAGGACGGTCGAAAAGTATACCAGAACAAACCGTCCCCCCAAGAAAGAACGGCTGTTCCACTCTGATGCCGTGGAAAGCGAGATCAAACGCGTGAAAAAACTTCTCACTAACAAGAAACTCGCATGGATGTTTGAGAATTGTTTTCCAAATACCATCGACACCACCGTACACTATCGCATCGGTGAAGACGGGAAGCATGACACGTTTGTATATACAGGCGACATCCATGCCATGTGGCTCCGGGACTCCGGGGCACAGGTGTGGCCATACGTACAGCTCGCAAATTCCGACAAGAAACTGAAGGATATGGTAGAGGGAGTGATACGCCGGCAATTCAAAAGCATTATCCTCGACCCATATGCCAACGCCTTCAACGACGGTGCCACCGGAGGGGAATGGATGACCGACCTCACCGATATGAAACCGGAGATTCATGAGAGGAAATGGGAGATAGACTCCCTGTGTTATCCTCTGCGGCTCGCATATGAATATTGGAAAGTTACCGGCGACGATTCTATATTCGACGCCACTTGGCTGGAGGCGGTCGACAAGATACTTGACACTTTCACCGTGCAACAGAGAAAAGACGGGGTGGGACCATACAAGTTCCAGCGCAAGACAGAACGTGCGCTCGACACTCTCAGCAACGACGGTCTCGGATCTCCCGTAAATCCCTGCGGACTTATCGTGTCGGCTTTCCGTCCGAGCGATGACGCCACCAACCTCCAGTTTCTCATTCCGTCAAACTTTTTCGCGGTTTCCGTGCTCCGCAAGGCTGCGGATGTCCTGACTACCGTAAACAATAATGCGGAAATGGCGAAACGATGCACCTCTCTCGCCGACGAGGTGGACGCGGCTCTGAAAAAGTATGCCGTCAACAATCATCCGGAGTTCGGTCCGATATATGCCTTCGAGGTAGACGGATTCGGCAACCAATATCTCATGGACGATTCCAACGCCCCGAGCCTGCTTTCCCTCCCCTATCTTTGCGATGTCGCCCCCGACGACCCGATCTATCTCAACACCCGACGTTTCGTATGGAGCCTCAGCAATCCGTATTTCTTCAAAGGCGAGGCGGGGGAAGGCATAGGAGGTCCACACGTGGGTTATGACATGGTATGGCCCATGAGCATAATGATGAAGGCGTTTACAAGCACCGACGACAATGAGATTGCAGAGTGCATCAAAATGGTGATGGACACTGACGCCGGAACAGGATTCATACATGAATCTTTCCATAAGCACGACGCCACAAATTTCACACGCCCGTGGTTCGCATGGCAGAACACTCTCTTCGGCGAACTGATATTGAAGCTTGTGAACGAAGGGAAAGTAGACCTGCTCAACAATATCTCGGAAGGATGACAATATCCGGACGGTCCGGCAAGTTATAATTATGTGCCGCCGATCATATTTCCCGCTTGACGGCACACGGACACACAAGGCAGTCCAGACAACTTTTCATTATAACCGACCTTCATTATGAGAAATTCAATTCTTTTTCTGTTGCTGACATTGCTTACAGCCGCATGCTCCACAAAAACCGGAGAGGCTGAATTCAATGTGGCAACCTACAACATCCGTCAGCTGAACGCAGGAGACTCTGCGGCAGGAGACGGCTGGGGCAACCGGCACGACGTGATAGCGTCGCTGATAAATTTCCACGGATTCGACATTTTCGGAACCCAGGAGGGATTCAAGGTACAGCTTGAAGACCTCAAAAAGGATCTCCCCGGATATGAATATATCGGAGTCGGCAGAGATGACGGAAAAGAGGCGGGGGAACATTCCGCGATTTTCTACCGCACAGATCTGTTCGACCTCCTTGACCACGGAGACTTCTGGCTGTCGGAAACTCCGGAGAAACCCGGACTCGGATGGGACGCCGCTTGCGTGAGGATATGCACATGGGGGAAGTTCCGGCACATACCCTCGGGAAAAGACTTCATGTTCTTCAATCTCCATATGGATCACGTCGGGACTGTGGCGAGAGTGGAAAGCGCCAAACTCGTAAAACAGAAAATCTCCGAAATTGGCAACGGCATTCCGGCGTTTGTCACCGGGGATTTCAACGTAGACCAGACAAATCCCTCTTATGAAACTTTCACCGGCGACGGGGCGCTACGTGATTCATATGAATCCACAGACATGCGTTACGCGCTCAACGGCACTTTCAACAGCTATCACACCGATGGATTCACCACAAGCCGCATCGACCATATCTTCACAACCCCTGACGTGAAGGTAAGAAAATACGGTGTCTTGACCGACACCTACCGCACAGAGGAAGTATCCGCCGAAATGGAAGCCAAGGACGCGCCAAAGGAAATTGAACTCAAGACCTATCGCGCGCGCACCCCCTCAGATCATTTCCCGGTGATGATCAAAGTGGAAATCTGATCACCCGGCACATCCTCTTAGAATCTGCCCCCGCCCGGTTTTCATCAGGCGGGGGCAGCTATCATTCCTGACCGGTGACAGTCAGCCTTATCAAAATGACAACACAATAAATGTTAACCTCCAAACCGTTTATATCACAGAGGTTGATATTCTGATAAAAGACAACTTCAATTGCAATTTAACCAACTTCTTTAACTAAATATGGGAAAGATAGCAGTGATAGGCTGCGGCAACATGGGTTCTGCCATAGCCGCATCCCTCAGGAATGGCGACGACAGGATAGTCTGCACGGCAGCCTCGCAAGGCACGTTAGACAAGATAAAATCCGAACTCCCGGGAGTCGAGACAACATTGTCAAACACCGTGGCGGTCTCAGATGCAGACATAGTGGTGCTTGCGGTCAAACCTTATATCGCTCCTGAGGTCTTTAAAGAGATTAATGCCTGCATCAAACCGGGAGCGGTGATAATGTCTGTCATCGCCACGCTGACGATCGGGGAGCTGCGCGACATACTGGATGCGGAAAGAAAGAATCTCAAGGTGCTCCGTGTGGTGCCTAACACCGCCATACGTTTCGGCAAAAGCGCCACATTCATATCCGCCGCGCCGGATGTCGCACCGGATATCATTTTCCGGGCGGAAGAGATATTCAACCGGTCGGGGAAAGCGTTTGTCGTAAAGGAAAAAGATCTCCCGGCATGCACCGCCCTCGCTTCCTGCGGCATCGCTTTTTTCCTGCGCTTTATACGCGCCGCCGCAGAAGGGTGTGTTGAACTGGGACTGCGTGCCGATTTCGCTACAAAAATAGCGGCATTGACCGCTGAGGGAGCCGCCGCCCTGCTTGCCGACGGATCTCATCCGGAAGCAGAGATAGATAAAGTCACCACTCCCGGAGGAATTACGATAAAAGGGCTCAACGCGCTTGAGGAAAACGGTTTCAACCACGCCGTGATAGCCGCCCTCCGCGCTTCATGCGTGAAATGAAATCCCCCTCCGCAATGACATTTCAATTTCTCTTAATAGTTTCAATTTCTCTTTATATCCGGGGTGCTACCCCTATTCTTAGCTGATGAAAACAATTGTAATTAAAATCGGCAGCAACGTGCTTACCCGCCACGACGGCACTCTTGACGTGACAAGAATGTCTGCCCTCGTCGATCAGGTCGCCATCCTCCATAAGAACGGATACCGCGTGATCATGGTCTCTTCAGGTGCAGTCGCAGCCGGAAGGAATGAAGTGACTCCCTCTCACCGTCTCGACACCGTATCCGCACGCCAGTTATATTCCGCCGTGGGACAGACAAAACTTATCAACCGATATTACGAGCTGTTCCGTGACCACGGGATCACCTGCGGACAGATACTTACCACCAAAGAGGGATTCGGATCGCGCGCTCATTATCTCAATCAGAAACATTGCATCGAGGTGATGGTTGGACAAGGTGTCATACCCGTCATCAACGAGAATGACGCTGTGTCGGTGACCGAACTTATGTTTACCGACAACGATGAGCTGGCAGGACTCGTCGCCGCCATGCTTGACGCCGATTCGCTCATTATATTGAGCAATATCGACGGCATTTATGACGGAAACCCCGCCGATCCACAGTCTGAGGTGATCAGAAAAGTTGAACCTGACACGACAGATCTTTCCCGAGTGGTGGCTACCGGAAAATCCACTTTCGGACGGGGCGGTATGCTGACCAAAAGCCGCATCGCCTTGAAAGCGGCATCTGAGGGTATAGAAGTAATAATTGCCAACGGGAAACGTGACAACATTCTCGTCGACCTGTTAAACGATCCCGACACGATATGCACACGCATTATTCCCGGCGAACGCATCAACAGTGTGAAAAAATGGATAGCCCATTCCGCAGATTTCACAAAAGGATCTGTGACAGTCAATGCCGGCGCTGAAAAAAGTCTGCTTGACCCTGACACGGCTTCAAGCCTTTTGGCGGTTGGAATCATTGATGTCGAGGGAGATTTTGAAAAAGGGGATCTTATTTCGATAACCGGGACCTCAGGCAATAAGATAGGTCTCGGATGCAGCGAATACTCTTCCGCCGAACTTATCGCGTCGATCGGCAGAAAAGGGATAAGACCTGCGATCCATTATGATTATCTTCATATCGAATAGAAATCCTTTCTGAATACGGAAGCATATCAAATATTATTGAAATTGTTTATTCCCGGGAAACCTTGTTTCCTGATAAATCCAGCTTTATGACAGACCGATTACTTTCGGATGCCAAGATGGCATCATCTTCACTCCCGTCGCTTCAACCGGAAATGATCACCGGCATCTTGAAAAAGATCGCCGCGCGTATTGTCGAGAAATCTGAGAAGATTCTTGACGCCAACCTTCTCGACCTTGCAAAAATGGACAGTGACAGTCCGGATTATGACCGTCTTCGATTGTCCGCAGACCGTATAAAAGGGATAGCTGACGATATGGTATCCGTGGCAGGGCTCCCCTCTCCGTATGGAAATGTGATTTCCGAGACAGTACGTCCGAACGGTATGAAAATACGCAAGATCTCCGTTCCGTTCGGCGTCATCGGAGTTATATATGAAGCGCGTCCGAATGTCACCGCCGACGTGTTCGGACTTTGTTTCAAGAGTGGAAGCGCGTGTGTCCTGAAAGGGGGACACGAAGCCGGCAATTCTTCCAGAGCGATTGTAGCTATCATCCATGAGGTACTTGCCGAAGAGAATCTCCCCGCCGGATTGTGTACGCTCCTTCCAGACGACAGATCAAGCGCGGCTGCCATGATGGAAGCCACGGACATGATCGATGTCATAATCCCCCGCGGAGGGAAAGGATTGATCAGTTATGTCCGCGACAATTCAAAAGTACCGGTCATAGAGACAGGGGCAGGGGTATGCCATACGTACATAGATTCAGCAGCCGACATAGAAAAGAGCCGCAGGATAGTCTTAAACGCCAAGACAAGAAGGGTAAGCGTCTGCAACTCCCTCGACTGCCTGATAATTCATGAAGACCGACTTCCTGATCTCGCGGAAATCTGCCTCTCTCTTGCTGAAAAGAAGGTCGAAATTTACGCCGACAGTAAAGCCTACGCAGCACTTAAGTCTTATTATCCGGATAGTTTGCTTATAGAAGACGAAAATCATTTCGGCACAGAGTTCAGAGACTATAAGATGGCTGTAAAAACAGTGGGGACGCTGGATGAGGCGATCAGACATATCGCGGAATATGGTTCAGGACACAGTGAATGCATAATGAGCGGGTCTGACGATGCCGTCAACGGTTTTATGGCAAGAGTGGACGCCGCATGCGTATATGCCAACGTCTCGACAGCATTTACAGACGGCGGACAGTTCGGATTCGGAGCGGAGATCGGCATTTCCACTCAAAAACTCCATGCCCGAGGTCCGATGGGGCTTCACGAACTTACCACATATAAATACCTGATCACCGGATCAGGACAGACCCGCGACTCCTGACAGCCGGAATTACAGACAAAATTAATATGCCAAATATTCCTATATGTATAACTTTTGCTAACTTTGCCGTGAAATGAGTAAAGTGAATGCAACGATAATGTCCGGAATCATGGTTCTCTCAGCCGCCTGTCCGATGGCTGCGGAGCCTCATAGTGTATACACCGCTGTATGCTATGTATCCGGCACTTCCACAAATCGAGGAGTGTCCTGTTTTCCGAAAGATTTTATTAAAGACGTATGCGGAGCAGGTGTCAATGATACTGTCATCACAGTACCCGCAGGAGTTACAGAGATACCAGATTACGCGTTTGCGGACTGCGCGTCATTACAGAAAGTCATTCTTCCGGAAGGACTCGAGACAGTCGGCGACTACGCTTTCTTAGGATGCGGCTCCCTGGAATCTGTGGAACTTCCATCCACCCTGTCCTCCCTTGGAGAAGGTGCGTTCAGAGAATGCACGTCGCTTAAATCGCTTGTGATTCCCCAAAATATCTCCGCCATACCGCGCTATATGTGCGCATGGAATCAGAATCTGACTTCAGTGTCACTTCCTGAGGGCACGAAAGATATAGGAAGCCATGCTTTCGCATATTGCAAAGCACTTGAATCCGTAGACATTCCCGAAGGGGTGGAGCACATAGGGAGCAATGTGTTCAGCCGCTGCGCCATGCTTAGGGAAATCACACTCCCCTCTTCAATCAAGGAACTGGAATCCTACGCCTTTTCCGACTGCCGGTCGCTGCGGCGCGCCGTGCTTCCCGCCAACAGTCATCTGCTTGGAGAATTTCTTTTTAT
The DNA here is from genome assembly GCA_947174235.1 of uncultured Porphyromonadaceae bacterium. GTDB lineage: Bacteria > Bacteroidota > Bacteroidia > Bacteroidales > Muribaculaceae > Lepagella. The sequence continues at coordinate 27,873 of CAMWID010000006.1, read as the reverse complement.
CGGCTGCGACAGTCTTGAGGAAATTGTCTGCGAAAGCCCGGAACCGGCACCTTTCGATTGCGGCACGCCATTCTTCGATCCGTCGGAATCACACCGCTACCGGGAATGCAGGCTGACCCTTGTTCCGTCGGCAGTCCATCTTTTCCGTTCCGCTCCTGTATGGCGGCTGTTCTTCCAATGTGACGACAACTGATCTTCAAGACCATACGGCCCACATCGACCTGACCATTCGACAGACGTTAAAAACTCGAAATTTTACTATATAAACAGACATAAAAAAGACAGGCGGGATGAAACTGTTTCATCCCGCCTGTCTTTTTTATGTCTGTCAGATCAGATTATCTGAATCGACGGTTGCCTTCAAGAGCCGGTTTGCCATTGTCGGCTTCATCTTTCTTTGCATTTGACTTGATGATGTTGTAGGCTATCGGAGCCGCGCAGTAGAGCGAGCAGAATGTACCTACGATCACACCGAATATCATCGCGAACGTGAAGCTGCGGATAGTGTCGCCTCCAAGGAAGAAGATGCAGAGAAGCACGAGCAATGTAGAGAACGATGTCATCACCGTACGGGTAAGAGTAGTGTTAAGACTCTTGTTGAATGTGATGAAGCGGTCTTCTTTGGGATAAACCTTCATCATCTCACGCACACGGTCGAACACAACCACGGTATCGTTGATCTGATAACCGATGATGGTGAGCACGGCGGCGATAAACGACTGGTCGATTTCCATTGAGAACGGCAGGAAGCCCCAGCATACGGAATAGAAACCTATGATGAGGAATGCTGTCAAAGCCACCGCACATACAGCGCCTACAGAGAAGGCGATAGTGCGGAAACGGAGAAGGATATAAAGGAACATGCAGACCACCGCTATACCTACTGCCCAGTAAGCGTCACGACGCATGTCGTCAGCCACCGAAGGACCCACTTTCTGAATCGAGATGATACCGCGGCTCTCGTCAGCCACAGCAAAAGCGTTCTCATCCATTACCACGCCGTCAGCGCCTGTAAGCTCAGGCTGAAGGTTCTTATAGAGAAGTGCCGTTACCTCGTTGTCGATATTGTTGTCCTCTCCGCTGATCTTATAGTTTGTGGAGATACGTACCTTGGTAGGATTGTCGATTGTGATCACGCCTACGCTGACTGTCTTGTCGTCTGCCTCTTTCTGGAGTTCGTCAAGAAGACGCGCCTGAATTTCTGAAGGATTCACCTCCTTGTCGAACTGCACCACATAATTGCGACCTCCGGAGAAATCGATACCCTGATTCATACCGCGGATAGCGAGAGACGCTATAGAAACCACGATAAGGAAGATCCATACACATGCGGCTGTCTTCCACTGTCCAAGGAAATTTATCTTGGTATTGGCAAGGAAATTGCGGCTGATGCCTGTGTCGAATGTCATGTTGGCGCAACGTCCGTTCTTTGTGATAAGGTCAAACGCGATGCGTGTAAGGAACACTGCCGTGAAGAATGAGCAGACGATACCGATGATAAGCGTGGTGGCGAAACCCTTGATTGGACCGGATCCGAAGAAAAGAAGGATCACACCGGTGATCACTGATGTGAGGTTTGAGTCGAAAATCGCGGAGAACGCGTTGCTGTAACCTTCGGAGATAGCCTGACGAAGCTTCTTGCCAAGACGGAGCTCCTCTTTTGTACGCTCGAAAATAAGCACATTGGCATCGACAGCCATACCAAGGGCAAGCACGATACCGGCTATACCGGAGAGGGTGAGCACAGCCTGGAATGAAGCAAGGATACCGAGTGTGAAGTAAAGGTTGAGCATGAGACCCACATTTGCCACAAGACCCGGAATGAGACCGTAGATGCAGATCATGAAGATCATGAGGAGCACGAGAGCCACGATAAATGAAACGAAGCCCTGCTGGATAGCTTCGGCACCGAGGCTCGGACCGATCACGTTGTTGCTTACCACGTCTACCTTGGCGCTCATCTTGCCTGACTTAAGCACGTTGGCAAGGTCGTTCGCCTCTTCGGGAGTGAAGTTGCCGGTGATCTCGGAGCTTCCGCCGGTGATCTCGTTGTTCACATTGGGGAACGAGTATACATTGTTGTCGAGGACAATCGCTATCGGACGTCCGATATTGTTGCGGGTAAGGGTTGCCCACGCCTGTGCGCCGGCATCGTTCATGCGCATGTTGACAGTGTTGCCGCGCATGTTGTCATATTCGCTTGACGCCGAAGTGACCACGTCACCTTCAAGAGCCGCGTCGCCCTTGAGAGCCACAAGCTCCCAATAGGGGGTGGTGCGGTCTTCGCCGTTAGCTTTCTTCAGGATATTGCCCTGGGCATCGTATACCGGGAAATCCACCGGCTTCACGCTCCACACTGCGGAGAAGTCGCTGGGGAGCTTCTGCTTGGCAAGCGGAGAGGAAAGGATGCTGTCTACCACAGCCTTGTTCTGCGGAGTCACCATACCGATGACAGGGCTTCCCGCACGCTGGGGACCGCCGAGCAGCTCGATTATATTGGTATGGTTCACAGTATCCTGCTGAGCCCATGCCTGTGCGAACGATGCGAGATCGTTGGCAATCTCATTATAGTTGTAGACTTCAAAGAACTCGAGGTTTGCAGAAGATTTGAGCAGCTCAGTGACACGCTCCGGCTCTTTCACACCTGGAAGCTCAAGAAGGATCTGACCGTTCTTGTCCTGAAGTTTCTGGATGTTGGGGGCTACCACACCAAACTGGTCGATACGGGTACGGAAGATATTGAACGCTGCATCAACCTGGCTCTCAACCTGTTTCTGCAAAGCGTCGGCAACCTCCTGGTTTGAAGACCCGCTCTTCACCTTGCCGAGATATTCACCCTCACGGGTAAACAGTCCCGCCATGGCTCCCGGCTGGATGAAAGAAGAGAATTTGGAGATGAAATCCTTGTCGCTCCCTTTCACGCCTTCAGCCTGTGTCTTGGCGATGGCGTCGTTGATCTGGCGGAGCTGGGCGTCGCCCGACGCGTATTGACGGAGAATGTCGGGCACCGATATTTCAAGCACCACGTTCATACCTCCCTTGAGGTCGAGACCAAGCCCTATCTCAAGTTTGCGCACCTGATTGTAGGTGTAGCCGAGATACACTTTCTCTTTGTCGATCGAATCATTAAACTGCTTTAGATTCTGTTTGTAGGCATCATTGGTTACGTCGCTTGTCTTCGCCATCATTGCGGCATATTCCTCTGCCTTCTTCTCATAGTGAGATGTCACGAATGAGAACGAGATATAAAATCCGCAAATCAAGATCAAAAGGACGGCAATGGTGCTGATAAACCCTTTGTTCTGCATGTTGTGTTGATTTATTGTTGTTATTGTTTTATTGTCAGGTAGAAAATCATAGAAGACGTTTTCACGCCCCTATATATTTTTTCAGCTTGCAAATATAGCTTAAAATTTTGACCTAAGACGCATTCCAAACCCTAAAAATGGCGTTTTTATCTCATTTTAAATAAAATTTACCTCACATTGCGCTATCCAATCAAATTTATTTGCTACTTTTGAACCCGCAAACCGCAACTGATGTCTATGATCCGTCGCAAAAGACATACGATATATATGATCTGGACCCTTGTTCTGGCAGGGGTGCTCGCCTCGTGCGCCTCCATCGGCAATCCCTCGGGAGGTCCCCGCGACGAAGATCCTCCGAGGTTTGTAAGGGCGAATCCGGCGCCCGGATCTCTCAATGTCTCACGTCAGAGGATCGACATCGAATTCGACGAGCTCGTAAACGTGAAAGACGCTTTCTCTAAAGTGGTTGTATCCCCTGTATCGAAATCCGCACCGAGGGTATCGTCTCTCGGAAGAAGGGTCTCTGTACAGTTTATCGACTCCCTCCTTCCCAACACCACTTACACCATTGACTTCGCCGACGCCATAGAAGACAACAACGAGAGCAACAAACTTCAGGGTTTCACGTATTCATTCTCCACCGGCGACGTCCTCGACACGCTTCAGATCTCCGGCATGGTGCTCTCCGCCGACGCGCTTGAGCCTCAGCAGGGGATGCTCGTCGGGGTATATTCCAATCTCGCTGACTCGGCATTGTCTACCCTTCCTTTCGAGAGAGTAGCCAAGACCGACGACCGGGGGCGTTTCTCCGTGCAGGGTCTCGCCCCGGGAGAGTACCGCATTTTCGCGGTCGCGGATGTAGACAACGATTACAAACGCGCCAATCCGGAAGAGGCGATGGCATTTTATGACCTCACGATCTCCCCTTATGCCGAACGGACAAACGCCGTGGATACCGTTTTCAACCTTCTCACGGGTGAGGTTGACACCGTACTCAACAGGGAAAGAACAAGATACCTCCCGAATGATATCTTGCTCCGTTCTTTCGAGAGCGACTATAAATCGCAATTCCTCCAGAAGTATGAGAGAGTAGACTCCACAAGACTGAAGTTCATATTCAACGCCCCTTCCGAGACATTGCCGGAGATAAATCCTGTCGGCATCGAAGGATATAAAGACTGGTGGGTGCTTGAGCGCTCGGCTAAAAACGATACCCTGACATATTGGATCACTCCCCCCGGACTGGTAGCCACCGACAGTCTGCGGATAGCCGCGACATACCTGCGCACGGATTCAGCACAGAATCTTACAGAGGCAACCGACACCCTTCGATTCTTCACACAACGGCCGAAAACCGCCAAGAAAAAAGAGAAGAAAAAGAAAGACGAAGAGGCTGACACCATACCCGTAAAAATTCCTGCCTTAGGATTCAAGATGATCACACAGTCCACTCAGGAGGTAAACCTCCCTCTTCTGATGGAGTTTGACACCCCGCTTTCAAGACTTGATTCAACGGCATTCCATCTCGAAATGATGGTCGACACCCTCTGGAAACCTGTCGAAAAGCCATGGAAGACAGAGCCTGTAGACTCCCTGAATCCCCGCACATTCAAAATCGAATATCCCTGGGAATATGCGTCCGAATACCGCCTTACCGTAGACACCCTTGCCGCTACAGGCATATACGGGCTTGTGACTGATCCTCTTGAACACAAATTCAAGACAAAAGCCGAGGAGGACTACTGCGCGCTGACATTCACGATCTCCAATTTCAACGATTCGGTGCCGGCATTCGTTGAGCTTGTCAACAATTCCGATGCCCCGGTGAGAAGAGAACAGGTGGTCAACAATTCCGTGACTTTCAAATATCTCGCCCCCGGGAAATATTATGCCCGTATTTTTGAGGACCTAAATGGCAACGGCATCTTCGATACCGGAGATTTCGACACACACCGCCAGCCGGACATGGCATATTACTACCCGAAGGTGATCAACCTCAAAAAGAACTGGGAAAAATCGGAGTCCTGGAATGTGTTTGACACTGCCATAGACCTGATGAAACCGGAAGCCATCAAGAAAAACAAACCGGCGACCGATAAACGAAACCGCAACAAGAAATCAGATAACAATCTCGAAGACGAGGATGAGGAAGAATATTTCGACCCTACCCGCAATCCGTTTGATCCCAATGACAAAGGGAGACGGAACTCGAATTCCTACTGAAATCTTACCGTATATAACCGCGTGGATCCGGACACTTCCACAAAAGTCCCGAAACACTACTTCTATTATTCATTAATTTTCAGTTACCCGCAACCAGGGTGCAATTAATACAATAGACGATTATGGAAAAAGGCATTAAATCTCGCCGAAGAATCCTTGGAATAGCCTTCAGACTCTTTGCCAGCTACTCCTACCCTGATGTATCCTATTCTCTGCTTGAGGAAGCCACGGGAATAAGCCGTGGTTCTATGGTATATTATTTCAAGAACAAGGAAGGTATATTCAAAGCTGTCCTTGAAACTTTTTTCTACGGACCCGACAATATCGAGAAAGTGCATGAAGAGGAAGGCGACTCCCTGAAACGCTTCTACAACCGGTTCGTACAGAACGTCCGTGATAACCTTGCCCTCCTGACTCCCTACAATATTCCGAATCCAAGTGAAGCGAGATTCAATATCGAGCGAAGCGCGGCGCAGTTTATCCCCGGATTTAAAAAACAGGCGGAAGAATCTCAGATCAGAAACGGAAAGATCTGGAAAGAGGTAATACGCAAGTCAGTGGAATCCGGCGAACTGAGAAGCGACATCAACATCGACGCCATGGGAGAGCTGTTTCAGGCGATAACCTTGGGATTCTTTTATATGTGCTCGAAACGACGACCCGAACAAGGGCTTGATTTCCTCCTGCACCTGTATGATTCTCAATATAGCCTGATCCGCAGCTGACCTTCCATTATTTTCCTTTTATAGACACTCAAACCAAAGAACTATAAAACCGCCTGCAGACACATGCCCGGACAATGTGTCTGCAGGTTTCAATTTTTTAGAAGTATAATAGCGCGTTCCAAGAAAAAATTTCGCTTATTCGTCCGTCCGGATGATCCTGTCATTCTGATATTCTTTAGGATTTTTACCGAACTGCCGGAAGAAGCATTTCGTGAAATAGGACGGAGAACTGAATCCGCACATATCCGAAATTTCATTTATCCTTAGATTTTTGTCACGAAGCAACACGGCGGCTTTCTTCAAACGCACGAGACGTATGAAATCATTCGGAGACTGATCTGATGTCCCCTTTATCTTTCTGTAAAGGGTGGCACGGCTGACATTCATCTTTTCTGCAAGAAAGTCCACATTCAAACCCTCATTATCCAAATTTTCTGATATGTGGCGTATCAATTCCGACATAAACGCCGCATTCGCCTCATTTTCAGCAATCGCATCTATCGGTATATCCGGAGAGTTCTTATACATTCCTATGATTCGCCTCCTGTTCTCCACAAGATTGGATATACGCGCTTTCAGGAAATCAAGGGAATATGGTTTTATGATATATTCATCCGCTCCATATTCCAACCCCTCCATGCGCTTTCCTTGATCCGTGTTTGCGGTCAAAAGCAACACAGGGATATGGGAATATCTGACATTTCCTTTCACATACCGGCATAGTTCCATTCCGTTCATACCCGGCATCATGACATCGCTTACAAGCATGTCGACATAACTGTTTTCCAGACATGCCACAGCCTCCTCCCCGTTCCGCGCGGCAATCACATTGAACTGCCTCCGCAGCTGGTTCGACATCAAGGTGAGCATATCGTCATTGTCTTCCACTATCAGGACAGTCGTGGCGTTTTTCCCGGACGGCAGATTTATCTCATAATTCTCTACATTGTCAGACATCCCGGCATCCTGACTTATATCCATCACATATTGCTGGCAAAGAGGGAGAGTGACCGTAAACCTCACCACACCATCATCCTGACAGACAGAAATCTCACCCCTGTGCGCCTCGACAAGTTTCCTGACAAGAGCCAGACCGATACCCGAGCCCTCACTGTTTTCATCCACCTTCACAAATGGCTCGAATATTGTCGACAATTTATTGCCGGGGATAAGTTCTCCGTCATTGGATATCGAGATACTGACATCCCCACATCCCTCCGCCATATCGATCGAGACATATGTATCGGCATGTTTGAGTGCGTTCCAGAGAATATTGCTGATCACTTTAGTGAACGCCTCGATATCCACATGGGCGTTTAATACGGAAGGCGCGTTGATTTCCAACGCTATCCCTTTCAACTGCAATGACGGCATGAATCTTCCAGCCACATGCCGCAGAAGTCCGCATATGTCGGCAGATACAAAATTGAGTCTCATACCCGCCGCTTCCGCCTTACGGAAATCAAGCAGCTGGTTGACGAGTGTCAGCAGCCGCTCGGTGTTTCTTTTTATGATTGATATGTTGCCATAGTTGCTGTCGGAATCAGGTGTGTTTTTAAGAAGTTCATCCACAGGTATCTTTATCAGGCTGAGAGGTGTTCTGAGCTCATGAGTGATATTGGTGAAGAAATTTATCTTCATATCATAAACTTCTTTTTCATAATTACGTTGCAGCCTTGAAATCTCATCACTCTCCCTTTTCCTGATCCTGCGCCTGTAACGTGCGACAAAAATATACACCAGCGATACTGAAATCACCACATATGCCGCGTATGCCCAGCCGGTCATATAAAAGGGAGGCGTTATAATAATCCGTATCTGACGGGTTGCGGCTCCCCACATTCCATATACGTCGGAAATCCTTACCTGAAAATCATATTTTCCGGGAGGCAGGCTGGAATACGTGGCGTGGCGCGTGTCGCCTGTCTCTATCCAGTCTTTGTCCCATCCCGCAAGCCGGTATTCATATCTGACCCTGTGGGGAGAGGCATAATTTACGGCTCCGAAGCTGATCGTAAAGGCAGACTTGTCGAAAGGTAACGATATCTCTTTTGAATAGTTGATGGAACGGCGAAGTATTCCGGAACCTCCTCCTGCGGATATTTCCTCATTTCCTACCTTGAAACTGCCGAATACCAGGTTCGGAACCCCCACCGCATCCACCAGATGGTCATGGCGGAACCGTACAAAGCCTTTGACACCTCCGAAATAAATATTGCACTCACTGTCGATAAAACCCGATTTATAGTTGAACTGGTCACCCGGAAGACCGTCGGAATACGAATAAGTCCTGACAATATCCGAGGAAGGGTCGATTCTGAAAAGACCGTTGTTGGAACTTCCCCATATACCTCCGTCAGGATCTTTTATCAATTTATAGACCACGTCGTCGGGAAGCCCGTTACCCATAGAATACTCTCTGACGATTTCGCCCGCCTGATCAAGTACCACCACTCCGGCACCTTTTGTTCCCGCCCATATCCTGTCGTCCTCTCCAACGAGCAGGCTTATCACCTTCTCTCCTGCAGCAGGGTTATTTCCCGAGACGCTACCGAGATGGCGCCAGATATCGTCTGTCTTACTGTAAATAAAAATGCCCTGCCCTATCGTGGCAAACCAGATTTTCCCCCCTTTGTTTTCAACAATATCGTTTACCTGAGATGTTATGAATCCGGCATATCCTGTCAACGCCTGCCTTATACTGTCGTAATACTCAAGTCCTGTCCTTGTCCCTACCCACACCGTGCCTCCCGAATCCTTGAAAATTGAATAGATGTTGTCATCTCCTTTCTTCCCAGTCGAAGAATGTGGGATAGCGCACACTTTACCTGAGCGCACATCGATAGTGAAAAGACCGTTGGAAAATGTACCTGCCCATATTTTTCCATTGTCATTCATAAGGGCATGAATATTATTCGCGTTAATCAAGACCCGAGAAAATTTTCCGTCATTCCCCATTATATTCAATCCCGCATCTTCGGTACCCACCCAGATTCTTCCGTCGGAATCCTCACAAAATTCACTGATGCATTTTCCTGACAAAGACCCTGACACAGACGACGGATAAAATTTCTCGAAGCCTCCACCGGATCCGGAATAATAATTCACTCCGCCAAAATATGTGCCTATCCACATACCTCCTTCCCGATCCATAAAAATTTTATGGACTGCATTGTCAGACAACGAATAAGGATCCACCAACGAATGCTCAAGATGCGTCATTCCTCCGGAGTCGGGAGAGTATACATACAACCCCTGCTGGGTTCCGAACCAATACTTCCCCTCCCTGTCAGTCTCTATACACCTTACAAAGGCATCAGGCGGAAGAGACCTTGCAATGTCAGGAACATTCCATTTCCCCGAAACGGTATTCACAGCGACCACCCCCCTGCTTACAGTCCCGGCAAGAATGGTGGTGTCATTTAGAATCTTTATACAATTCATTTCCACAGCATCAGGACAGTCCCGCTGCATGTCGGCAACCACCGTCACTTTCTTGCCCGATTCAATTCTCAACACTCGGCTTCCGGATAAAACGGCATAAACGTTATCCCGGGAATCAAGACATAATGACGTGATATGTTCCCTTTCCGACATAAATCCTGCAAGCGGGAAATATAGCGCGCCTCCATCGCCGCCGAATTTAAAAATGCCCCACCCGGAAATCCCGGTCCACATATTTCCTTCTGAATCTTTAACCATTGTGCGCGCGACTCCATTGACCTCACCTTTCTTTCCCGCACGAAATTTCAATTGCCGGAATGTCTCAAACTCAGGATCAAATATCACAATCCCATTCTCAGTACCGATCCATATTTTCCCCTCGGAATCTTCCGAAAGTGAAAAAATCGAATTATTGTTCAATCCGTTATGGAGATATTTGTTAAGATTATACGTTTTCAGAGAAGCGCCGTCATACCTGTTGAGACCGTTCTGCGTACCGAACCACAGGAATCCCTGCCTGTCCTGCGCGACGGCATAGACCATGCATTGGGTGAGTCCGTCTTCCACATCAATCCGTTTGAAATGATATGTCGAGGTATATCTGGCGTTTAAAGACAAAGCATTGCCAATGACCGCAATCAAGACAGCCACCCGCATAATGATGGATAATATCGCCGGCATGAGTTTCATGTCTATCTATTTTGCATGATTAGATTTTAAGCAAGGGAATCGTTAAATTCAACTCTCATGTCCCCTCCGTTCCGTAAAGCATGGTCAACACGTGGATCAAATGTGAAATCGCATCAGGAATAAAAACCGACAACTGTCTGAGGGAACAATGACAAAATTAATCAAATCATCTTTATTATGCAATATCATATCACATGATCAGGACTCATTCAGTCAACATGATTTCCCATAATGTGAAATCGCAGCCACAATCAAATAATATACAGCGTCTTATAAAAAATTGCAATATCGTATCATTATGTCTCAAATTTGATATTGAGATGATTTTCCAATTATATGACCCGAATTTCCAAGTCTGAAGGCATGGATCGCGCCTAACTTTGCGCCGGATAGGGAAACAACCGCCATCAGCCTTCAATCCGCTATCCTGTCAGAATAATTTCTTAACTTAAAACCTAACTGTCATGACAAAAAAAGAATTGCCGCTAAAGGTATTTTTACTGGCCGTCGCCGGACTCATGGCTCCGGTGGCAATATCCGCATCTCCGGGAACAGAATCCGCCATAGCACAAAGCAGCCGGGAAAATAACTTTGTCGCGGGTGGAATCGTTACAGACAGCAACGGAGATCCCCTCCTCGGCGTCAGTGTATTGGTCGTAGGGTCAAATGCCGGCACAACCACCGGTCTTGACGGAGAATTCAAAATCAACGTAAAGAAGAACGACAGACTAAGATTCTCTTACGTCGGATACAACACTGTGGAGATGACCGCGTCGGAAAACATGAAGGTCGAGATGAGCGAAGACAACAGGCTTCTGTCTGAAGTCATAGTGACCGGTGTGGCGAAAGGCACGTCACGGGAAAAACTCGCTTTCAACGTGGAAAAGGTACAGAACTCCGCGCTCAAGGAAGTGACCGGCACATCCGTGGCATCAACCCTCGCAGGAAAGATGCCTGGAATAAAGGTGCTCCCGACTACCGGAAATCCAAACGACGAACCAATCATCCAGCTTCGTGGCGCTCTGTCATTCGCAAGCACGGGACAGCCTCTTATCATAGTCGACGGGATAGTGACAAGCGGATCCCTGAACGATATCAACATGGAAGACGTGGAAAACATCGAGGTCATAAAGGGCGCCGCCGCGGCATCTTTCTATGGATCGAAAGCCGCCGCCGGTGTGATCTCTATAACTACCAAACGCGGAAGCTCCCTTGAAAACGGAAAAATAGACGTGACTTTCAAATCAGAGGTGGGAACAAGCTGGGTAGGATTCATGCCCGAACGGACCACCGCCCATGGGCATGTGGTGGACGCGGCAGGAAATATAACCTCTGTGATTGAAAACGACGGCATATGGGACAACAAATACGACATGAGCCATGATTCTTACGATGATTTCTTCGGACACAGGCTCTTCACCACAAACACTCTCGGCATATCAGGCAGATCCGCGAGCGGAGACGTGAATTATTATGTATCCATCCAGAACACACTCAATCCCGGAGTCATCAAAAAGCTCAAAGGCGTAAACCGCACAAGTTTCCGGTCAAATCTGGAAGCCAAATTAAGCAGGACTGTCACTCTCACCACATCAAACATGTTTGTCCGTAAAAAAAGCGACAACAGGAACATCAACTTTGATGACATTTTCTACGCGGATCCCAACGCCGATTTCAACGCCCCCAACATCGACGGGACTCCTTACAAGATCAATCCCAACACAGTTTCCACACGAAACAACCCCAACCCTCTATATACATTCGAGAACAGCAGGGCGGAAGGACATTCTTACAGATATCTGGGTCTTTACGCACTGCGCTACAGACCCATAGAGTGGCTTAGCCTGAATGCCAACTATAGTCTTGATTTCAGCAATTCATATTCTTATTACCTTTCTCCCAAAGGGAACCTTAAAGTCTCCTCACCCGACGGTACGGACCGGGAACTCGGATCAATATCGACAAGCTCATGGAACAATTTCAAACACAACCTCGAGATAGGGGCACTGTTCTCGAAATCGTTCGGTGATTTCAACACCACCCTCAAACTTCAATATCTTTATGAGGACGACAAGTACAAATCGGTATATGGGGCAGGATCCAAACTTGCAGTGTCGGGAATGGACAATATCTCCCTCGAACTGGCAAACCCCGAGACTCTTGATATAAATTCCAACGGCAACCGCATCGTATCCAACAGTTACACCGCTGTTTTCCAGGGTGACTACAACGGGGAATACATGCTTGACGCGCTAATCCGGCGCGACGGGGCTTCCGTAATAGGCAATGACGACATGTGGAACACATATTACCGTATTTCAGCCGCCTGGAATATCGCAAAGACATTTAAGTTGCCATACATCAATTATCTGAAACCCCGTGTCTCATATGGCACCGCAGGAATCCTCCCCGCCTACGGGGCTAAATACGAGACCTACAGCATGAGCGCCGGGTCGCTCTACGGAGCGTCGCAGATGGGAAATTCAAAACTCAAGGCAGCGCTTTCGAGAGAACTTGAGATCGGTCTCGACATCAAGTTTCTCGACAGGTTTGACGTAGCGCTGACATATTCCCATAAGAGAAACACCGACCTGCCATATGTAATGGCGGTGTCAGGCATCACCGGATTCTCCTATCAGAATGTCAATCTCGGAGAATTTTTCGCCAAGAGCTATGAAGTGACTGTCAACGCAAACATCCTTAACAGCAATGACTTTTCCTGGAATGTGACAGGCACATGGGACCGTCTGACCCAAAGAGTGGGCGATCTCGGACGTCCGGATTTCCAATCGGGCAACCTCTATATCAATTCCAATGAAAGATACGGCAAGCTATACGGCACAAAGTTCGCCAGATCGCTCGACGAGGTAAGGACTCACAAGGATATCAAACCGGGTCAGACCGCCGAAGACCTGTTCACGATAAACAATTATGGATATGTGGTCAGGAAAGACCGTATAGGCACCACCGAAGAAAGCCATATGTATGTCCTGGATGAGAAGGGCAACAATAAAAAGGTTTATCTCGGCAACATGAACCCTGACTTCAATCTCAACCTTACCAACACGCTTTTCTGGAAGAATTTCACTTTCTACTTCACCATGTCGTGGCAGCAGGGAGGAATGCTCTTCAACAACACAAAAATGTATATGAGTTTCGCCGGACGCAACGCCGCGCTCTGGGATCAATCCGAAAAGCCATGGGCGGCAAGGAAATCATACAGCTACACCAACCAGCACCCTACCGAATCTTTTATGGAAGACGCGTCATTCCTGAAGATGAGGGAGATCGCCCTGAATTACCACTTCACAAGGAAACAATTCCAACGTATCGGCATCAAATTTATCGACGGCATAAAGCTGGGAGTGATCGGACGAAACCTTTTCACCATAACCAAGTTTTCAGGACCGGATCCGGAGACCCGCACCATCGAGAGTGGAGTGCTTAACGGTATCGAGACTCCGAAATATCCTTCCGACATCAGGACGGTCACCGGCACGATAACAATCGAATTCTAAGATTTTTAAAGATTTTTCATTATGAAACTTAAGATATTTCTCCTGTCGCTGATCGCGGTTGCGGTCTCATCTTGCGACGATTATTTCTCCGGCATGGACATAAAAAATGAATATCAGCCGGATATCAACACTGTCATGAGCGACGCAAGCCAATACCCTTCCCTCCTTTCGGGAATATGTTCCTCTTACTGGGGCACACTTCTGGGATACGGGAACGAAGCGATCTGGCCTTTAGGGACAAACTCCGACCAGTTCGCACCCGGTGCCGGCAACTTCAACCTGAAAACATGGTCTTACTATGACGGCATGGAAAAACCGGAAATAGACAATTCTTCCGAAACAGCCGCATTTCCCAAAGCGATATGGTATGACTTTTACGGGATGATCAACACTCTCAAAAACATTCTTGCAGCTATCGAAAACGGAGCCGTATATACCGAAAGCAACGAAGATGCCAATTACAAGATCCTTTCCAACACCTATTTCCTGATGGGTTGTGTATATACGGAGATGGCACTCATGTTTGACCAATGCTTCATCATAACAGAAGAAACCGACATGACCTCCATCACCGCAGACAACCTGTCAAAGGCGGCACAGACACAAGCCATCGCTCTCGATTATCTTGACAGATGTATAAAGATCTGCAATGAGAAAGGAAACTTCAACAATCTCGACGGACTGTTCCCCAACAGGACAATGGCTACCGGCGACAAGCTGAGACAGCTCGCCAGTTTCATGGCGGCACGATGCCTCGCCTATTTCCCTCGCACAAAAGAGGAGACCTCACTCGTGGACTGGAACAAAGTGGCGGCATACGCCTCCGATGCACTACAGGAAGACATCATTGCGACATTGCCGAACAATGATTACGGACAATGGACCCTTGTACAAAACACTGCCAAGACGGGGGGATGGGCAAGAATAGGGATGCGCATACTCAGCATGATGTGTCCTGACGATCCAAACGCGAAATGGCCTCTACCCCGTGACTTCGACAGCTCGTCGACTATTCCGGAACTGACAAGTCCCGACAGACGGCTTAAAACAGATTTTGATTATACCCCCGAACAGAGATCTCCGGCAGGAACAAGTTTCTCCGGTTATACCAATTACAGTCCATATAGCCTCAACCGCTTCAATGATTATGCGACAGACGGAAACGGGGACGAATATCTGTATACCAAAACAGAATCTGACCTGATCTATGCGGAAGCGCTGCTCAATACAGGCAACATCACAGAAGCGGTAAGGATCATAAACAACACAAGGGAAGGTCGCGGAGACCTGCATGACATCACAGCCTCCTCTTCAAAAGACGACGCGATGCGCGCGCTGTATTATGAACGGTTTGTGGAATGCGGATTCCCATATCCCGCCACTCCTTTCTATGACCGCCGTCGCACCCCGATAGACGACTTCCAGCTCACGTCACGTTCTTTCCGTCAGCTCCCGGTTCCATATTATGAACTTAAGACCTACGGACTTGAAAGTTATACCTTCGGTGGAGAAGCCGATGCAGATTCCAGATATGAGTTCTGACCATTGGAGATGACCTGTTCAGAAACTGATATTTTTACTTGATAACAATCAAATAATACAGAGGTGATCCAAATGATGTTAAAGTTATCTTATAGCACATTCCACAGGCAATTTCATCACCGAAACCGTACATGTGGCGCGAGCGCATGCTTGACAAACATTGGATAACCGATCTTAAAACATCCACGATAATGAAAACTTTGATAAAAAGCATATTCACAATATTGATACTGACGGTCACTGTCTCCTGCGACAGAAGTGGAATCTATGAGGAATTCCAGAACGACATACCATGGGGATTTTGTGTCGTGACACATTCTGACGACAACAAGACCCAGCCGGTGAAAGGCGCCACTGTCGAGATATTCCTGACCGACGCGGAAAGAGATGCCGGGACAACACCTTACCTCTCGAAAGTGACGGATGAAAAGGGGGAAGCCCATTTCTCTCTTGCGGAATTCAACAAAAACAATCAGGCTCCCGAGACATTAAAAGGGAATTATTATCTTAAGGTGACAAAAGATGATGTCGTGGTGAAAGCCACAACCCGCTATCTGCTTATGAACAGCGGCGAGACATATCAATGGGTTCAGATACAATAATCAACGGTGGTCAGGTCCGGGGAGACAGATCCGGGTGGTCTTGTCTCCCCTTTTAACTTCCACAATTCCAATCATTCAGAAATCATGTTCAGAAAATATTTTCTTGCGGCAGCCATCCCAGTGCTTGTATCCGCCGGATCCATGGCGGATACCTCTCAAACCAGCCCTTACCTCAACAATCGCCCACCCTTACTTGAAAAAAGCTATATGGAGCTTCCGATAGGGGCTGTCAAACCGGAAGGATGGCTCAAAGACCAGATGTCGCGGATGTGCGACGGAATGACGGGAAACCTCGACATCCTTTATGAAAAAGTCATGGGGAAACGCAACGGATGGCTCGGAGGAGACGGAGACGTCTGGGAACGTGGTCCTTATTGGATCGACGGGTTGCTTCCCCTCGCATATATCATGGACAACGATTCGCTCAAATCCAAAGTAAAGCCATGGGTGGAATGGGCACTTGCGAGCCAGAGCCCGGACGGATATTTCGGACCGTCGGAAGACAGGGGACCGGAGTCAGGGTTGCAGAGGAACAATTCCAAAGACTGGTGGCCGAAAATGGTGGTTTTGAAATTCTTGAAGCAATATTATGACGCCACGGGAGACGACCGGGTGCTGACGTTCATGACTAACTATTTCAAATACCAGCTTAAAGAACTTAAGAACACTCCTCTTGACCATTGGACTTACTGGGGGAAAATGAGGGGTGGCGACAACCAGTATGTCGTATATTGGCTTTACAATATCACAGGAGACAAATTCCTGCTGGAGCTCGGCGACCTTCTCAATTCTCAAACCATGGACTGGACAGGCGAGTTCCTTAAAAGAGACATGCTCAACAGTCTGTTCAGCGTGCATTGCGTGAACCTCGCGCAGGGGATGAAACAGCCTGTGATACGCTATCAGGCGACAAAAGACAAAAGACATATCGATGCCATAGACATGGCATACAAAGACCTGATGCGTAAACACGGATGGCCCACAGGACTTTACGGAGGGGATGAACTGCTTCATACCGGCAATCCGACACAGGGTTCAGAGCTTTGCAGTGCGGTGGAGCTTATGTTTTCTCTTGAGAAAATGATAGAGATAACAGGCCGCACCGACTGGGCGGACTGGCTTGAACGGGTGACCTTCAACGCGCTTCCTACCCAGATCACAGACAATTTCGATGCCAGACAATATTATCAGCAGCTGAACCAGGTGGAGGTGTCGCGCCATGACCGGAATTTCGTTACATGCTACAACGGGACCGACCAGACCTTCGGGATTCTCGCCGGATACCCGTGCTGCACCTCGAACCTGCATCAGGGATGGCCCAAATTTGTGAGAAACCTATGGTATGCCACCCCCGACAACGGACTGGCAGCGCTTTTCTATTCCCCCTCGACGGTAACGGCAACAGTAGGAGACAATACAACCGTGACCCTGACCGAAGAAACCTCTTATCCGTTTGAAAGCAATATCTCTTTCAAGGTCAGTATAGATGGGAAAAAGAAGAAGACAGTCAGGTTTCCTCTCCATCTCAGAATTCCCGGATGGTGCAAGGAAGGCACAATCACCGTCAACGGAAAGCCGTTCCTTAAAAGCGGTGCCGGAGATATAGCTGTTGTGGAGAGAGAATGGAAATCGGGAGATGTGGTAAATCTGGAGCTGCCCATGGAAGTCAGTGTATCACGGTGGTACGAACGTTCCGCCGTAGTGGAACGCGGCCCCCTTGTGTACGCGCTGCGTATCGGCGAAGACTGGCGCAAGGTGGAAGATGACCGTAAATTCGGAGACCGCTATGGAGACTGGTATTATGAGGTTTTCCCGACATCTTCCTGGAATTACTGTCTTATAGAAGACCATGTGAATGCCTGCAATACCGACAATCATTTCAAAGTGGTCGAGAAACCGGTACAAGGATACCCGTGGAATCCGGAAAACGCCCCTGTGGAAATCCATGCGAAAGGTAAACGCATGAAAGAATGGGCTCTATACAACGGTTCCGCCGGACCACTCCCCTACAGCACTCAATATCAGGCGGAGACTTTGCCCGAGGAAGATATCGTTCTGATTCCGTATGGATGCACCACACTGAGGATCACGGAATTCCCTGTGACAAGAAAATAAAATCCCGACTTCCGGGGTTGTATTATTACCACCCGAAACCAAAATCTAATGAAACGACTTAAAACATATCTCAACCGGCTGGCATATATACCTATAATTGCCGGCGCATACATCTCGGCGACAGGGCTCGTATCTTCATGCTCCGACGCTTATGCCGATGATTCCGAACAATTGTCTTCCGTATCCTTCGAGAGAGTAAGTCTGGAAGATGACTTCTGGCTTGACAGACTCAGGATACAGAAAAAAACTCTTGTACCATTCTCTCTGTCCAAAACAGAGCAAGTTGTGGACAATCTTAAAATAGTTGGAGACTATCTGAAAAACGGTAAAAAACAGCCTCTTCTTAAACTTCCCCGTTATGTGTCGTCGGATCTCTTCAAAGTCATGGAAGGGGCGGCATGTCTCCTTATACTTGAAAAGGATTCCGTGCTTGAAAAAGAGCTTGACGACATTATTGACATCATAGCCGACGCACAATGTTCCGACGGGTATTTCTATGAGCTCCACGCCGTGGATCCCTCCATGCGCACTCTTGGTTTCGGCACGGGAGAACGCCCTTATTCATTTGTGATACACAGTCACGAGCTTTATAATATGGGACACATGTATGAGGCGGCTGTGGCTTATTACAAGGCTACCGGCAAACGAAAGTTTCTGGACGTAGCGGAAAAAAACGCCCGACACGTCAACCGTGTATTCTTTGAGGGAGACCCTGCATACAATGACGGAAAACCGGTCAACCAGGCTCCGGGCCATCAGGAAATCGAGCTCGCCCTGATAAAGCTGTTCGAAGTGACCGGAGACTCACTGTATCTATCTATGGCAAGACAGTTTATCGACATAAGAGGCGTGACGTTTCATCCTGACGGCAAGGGGATAATGTCGGGGGAATATAGCCAGCAGCATCTTCCGGTCAGACAGCAGACCACAGCACAGGGTCATGCCGTAAGGGCGATGTATCTTTATTCCGCGATGGCTGACGTACTCGCCGCCACAGGCGACAGCACACTGTCTCCGGCACTGGAAAGCATCTGGCATGACATTGTCGACAAGAAAATGCATATCAACGGAGGACTTGGCGCGGTTCCGGGTATCGAAGGGTTCGGTCCGGATTACGAACTCCCCAACAAAAACACCTATGACGAGACATGTGCCGCCGTCGGCAACGTGTTTTTCAACTACAGGATGTTTCTTGCGTCCAAAGACGCCAAATATATCGATGTCGCAGAGGTGGCGTTATACAACAATGTCCTCGCAGGTGTAAATCTAGAAGGCAACCGGTTTTTCTACGTCAATGTCCTTGAGGCGGACGGAAGAAAGGCTTTCAACCATGGCAACGCCGGACGGTCTCCATGGTTCGGCACGGCATGCTGTCCGTCTAACATGGCGCGTCTGATACCACAGGTGCCCGGAATGATGTATTCCCACACCTCCGACGATATTTATTGCGGGCTTTACGCCTCATCTTCCACGACAGTCAGTCTAAAATCCGGAAAAGTCGGATTACGCCAGACCACGGGTTACCCTTATGACGGGAAGGTGACCCTGGAAGTTACTCCGGAAACCGATGGCGCCGAATTTACCGTATGGATGAGGGTTCCGACTTGGGCGACGGACAGATTTGTTCCCGGCAATCTCTATAGCTATGTATCCTCCTCCGGGTCTCCTGTCTCAATCTCCGTAAACGGAAAGAGATACGACGACAAAGCGGTGAAAGGATTCATACCTGTGAAACGGAAATGGAAATCCGGAGACCGACTGACTCTTGAAATCCCGATGGATGTCTGTTACTCAGCAGCTGATTCCCGTGTGGAGGCAGACTCCAACCGCCTATGCATAACCCGCGGGCCTCTTGTATATTGTGCGGAAAGTCCTGACAACAGTTTTCCGGCATCGGCGTATGTTGTTGCCGGACCGGATCACAAAGCTGAGATTCTTACATTCAATGACGGGACGCTCAAGGGTCTTGACAAAATATGCATGGACGCTGAAGCGTTGGACGGAGATTCTACGGTGGCAGCCAGACTTACACTCATCCCCTATTATGCCTGGAACAATCGCGGAGACAACACGTCCATGAATGTATGGTTCGCTCGCGATGCCGCCACTGCCCTCGCGTCAGTGACCCGCCCACAGAAAAACATCGCGTCTGTCGAAGCCTCATTTACATATAACGGTGACGACGTGACGGCGATAGTGGACGGTGAACTCCCCAAAGCCTCCGCCGATTCCGGAATACTCAGATGGACAAGCTGGCCAAAGAAAGGTGAGGCGCAATCCGTGATCCTTACACTGAAGGAACGCCAGAACGTGGAAAGTGTCTCCGTCTACTGGTATGACGACAACGGAGGCGTGCAGGTGCCCGATTCCTGGAGCGCGGAGTATCTGGCTGACGGGAAATGGAATCCTTTCCCATTATACAATACTGATTTCTACAAAGTAGATAAAGATCAGTTCAATGTGATCCATCCGGGACACCCCATCGAGGCTGACGCCATACGCCTGAACATCGTGCCCAAAGGGATCTCTGCCGTAGGTATTTTAGAGGCTTCAATCGAATAGCGTCATGACAGTCACGACCTTACTGAGACATGTCATCACACTTTCCATATTGATGTCATGCGGAATATGCGGAGGAGTCTGCCGTGAAACCACGAAAATCATACTCCTTTCCTCATCACATACGTCGCCCGACGAACTGCATTCATTGTCTTCAATGGCGGCGGACGGGGAGAGAGAAATCGTGTCCGTCCCTGTGAAAGATCTCGACACAGACAAGCTCAAAGGTGCAGATATTGTTATCTATCACCGCGTTGACAGTTCGGCATTTTGTCGTGAGGAGATTGATATGAAAGATCCGCTTCTTGCATATGTGAGTGGAGGCGGCAATCTTTATCTTTCGATGGAAGGGGTAAGACTGTTGAACAGCTGGGGTGTGGAATCCACCCCGGTTTCCGTGGAATATCAGGAAGCCGTGGACAACGGATATGGACGCGCCGTAGGATTTCATGCCTACAGGGAGCATCCTCTGTTTGAATCTCTTTCAGGCGGGGCATACGTCTGGAAAGGGATGGAAGACAACATGGCACGCACGGCAGGCTTCCCGAAAGGGAAGTTGCCTGCCGCCCCGGGAGCAAAGGTAATCGGTATCAACTGGGCATATATCCACTACCATGAAGACAGGAAACTGATTTGGGAGACCCCTTATGGCAAGGGTAAAATTCTCGCGGCGGGAGCATACATATATTATTCCCTTCCGAACGCCAACAGATCTGTCTTGTCGATATTCACAGACAACGTATTGGATTATCTTGCCGGAACCCGTGTTTTTAAATCAGAGCCACGGCATTGGACATACGACTCGGTACCGGTGATCCATACTCCTTCTTTGACTGATGGAGTAAAAATCCCGGAGGACAGATCAAAGATCCCTGAACCTGCGGGAACTGTCTGCGTGAGAGAATCAGACCGCAAACACTTCTGGAATGTGTCGGGAAGCCGTACGCTTGTCACCGGACGGGAGAAAGGTAATGTCGAGGAAATATGGATTCACCCTGTCATGGCGGCGAGAGATCTTTGCGTGGGCGTTAGATACAGAAACTCCGACACACCCGTATGGCTCGACACCGTCAGTCCGGAAGTCACCCGGTGTCCGGAATTTACAATGCGTGAATATCCCTTGACGGCAGGCAGCCTGAAGGAAATCTTCACAGCCTCTCCGTCATTACCTGTAGCGACAGTCAGCTATGAATGGGACGACCCGGGCGTGGAAGAGGTTTTTGTGACGCTGACAAGCAATCTGAGACTGATGTGGCCATATTCCCTCGAGTCTACAGGATCCCTGTTATATTCAGTGTCGCGTGACGGAAATGTGGCGGCGGTATGCGACAGGGACAGGAAACTCAACATGGTATCCGTCTTCTCCAGGTCACCGAAATCATGCCGGTCAGGCTTTTATGATTTTTCAAACAAAGACATATCTACGTTCGGACAGACACCGGCTAAACATAAACAAGTCGCATTCCTCTGGACTTTTGCCGGTTCCGAACGGTCACTGACCCTTTATGTGGCGGGAGGAGAGGAAGGTCTTGACGAAAGCGTGTCGCTTTTTGACGGAAAGATTTCCGCCGACTTGATCTCACAGGAAATCTCCAGGAGTCTGGAAGGGATTACCGACCGTTATCTTTCGATAGAATGCGACGATCCGGAATTCAACGAGGCATACCGACAGGCGATACTGTCAACCGACAGGCTGTTCTGCCATACCCCTTCAATAGGGAAATCCCTTATGGCGGGATTCTGGTCAACCTCAAGAGGATGGAACGGAGGACATAAAGTCAGCGGACGTCCCGGATACGCATGGTATTTCGGACGCGACACGGAATGGACGGGAACAGCCATGAACCATTACGGCGATTTCGATAAGGTAAGAGACATTCTCACCACATTCGGCAACTATCAGGATCCGGACGGGAAAATCTATCATGAGCTTACCACAAGCGGGTCTGTACATTATGACGCATCCGATTCAACCCCACTCTATCTTGTTCTCGCGGGTGATTTCTTACGGAAATCGGGAGATCTTGATTTCATACGGTCCCAATGGCAAAATATTATGAAGGCGCTCGCCTTCTGCCGTAGCACCGACACCGACAATGACGGACTGATTGAAAATACAGGCGTGGGACACGGATGGCAGGAAAGCCACCAGCTGCACGGGGCGCATACGGAAATATATCTCGCCTCTATCTGGGCACGCGCGCTTCATGAGTGTGCCTACATGGCAACCGCGCTCGGGTATGATTCCATAGCCTCGGCATGCACGAGAGACCATATCCGTTGCAAGGAAATCATAAATGACAGATTCTGGAATGATTCCCTCCAATTTTTCAATCACGGATTGATGAAAGACGGGTCATATCAGACGCAGAAATGCGTGCTTGGGGGAACTCCGGTCATTTTCGGACTTGCCGATCAGGAAAAGGCAAGAGCCACCGCGCTCAATTTCTCTTCAAAATTCTACTCCACCGACTGGGGAGTGACAATGGTGGGATACGACAGCCCCTATTATGCCACGGGAGGTTATAATTACGGAAATGTATGGCCTTTCCTCAACGGCTGCGCCGCCCTGGCTGAATATGGAGCGGGTCTAAGGACCCAGGGGTTCCGCCATGCCTTCTCCTGTCTGCGGCTCTTCCGGCTCTGGGACTATGGCAATATCGCGGAAGTCATTACCGGCGACAGGCTGAGCTTCACTGGAATCTGCCCTCACCAGCAATGGTCTTCGTCAATGAACCTTGCCCCCCTTTATAAAGGGATGCTGGGACTTGACACCGACGCTTTGGCGATGTCAATGCGGATGGAGCCATGTTTTCCTCCTGACTGGAGCCGTGCCGACGTGGCGCATATCCCTATTGCAGACTTGAAGGCAGGACTCGGATACCGGCGCGAAGGGAATGTCTACCGTTATATAATCAACAGAGAGAACGGTGGAGCATTCTCTCTTGACTTCGCGGCGGTGCTCCCCTTGGCTTCCCGGATAAGGTATGTCAAAATAAATGGGAAAAAAATTCCGTTCCATATAATACACGAACCTCAGAATCTTAAAGTGGTTATCGACACGATGGTTGTCGATGAAGATAAGGTGATAGAGGTGGGATATTCCGGAGGTATTGGTGTCTGCCATAATCTTCCGGAACTCAGGGAAGGGATGGAAAACGACGGCATAAAGATTGAAGCTGAAGAATTTGATGAAGAATCGGGGGAATACACCCTGCGCCTGTCCGGACGCCCTGGAGCGGAATATGACATCAGACTGTTGACGCTCTCTGACGTGACAGGCACCGAAGGCGCAACGCTGACCGGAAAGCCTTCCGTCTATTCAAATTATTCGGTGAAATTTCCTGAAGCCGCGGAACCTTTTGTGACCGGACAAGTTAAATTCAAAATAAAACGATGATATCATGAAACTTTATAATCTGTTGGGATTTTGCGCCGCCACATCCGCCCTGATGTGTCCCAACGCCTCCGCCGGAACCTCTCTGCCGGATCCCGCCGCGAAGGTGGAGCAGACCGTGACGCGGGGCAACGCGCGTTTCACCATCCTCACACCCCGTCTCGTGCGGATTGAATACAATGATTCGGGCAAATTTGAAGACCGTGCCACTTTCCTTGCGGTCAACAGGAATTTTCCTGCTGTCAACTATTCTGTAGTCGACTCCGCCGGACACACCGTCATCAATACCGGGGCGCTCCGCCTCGCTTACCGCGATGGCGCCGACGCCCGGAAACCGGAAAACCTTAATGCCGCCATATGCACGGAATCCGGACTTAAGGAGTGGCATCCGGGAGCGGAAGAACCGTTCAACCTGAAAGGCACGTACCGCACTCTTGACGGTAACAACGGCGACAGCCACCGCAAATTTCTGGAGAACGGACCGATATCCCGCGACGGGTGGGCAGTGATAGACGACTCCCCGGACGCCAGACGCGGCGACGGGAGCAGATCGCTGATATTTGAAAAGAGTGTCGACGGTATCCCCTGGATCGCGCCACGTCCCGCCGACGGCAGTATGGATGTATATCTCTTCGGCTACGGACATGACTATAAGAAAGCGATCGGCGACTATACTGTCCTGGCGGGGAAAGTGCCGCTCCCTCCGCGTTTCGCTTTCGGTTATTGGTACAGCAAATATGACGGATATACCTCCGACGATTTCCGTGAGATAGCTCGGGCATTGAAAGAGAATGATATAAATTCGGACGTGATCATATTCGACATGGACTGGCATTATAATGGCCGCGAGGAGTCTGGAGGTCGCGGAGGATGGACCGGATGGACGTGGAACTCAAATCTTATCCCCGACCCTGACGAGCTGATAGCCGACATGCATTCTCAGGGACTGAGGGTGGCTTTAAACCTGCATCCCGCCACAGGCGTGGCGCCTGACGAAGACATCTTCGAGGCGATGCGCCTTGAGCTGCAGCCCGACAGCGCCAAAACACGCAAGATCGATTGGGCGATACAGGACAGCACTTTCTACCGTTCTTTCTTCAAGCATTTCATCCATAAGGAAGAGGAACGGGGCGTGGATTTCTGGTGGCTCGACTGGCAGCAGAAGCTTGTGAACCCCATGATGGACGGCATGGGGGAGACGTTCTGGCTGAACCATGTGTTTTTCAACGATATGCTCAACAATCGCGACCGTCGTCCCATGATCTTCCACAGATGGGGCGGACTGGGCAGCCACCGCTATCAGATAGGGTTCTCCGGTGATACCTACATCAATTATCCGACTCTGGAATTTCAGCCCTATTTCACGTCCACGGCATCCAATGTATGTTACGGATACTGGGGGCATGATCTTGGCGGACACATGATCCCCGGGGATTCGGATCAGGATCCGAACGATCCGGAACTTGTGCTCAGATGGGTGCAATACGGTGTGTTCACACCTATCTTCCGTACTCATGCCACACGTGACGACCGTATCGAACGCCGTATATGGAAATATCCCAATTTCCCGTTGCTGCGGGAATCTGTCAAACTCCGCTACGCTCTCCTTCCCTACATCTATACGATGGCACGCAAGTGTTATGACACAGGCATATCGCTGACAAGACCTCTCTATTATGAATATCCCGAGCTTGAAGAGGCATACGCTAATGAGACGCAATACTTTTTCGGTGATGACATTTTAGTGGCTCCCATTTTCAAAAAGGGGAACGGCGTTGTCAGCGAAAAGACGCTGTGGCTTCCCGAAGGTGAATGGTACTCCCCTTCCCATTCAAGGATGTTGGAGGGAGGAAAGGACGTGACCATGGAATTTACCCACAACCAGTTCCCATGGTTTATCAGGAAAGGGGCAGTGATAGCCACAAATCCTCCTGAGCTCAAACATGCGTCGGAACAATCAGACCGTCTGATTCTCAATTTCTACGGGTTAAAACCGGGAGAATTCGAGCTTTATGAAGATTCGGGCGACAGCAAGGATTACGCCACGGAGTATGCCACCACCCTTGTCTCCCACTCCGGAGATGGAAAGAAATGGATATACAACGTGGCTCCCCGCAAAGGCGGATATAAAGACATGCCTACCACAAAAAGCTGTGTGGTAAAAATATACGATTGTCCGAAACCGGCAGTAGCAAAACTTAACGGCAAGAAAGTGCCTGCCACCTACGACAAAAAGAATTCGTCTGCCGAAATTGACATCCCCGCATTTGATTGCACACAGGGTTTCAGCCTCGCGGTCGAATACAAATAATTGCGAGATCATCTGCCCCTTCCCGATTTAACTCCGCGACATCACAGAGTCAACTGATCATCGGGAAGGGGCAAACTATCCAATACATGTGATGGATAGCACCGCATACCGGCACCGACACGACATCTAACAAACTGATATACAAGAAAAGGGACTATCATTTGATAGTCCCTTCTGTGATCCGGTTGGGACACTTATTTCTTGAGGTAACCACTCTAATTATCAAACATTTGCATCTATAGCAATTTCGGCTATTCCCGATTTTTACTCATATAGATTTCAAAGATCTTCGCCATGCAGAGCATAACAAATATAAATTTACTAATAATCCAGAGTCATACCAAATCCCTATAGTTAAAATGGTTATAGTTCCATATCCAAATCCATTTCCAGTCATTTCTCGAACAATGATAGGCCATGACGGCTCACTATTTCGATCACAAGCTCGGTATATCATCGGGAATAGTATGAATTTTATCCTAAAAAAGCGAGGTCGTGCAGCAGAATGCACGACCTCTTTTTTCCCTTTTATAGTGTTGGCATTGAGCCTTAGAGTCAATACCGACACTTTTGATGTTGCAAAAGTACTTCTTTTTTATGATATAACAAAATAATTCGTGCTATGTTTTGGTCATTTTCGATGGAGCTGTCCCAAACCGCTTACGTTGGTTAGTATGCGGTTGACTTCAGGGTAAACACCATATTTCGTTATCAAAGCATCTATTTCGGACATAAGTTCCTTGGATCGGTTCTCAGATACTTGACTTAACATATATATTACAACCCGCAATGCCCCATTAAGATTCTGATTTTCACCGATACCCTTCTTCATAGCAGGACCTTTTCTGATTGATTTTTCCGGTGTAAAATCATAAAGGACATTTGCATGGGCACATGTATTTCTTAAATCTTTGATTAAATTTAGATAGTTCTCAAAGGTTGGTAATTTTTTTATACCAAATTCATTTGCTATCTGCAATTTCAAATCATCGTCTTTAATGGATTTATAGAGATGTACAACCTCTCCTAATGTCATAAACGGGCGGATTGATTGAGAATCTCAATTTGACCATTTGACCTACTATTTGTATAAAAGGAGTAGACAATTGTGATTATTGCTAAAATTATTGATATTATGGCAGATGCAAGGGAAAAGAAATCTAAAACCTTTTCATTATCATAAAAGTAATGCGAATATATTGCAATTGAAATACTGAGAATTACGCTGCCCCAAAATATATAAGATACCACACTGGGTTGTTGTTTAGATTTTATCCGAAAATAAGACAGTAAACAGCCAGCCAAAACTATTATGGTGAGACAGATTATCGAAATAATAATTATTGTTTCCATTAGAATTGATTAGTTTTCATAATTAATTATCGATACTGTTTCTTTGAGTGTGTCTGATGCCGGGCACTAAAAAAGGACCAGCCAAA
>CAMWID010000005.1 GCA_947174235.1 uncultured Porphyromonadaceae bacterium | reverse complement strand
TATTCTCCTGTCTTGAAATACCTATTAATAGGTATTTTAATCGCCTCACATAAATAAAAGACAATCTTTAAATCAAAAAGAATTAACTTTGCATTTGAATTAATCCACGCATCATTATCAGGCAACTTGATGATTTGACAACCTGCATGAATGGTGCTGTTTTCAAATACACAAATGAGACTTTCAGATTTAAAACCCGGGGAAACCGGGGTGATTACCAAAATCTTGGGACACGGCGCATTTCGCAAACGCGTCATGGAGATGGGATTTGTGAAGGGACGGGAAGTTACAATGATTCTGAACGCTCCTCTGCAAGACCCGGTAAAGTACAGCCTTATGGGATATGAAGTGTCTCTTCGAAGGGCTGAAGCCCAACTGATCGAGACAGTTCCCGTAGAAGAATGGGAAAAGCATATCGAAGACAAACTTCACATTGACATAGAGACTGGCGAACCGGACGGATCAAGCGTTTCAAAAGACAAGATAATCAATATCGCGCTCGTCGGCAATCCCAACTGCGGCAAAACATCGTTGTTCAATATTGTTTCCGGAGCCCACGAACACGTGGGAAACTACGCCGGGGTTACCGTCGGTGCGAAAGCAGGCACCATGAAATACAAAGGATACCTGTTCAATGTTGTGGATCTCCCCGGTACGTATTCCCTTTCAGCATATTCCCCGGAAGAACTATATGTGATGCGATACCTCAGGGAAGAAACTCCGGATATTATTGTAAATGTCGTTGTAGCGTCAAATCTTGAACGAAATCTATATCTGACTTCCGAGCTGATCGACATGAACCGCAGTATGGTCATCGCTCTTAATATGTATGACGAATTGGAAAAATCCAAATCCGTCCTCGAATACGAACAGCTTGGCAAAATGCTTGGTGTCCCGGTTGTCCCGACAAAAGCGTATTCCGGATGGGGTATTGACAAACTCCTTGACACTATCATTGAAGTTTATGAGCTTAAAAGCCCCGACACCCGTCACATCCATATCAAAATGCGGCCTGAAGTTGAAGACGGGGTGCGTACCCTCGTTGACAGTTTTAAACAAGACCACACCCTGTCTCCAAAATTCTCTCCACGCTATCTTGCAATAAAAATGCTTGAGAAAGACCCTGAAGTGGAACGTATGCTAAAAGATTATTCCAACTATAAAATATGGTGTGACATCAGGGACAAGGCAAACAAAAAGATTGAAGAACGTCTCGGCGATGATGCGAACGCGATAATCGCATCAGAAAAATATGGTTTTATTCAAGGTGCTTTAGCTGAAACTTTCCAAAACGGAGAAGAAAGTTCTGAAAAATCAACAAAAATCATTGACACATTCGTCACAAACAAACTTTTCGGATTTCCTATTTTCCTTCTTGTAATGTGGCTCATGTTCTGGACAACATTCCAGATAGGGTCATATCCAATGGAATGGATTGAATCTTTTGTCAGTTGGTTATCCTCTGAAATAGGTGAATATATGGCCGACGGACCCTTTAAAGACCTATTGCTTGACGGAATTATCGGAGGTGTAGGCGGGGTTATTGTTTTTCTTCCAAACATCCTTATCTTATACGCCTTTATCTCCTTCATGGAAGATTCCGGATATATGGCGCGGGTTGCGTTTATAATGGACAAGCTCATGCACAAGATGGGGTTGCATGGCAAATCTTTCATTCCACTTGTAATGGGGTTCGGATGCAACGTCCCGGCTATTATGTCAACAAGAATAATTGAAAGCCAATCAAGCAGATTGATAACCATTTTGATCAATCCGTTTATCAGCTGCTCCGCGCGTATCCCCATATATGTTCTTTTGTGCGGAGCCTTTTTCCCTCATTATGGCGCGTGGGTTTTCACCGGTCTTTATGTACTGGGGATTATCGTGGCGGTGCTGACTGCAAAGATGCTTCGGAAATTCTGGTTTAAGGCTGATGAGACCCCCTTTGTCATGGAGCTTCCACCCTATCGCATACCTACTGCAAAAGCCACAATACGCAACATGTGGTCTAAGGCGAAACAATATCTCCAGAAGATGGGAGGCATCATTCTGGTGGCGTCTGTAATAATCTGGGCATTGTCTTATTTTCCTCACTATGGCATTGACGATGTCCCTCAGAATTTCTATGAAAAGACTGTTGCCGAGATGCCGGAATCCACACTGGATTCATACAGTCAGGATGAGTTGGCAGAAATAATTGCAAACGAATATCAACAGGAAAACTCAATCATAGGAAACATCGGCAAATTCGTCCAACCTGTCATGGAACCTATGGATTTCGGGTGGAAAACCTGCTGCTCCCTTCTTGCCGGTTGTGCCGCCAAAGAAGTTGTGGTATCCACGTTAGGTGTGCTATATGTAGGTGACGACGATGCTGAACTACTTGCCGACAGGCTGAACACACCTTCCAAAACTACCGGGATACCGCCGTTCACTCCTGCCATTGCCATCGCATTCATGGTATTCGTGCTTCTATATTTCCCATGTATCGCATCGGTAGTAGCTGTCGTGAAAGAAACCGGCTCCTGGAAATACGGATTGTTTACTATTTTATACAACACCTTACTTGCATGGATACTGTCATTCATTTCTTATAGAATTTCATTACTGGTATTTTAAGCTACCAAATATAAAAAGTGGCGCACCGGAAATCAAATCGGTGCGCCACTTTTTATATTTGGTAGAAATCAAGAGCAAATTAAACTCATACTCCTACATATTCAACAATTGGCTTCTCATCACCTTCCTTATAAAGTACTTTTATCGTACCCCCCAACTGACCCTCGGCATTGAGTTTCAGCATAAGCTCGGCAAGTTCATCTTCAAGATATTTCTGAATAGACCTTTTTAGTGGTCGGGCTCCAAAATTTTTATCATAACCCTTGTTGGCGATAAATCCTTTTGCCTCCGGAGAAAGTTCAAGCCTATACCCAAGTTTCTCCACTCGCGAATAAAAATCCTTAAGCTCAATATCGATTATCTTGAATATCGAATCTCTGTCAAGTTGATCAAACATTATGATATCATCGACACGGTTAAGAAATTCCGGTGAGAAAGCCCTGTTCAAGGCTTTAGAAATCACGCCGTGAGCCTGCTCCTTGGAGACAGCTTCCGTATTAAATCCCACACCGCCGCCAAAATCCTTCAACTGCCGTGAGCCGACATTGCTCGTCATAACCAGAATTGTGTTCTTGAAATCTATACGTCTTCCAAGTGAATCTGTGAGCCTTCCCTCGTCCATTACCTGCAGCAAAAGATTGAAAACATCAGGATGAGCCTTTTCAATTTCATCAAGCAATACTACAGAGTAGGGATGACGGCGGACTTTCTCAGTGAGCTGTCCCCCCTCTTCATATCCCACATATCCGGGAGGAGCCCCGACAAGACGGGATACTGTGAATTTTTCCATATATTCACTCATATCCATTCTGATCAACGCATCTTTTGAATCGAAAAGATACTCTGCAATTTTTTTTGCCAAAAGCGTTTTACCGACTCCGGTGGGCCCGAGAAACATAAATACCCCTATAGGTTTTTCCGGGTCCTTAAGTCCTATACGGTTTCTTTGAATAGCCTTTACAACTTTCCTTATGGCATCATCCTGCCCGATGACAGACCCTTCAAGCGCCGCACCCATCTTTAACAGACGGGATCCTTCACCCTGAGCTATTTTCTGTGTCGGCACACCGGTCATCATTGCCACGACTTCCGCCACTTTTTCGTCATCTACCTCTTGACGCTCCGTATCCAGACGTTTTTCCCACTCTTCTTTAGCCTTTTCAAGTTCCTCTTTTTTCTTGGTTTCCTTGTCACGAAGAGAGGCAGCAAGCTCAAAATTCTGGGAACGGGCGGCAGCAAGCTTTTCCTGGGTAGTCGCGTCAACTTCCTGCTCAAGACGTTCGATTTCTTCAGGTACGACTATATTGGTAATATGCACCCTTGAACCTGCCTCATCAAGCGCATCAAGAGCCTTGTCAGGGAAATTCCTGTCGCTCACATATCTCTGAGTCAAGTCCACACATGCCTGTAACGCTTCGTCTGTATAGTTCACATTATGATGCTGCTCATATTTTTCTTTTACCTGCCTGAGAATTTCAAGAGTTTCTTCAGGAGTTGTAGGCTCAACCATAACTTTCTGGAACCTTCTTTCAAGCGCCCCGTCTTTTTCTATATTCTGACGATATTCGTCAAGAGTAGTCGCCCCGATACATTGTATCTCCCCTCTGGCGAGAGCCGGCTTAAGCATATTGGCAGCGTCCATCGACCCCGGCGCGCCACCCGCGCCGACAATTGTATGGATCTCATCGATAAACAATATGATGTCAGGATTTTTTGACAATTCATCAAGGACAGCTTTTATACGTTCCTCAAACTGACCTCTATATTTAGTGCCTGCCACCATACCTGCCATATCAAGACCTATTACACGTTTGTCGAAAAGGATGCGCGACACTTTCCTCTGAACTATGCGCAAGGCAAGACCTTCCACGATAGCTGATTTACCCACACCTGGTTCTCCGATCAGCACTGGATTATTTTTCTTCCTTCGTGACAGTATCTGGGCAAGACGCTCTATCTCGTTCTCTCGACCGACAACAGGATCGAGGCGACCTTCCGAAGCTGCCTTCGTCATATCATAGCCAAACTTGTCAAGGGCAGGAGTATCGGTGCCACCCTTTCCACCTTTCATCCCTGACGCAACCCGTCCCGCTTTTGATCCGGGCGCATCTTTTATACTTTCATTACCTTTAAATGGCGAAAGATCATCATCATCCTCTTCATCATCATCAACTTCATCAAAACTCTTTCCGGAAGAAGGAGACGCGGCATCAGAAAGATTTTGGATTGAAATATCAAAATCAAGATATTTCGCTTTCAATTGACGCAGAAATTCACTGTCCATTGACCTTTGGTCATGTATGAGCGCCAATAAAATATGTTCGCCTGAGATGGTGTGGGCATTCATCTTGCGTGCCTCTGAAGTTGCAAGCTGGAGATGTCGTATCGCAGAAAGGGAAATCTTAAACTGCTGTTCAAACAGAGTGGTGGTTTCCGCCGGAGGCACCGCGCCGGCAAGATATTCCTCAATCTCACGGGTCATCTCATCTACGGGCACATGGAGCTGGTTAAGTATCTTGAACGCATACCCGTCACGGTCACGCAGGGCTCCCAGAACGAAATGTTCGCTCTGTATCGCACTTGAACTGAAGTTTTTGGCCTCCGCATATGCGAGCTCAAGTATCGGGCGGAATTGTTTTGAAAAATCGTTCTTCATCACAAATATATAATGATTACGTGCTTACTTTTTATTATTTCTTCATTCTTATAAAATCAGAATCATCCAACAGTCATGGAAGACATGGAAAGATACGGATGCTATAAAAACTCAAACATATTTATATAACAAATCTTGCATATTATGTTGCAAACAACGTGCCAAAAAAAATTAAAACATATTTAATTGGGAGAAATCTTTCAAAATAGTGCTGACAAAGCGACAATGCAATTGTTGCAACTATCACTTCAGATCAAACAAAAAAATGC
This sequence comes from uncultured Porphyromonadaceae bacterium, assembly GCA_947174235.1. GTDB lineage: Bacteria > Bacteroidota > Bacteroidia > Bacteroidales > Muribaculaceae > Lepagella. The sequence goes on along the minus strand of CAMWID010000005.1, from coordinate 67,841 downwards.
AAATCTTATATCAAAACGGACTTGGCTGATTGAAGATATTTTTGTAACTTTGCTCCTTGGAAAGGAAGATATGCAACCGCTTTTGATAAAGCTTTTGCAGATATCTTTCGGGGTTATGTAGCATACTGAACCCCACTTAAATTGAAGAAACACTTGACATGCAAGGAGACGACAAAATTATTCCGATAAATATTGAATCGGAAATGAAGAGCGCCTATATCGACTACTCTATGTCGGTAATAGTTTCGCGAGCACTGCCCGATGTAAGAGACGGTTTTAAACCGGTGCACCGTAGAGTGCTGTTCGGCATGAATGAATTAGGCAATTTTTTTTCCGGCGACACAAAAAAATCCGCACGTATAGTCGGGGAGGTAATGGGTAAATACCATCCACATGGCGACTCTTCCATATATTTCACAATGGTAAGGATGGCACAGGAATGGTCTCTGCGTTATCCTCTCGTATTCGGACAAGGAAACTTCGGATCCATTGACGGAGACTCACCGGCCGCCATGCGTTACACCGAAGTCAAGCTTGCCCGTATGGGGGAAGAGATGCTTCAGGATATTGACAAGGAGACGGTTGACTTCGTACCAAACTTCGACAACACGCTCTCCGAACCGGCTGTATTGCCGACACGTATCCCCAACCTTCTTGTGAACGGAGCTTCCGGAATTGCCGTCGGCATGGCTACCAACATGCCTCCACACAACCTGACAGAATCTTTAAATGCATCCATAGCGCTTATTGACAATCCTGATCTCGATGTGGAAGGACTGATGGAATATATTAAAGCTCCGGATTTCCCCACCGGTGGAGAAATTTTCGGACTTCAAGGCGTAAAAGACGCATTTGAGACCGGCAGAGGCAGAATCCTTATCCGGGCGAAAGCTGAAATTGAAAGCGACGGGAACCATGATCAGATAATAATTTCAGAGATACCGTATGGAGTTATAAAGAATGATCTGGTAAAGAGTATTGCCGATCTCGTGGAAGAGAGGAAAATAGAAGGCATTGCCGATATTACCGACACCAGCGCACGCGGGCAGATGCACATCGCCATAGACGTCAAGCGAGACGCCAATGCCAAGGTCATCCTGAACAAACTTTTCAAGATGACACAGCTTCAGACTTCTTTCAGCGTCAATAATGTGGCTCTTGTCAACGGAAGACCGAAAACCCTTAATCTGAAGGAACTCCTACAGGCGTTTGTCGATCACCGCCATGAAGTCGTAATCAGAAGGACAAGATATGAGTTGAGAAAGGCGGAAGAACGCGCACACATCCTCAAGGGGCTTATGATCGCATGTGACAACATTGATGAAGTCATCGCCATCATAAGATCATCGCGAACCACTGATGAAGCGCGCCTGCGTCTGTCCGAAAGATTTGGACTTGACGAGATCCAGACCAGAGCCATTGTCGAAATGAGGCTACGCCAGCTCACAGGTCTGGAAATGGACAAGCTCCGAGCCGAATATGACGATCTCATGAAACTGATCGCCCATCTGAACGACATATTGAATAATGACGAAGTATGCCGGAATGTAATGAAAGAGGAGCTTATTGAGATCCGAGACAAATACGGCGACGAGAGACGCACAAAAATAAATATGTTCTCAGGAGATCTCAATGCGGAAGATTTCTATCCTGATGACGAGATGATAATCACCATATCTCACCTCGGCTACATAAAACGCACACCACTTTCCGAATTCAGGGCGCAAAATCGAGGCGGAGTCGGAGCGAAAGGCAGCGACACACGTGATTCTGATTTTATAGAGCACATATATCCTGCATCCAACCATAATTATATGCTTTTCTTCACACAGAAAGGCAGGTGCTATTGGCTGAAAGTGTATGAAATTCCTGAATGCGCGAAGAACTCCAAAGGCAGAGCGATACAGAACCTTCTCAATATCGAGGCAGATGACTGCGTGAATGCGTTCATAAGAGTGAAGCACCTGAACGACAAGGAATATATCAACACCCATAATCTTATATTCTGCACAAAGAAAGGTGTGATTAAAAAGACCTCTCTTGAAGCATATTCCCGCCCGAGAGCGAATGGAGTCAACGCAATAATCATACGAGAGGACGACCAGCTAATACAAGTGCGACTCACTGATGGCAATGCGGAAATAATCCTTGCCAACCGTGAAGGCAGGGCTATACGCTTCCACGAAAGCAAAGTACGAGAAATGGGCAGAATGTCTACCGGCGTACGTGGAATGACCCTTGGAGAAGGAGACGACGAAGTCATAGGAATGATAACAATGACCGGCGCTCCCGATGAGACAGTAATGGTAGTTTCCCAAAACGGTTATGGGAAAAGATCACCTCTTGAAGATTACCGTGTGACCAACCGTGGAGGCAAGGGAGTCAAAACGCTAAATGTGACAGAAAAGACCGGTGAGCTCGTAGCCATAAAGAATGTCAATGACTCCAACGATCTTATGATAATCAATCAAAGCGGAATAACACTTCGTCTTCCGGTTGATGGCATAAGAGTAATGGGCAGAGCAACGCAAGGCGTTAAACTGATTGACCTTTCAAAACGCGGAGACAAGATAGCTTCAGTATGCAAGGTTGATTCTGATCCCTCCGAGGAAATCGAGGACGGAGATGAACAAAATATCCAGAAATTTGTTGACAATAAAGACACGTCTGTTTCCAAAGATATCATTCCAGGACTTATCGATGAGGATGAGATCCCAACCGGATCCGGACTTGACGAAGGATCAGAACAGAAAGACTCTGATATGGATGAATAATGATTCAGATTCACATTTTAATTCCAAATAATCAATGAACAGATTTCTCACACTTGCGCTCTGCATGGCTGCCATAGGCACGGCAAGCGCACAGAAAGCCACCGTCGATCAGGCGGCGAAGCTTTCAGGAAAAACTGACCAACTCAATCAGGCCCGCAACCTTATCAAGCAGGCCATGGAAAATCCGGAGACCCAAAATGACGCCCGCACATATTATGTTGCCGGCAAAATCGAGTTTGACGCATTTGACAACGCCACAAAGGCTAAGATGATCAACCCGGGCGACGCATCGGCACAGGGCACCGCTATGGCTGACGAACTGCTCCAGGGATATAAATATTTCATCAAGGCGCTTCCGCTTGACAGTCTCCCTGATGAGAAAGGGAAGATCAAGCCCAAATATTCTAAAGAAATGATCGGAAAGATCGGTGGCCATGCAAATGACTTCTTCTCTGCCGGCGCGGATTATTTCAACAACAAGGATTACTATCCCCAGGCTTATGAGGCATTCATGATTTATGGAGATCTCCCTCAGTCAGGGATGCTTGGAAAAATGGCAGAACTGATCGACCCCTCTCAGATTGCCACATCCTTTTTCAATGCAGGTCTTTCTGCATATTCAGGGAATGCCGTGGAAGAAAGTGCCAACGCATTCCGCAAAGCCCGTCTCGCCGGATATGAACAGCCCGAATGCTATATCTATGAGATCGCATGCTGGCAGAGCATAGCCCAGAAAGACGAGTCAAGAATGAATGAAGCGCAGGCAAAAATTCTTGACGTGGCGAAAGCCGGACATGAAAAGTTCGGACTTGAGCAGCCTATTTTCATCAACAACATGATCAATTCGATCGTAACAGACGGAAAAACTGATGAGGCTCTCGCAAAGCTTGACGAGGTAATTGCCCAGAATCCTGATAACGCCAATTTGTATGGACTCAGAGGCTATGTATATGACCGTGCCGAAAAGGATGCCGAATCCGAGGCAGACTACCGTAAGGCAGCTTCGCTTCCAGACGTAGATTTTGAGACTCTCAAAAATGCGAGCAAAAAGATCTTCCGTCTGGGCACAATAAAATGGAATGAACTGGAAGGTTCATCTCCTGAGACAACAGCCGCACGTCAGAACATCAAGACAAATTATTTCGAGTCTGCAAAACAAATAGCGGAAAAGGCTCAGTCTATGCAACCGGATGATTCAGATATCCAGAACGTCCTTGAGAGCATCAATTATGCACTCGAGACATATTTCTCCAATTGATTCCTGCGAAGTTTTTCAAACTTCGGGACCAAAATATAAAAAAAGGCGCTTGCTTACAAAAGCAGCGCCTTTTTTACATTTTTTATTTTCGAATTGCGTTTTTTATTTCAACACCTTATTTTTTTTGATTAACTTTGCAATTGGTTTTACAAACATCTCTCCCAACCACAAAATTGTGACAACCTTCCCCAAAATTCTAAAGCAAAAATATGGGACTCTTTTCATTCACTCAAGAAATAGCGATGGACTTGGGTACTGCCAACTCCATTATAATTCATAATGACAAAATTGTCGTAGACGAACCTTCGGTGGTCGCCATAGAGAACAAGACCGACAAACTTTTGGCTGTCGGCACTCCGGCTCACCTTATGGAAGGGAAAGAACCTCCCGGCATACGCACCATTCGTCCGCTGCGAGACGGAGTCATCGCCGACTTCAATGCCGCAGAACAGATGATACGTGGTATGGTAAAAATGGTAAGTTCAAAAAGGCGTTGGTTCTCACCCTCTCTGAGAATGGTGGTCTGCATACCTTCCGGTTCCACAGAAGTAGAAATACGTGCCGTCAGAGACTCTTCCGAGCATGCCGGGGGAAGGGATGTATATATGATATACGAACCTATGGCGGCAGCTCTCGGTATCGGACTTGACGTAGAGGCGCCCGAAGGCAACATGATTGTTGACATAGGTGGAGGCAGCACTGAAATCGCAGTAATTTCCCTTGGGGGCATTGTAAGCAACAAAAGCATTAGGCTTGCCGGCAATGACCTGACAATGGACATTCAGGAACACATGGGGCGCGTCCATAATCTTAAAGTCGGCGCAACAATGGCGGAACAAATAAAAATCAACGTCGGGTCAGCCTTGCCTGTACTTGACAATCCGCCGGAACCTTATATTGTACGTGGTCCGAACAGAATGTCAGCGCTTCCGATGGAAGTCCCGGTCACATATGAGGAAATATCCCATTGTATCGACAAGTCAATCTCCCGCATGGAGACAGCAATTCTTGCCGCCCTTGAGGAAACACCCCCTGAACTATATGCCGACATTGTTAAAAACGGGATATATCTCGCCGGAGGTGGAGCGTTGCTGAAGGGACTCGCAAAACGTCTTTCTGATAAAATAAGGATCGAATTCAAGATCGCGGAAGACCCTTTACACGCTGTGGCAAAGGGCACCGGTGTGGCGCTCAAGAACATAAATCGGTTCTCTTTCCTGATCCGATAAACTTTATCTTATATCAATTGTTAGGATAAAAGATATTAATCGCTGCCTCCTTGCAGGGGGCGGCTTTTACACGTAAACAGGTGAGAAATCTTTTGAACTTCATAATCCGATATGGCACATGGTTCCTTTTTGTGTTCTATGTGTTGTTGAGCTTTGTGCTTCTTTTCAGCCATAATTCATATCACCATTCGGTTTATCTTAGTTCTGCCAATATGGTCGTCAGCTCAATCAATGGAACTGCATCTGAAATAACCGGGTATTTTCATCTTCGAAGCATCAACGAAAGCCTGCAGGCAAGCAATGCCATGCTGGAGAATGAAGTACTCAACCTGAGACATCAGATCGCAGAATATCAGACCAAGCTTTCAGATACTGCTGAAAACAAGAATTATGATGAGCGCTTTGATTATATCTCCGCGACTGTGATCAATAACAGTGTAAGGCATCCCCGGAATTATTTCTCAATCAATCGTGGCGAAGCTGACGGAGTTAAAAGAGGAATGGGAGTTGTTGATCAAAATGGGATAACCGGTATAATAAATGTCACAGGAGCCCATACCTCAAGAGTTATCTCGTTGTTAAACGAGACACAACATTTTTCTGTAAAAATCAAAGGGACAGAATATATTGGTTCTCTATCGTGGAAAGGAGGAGACCCGCGCATCGCGTACGTGGAAGAAGTTCCACGTCATGCAAAGTTTCACGCAGGTGACACGATCGTGACAAGCGGGTTCTCTACCACGTTTCCCCCTGAAATTCCTGTGGGAATTGTCATGAACAGGGTCAAAGGAACCGATGATAATTTTTTTGTACTCAAGATAAGGCTTACATCTGATTTCCGCGCATTAAGCACTGTGCGTGTCATTAAAGATGAGTACAAGCCTGAAATTGATTCTTTAAAAAATTTTGATTACAAACCGGGCAAATGACATGAATATTGATAATGAATAAGGAAATAATTAAATTCTCTTTTCTGTTTATAGTGATCTTGCTTGCGCAAGTATTGATCTGTAATCATATTGCCATATTCAATGTAGCGGTACCCATTATCTTTATATATTTTATAATACGCCTTCCGATATCTTTAGGTAAAGGAATACTTTTTACCCTTGCCTTTACGATGGGGCTATGTGTAGATATTTTTGCAGACACGCTCGGAGTGAATGCGTTGGCTTGCACACTGCTTGCCGCAATGAAACGTCCCGTGTTTTATGCCTACATCCCCAAGGACGACAAAACTAAATATCTTACACCGTCACTATCCTCTCTTGGTGTCGGCATATACTGCAAATACCTTATCACAATGGTGGGACTATACTGCCTCATGGCATTCACAATTGAATATTTCAATTTTGCAGAAGTAAAAGAGATTGTAATTTTAGCAGCCTCAAGCTGCTTGCTGACTTTTGTCATGCTGCTCGCAATAGACAGCTTAATTATTAAGAAATCGTGAGAAAAGACTATAAGCTTGCAAAACGCAGGTATGTGATCGGAGGATTTATCTGCCTTATAGTCGTCATCTATATCTTCCGGCTCTTCAGCCTTCAGGTAAGTGAAGACAAATATAAGGAAAATGCCGACAGCAATGCGTTTCTCCGTAGAGTGATTTATCCGGCACGAGGTCTCGTCTATGACAGGGAAGAACGCCTGGTAGTGTTCAACCAGCCTGCATATGATGTCATGATCATTCCCAAAGACGTCGGTGATTTCGACACATTATCTTTGTGCGACGTGCTTGACATCACTAAAGAACAACTTATGGAAAAATGGGCGGAAATGAAAAATCCCAGAAAAAATCCGGGATATTCCGCATATACGCCTCAAAAGTTGATATCCCATCTTTCACAGGAGGATTACGGAAGACTTCAGGAGAAACTTTATCTGTTCCCCGGTTTTTTTATCCAGACAAGAACTGTAAGGCAATATAATTATAACGCGGCGTCCAACATTCTTGGCAATATCCGGGAAGTGTCTGCAGCTGACGTGGAAGCCGACAGATATTATCGGTCGGGAGACTATACTGGTGACCTCGGCATTGAGAAAAGTTATGAGAAACATCTTCGTGGAGTAAAAGGATTCGAGATTCTGATGAAGGATGCTTACGGAAGAATCAAAGGTAAGTATGAAAACGGCAAGCATGATATCGCTCCCGTGTCCGGCAGAAATATAAAACTTTCTATCGACATGGAGCTCCAGGCTTATGGAGAACAACTCATGCAAAACAAAATCGGAGCAATTGTGGCTATAGAGCCCGCCACCGGTGAAATTCTTGCACTTGTCACATCCCCGAATTATGATCCGTCACTACTTGTGGGTAAAGACCGTGGAAAAAATTATGCAAGCCTTGTCAAGGACCCTTATAAGCCTTTGTATGACCGCGCGCTACAAGGCGCATATCCTCCGGGATCTACATTTAAGCCTACACAAGGATTGATATTCCTACAGGAAGGCATAATCACTACTGCCACACAATACCCATGCTACCACGGATATATCAACAAAATTAGGGTCGGTTGTCACGGACATGGTTCCCCCATCGCGTTGAAACCGGCGCTACAGACTTCTTGTAACGCCTATTTCTGCTGGGGATTCAAAAATATGATAGACAAACGTGGTACAAAACCATATGACCAATTCGAGATATGGAAAAACTATCTTGTAGAAATGGGATATGGCTATAAGTTAGGAGTTGATCTTCCGTCTGAAAGCAGAGGTTTTATCCCTAATTCTGATTTTTATTCCAAGTCTTTCAGAGGTCCGCACTGGAGTGCGAACTCAATCATATCCGTTGCCATAGGTCAGGGGGAAGTGCTCGCCACGCCTCTTCAGATCGCCAATCTATGTGCCACGATTGCAAACAGAGGATACTTCTACACGCCTCATGTTGTAAAATCCGTTGCAGATACTGTCATCGATGCAAAGTATAGGGAAAAACATGCGCCACACATCAAAAAGGAATATTACGAAGATATTGCGGAAGGTATGCGCATGGCAGTATTGGGAGGCACATGCCGCACAGCCGCGCTTCCCGGTATCGAAGTATGCGGAAAGACAGGTACCGCCCAAAACCCTCATGGAAAAGACCATTCCGCATTTATGGGATTCGCTCCATACCATGACCCCAAGATAGCGATTGCCGTATATGTGGAAAATGCCGGATTCGGAGCTACTTTTGGAGTCCCCATAGGAAGTCTTATGATGGAGAAATACCTTACAGGTGGTATTTCTGACGCACGCAAAGGTCTTGAAGAAAGAATGTTGAACTCTAATACAATTATAAGCAGTGGAGTCAAAAAACACTGAAGCAAATATATCCGTGTTCCGGTCGCTTGACTGGATCACGATTTTTATGTACATCCTGCTTGTGTCAGCAGGTGCGGTCAGCATTTATGCGGCGAGCTATGATTTTGACAACGCCAGCATTTTCGATTTTGCCGAATTCTCGGGAAAGCAGTTTCTATGGATCGGTCTGTCTCTTATAATCGGGGGAATTATACTTCTTCTTGACTCTCGGCTGTATGAAGCCTATGCATACCCCATATACGGAATAGTAATCCTGATTCTTATAGCGACTATATTTCTCGCACCTGACATAAAGGGATCAAGATCATGGCTTGTATTCGGACCGGTAAGTCTCCAGCCTGCCGAATTTGGAAAGTTTGCGACAGCTCTCGCCCTTGCAAGGCTTTTCAATTCTTATAATTTCTCTCTTAATGCAAAAATAAGTAACTATTTCAGGGCACTCATCATCATTTTTCTTCCCATATGCCTTATCCTCCTTCAGAAGGAGACTGGAAGCGCTCTGGTTTATTTTTCACTCATTTTCGTCCTTTACAGAGAGGGGATGAGTGGATTGGTCCTGTTTTCAGTGTTTTGTGCGGTCTTATACTTCGTGGTGGCGGTAAAATTCGCGGAACCATTGATCCTTGACATCCCTGTGGGTGAGTTCTCCGTATTTATATTCATAATACTAATATATTCCCTCATGTTAGTGTTCTACTGCAGGGATTTCATTATTTCAAGGAACGTTATCATCGGATTTATCGGATCAGCATTGATCGTGTCTGTTTTATCATTATGCGGCGTGACAATAAATGGAACGATATATTTTTGTTCCATATTAGGACTGGCTATGGTCTATACGCTTCTTGCCATGTTGCATCATAAGATCAAGAAATTTCTTGTCACAGTCTCGTTCGCATTAATATCCGTATTATTCCTCTTTTCCGTCAATTATGTATTCGGGAATGTTCTTGAGCCACACCAGCAGACCCGTATAAAAGTAGCGCTCGGGATTGAAGAGGATTTAAGGGGAGCAGGATATAATGTCAATCAATCAAAGATCGCCATCGGTTCCGGAGGCATAGCAGGCAAAGGTTTCCTCAACGGGACACAGACCAAACTAAAATATGTGCCCGAACAACACACAGACTTTATATTCTGCACTATTGGAGAAGAAGAAGGGTTTATCGGCTCAACTGCCGTTCTTGCTGTTTTCCTGTCATTCGTACTACGTCTGATATACATAGCGGAGAGACAGCGTACAGCATTCGGAAGGGTATACGCCTACTGTGTGGTTTCCTTTTTGATATTTCATCTTTGCATAAATATCGGTATGGTAATCGGATTATGTCCGGTGATAGGTATCCCTCTACCCTTTTTCAGTTATGGCGGATCAGCCTTATGGGGCTTTACAATACTTTTGTTCATACTCCTCAGAATAGATGCTGCAAGAAAAGAAAGACGAGACTGATGGAAAAGAAAATTTCCTCACGGAATTTTCAATAAATCCAAGGATATTTATGTTATATAAATATCAAGACTTTTTTTAATATAAAAGATATGGCAAACAAACGTGAATTTAAGAAATATGTTGAAGCTATAGGAGCTTCGGCATGTGAAGCGATGATGTCCACCTATTACAACGTGGATGGAGTTGACAGGAACGCTATAGCAAAAGCCATCGAACAAGTTCTCGGGGCTGTAGGGGCAGCACAAAGCAACGCCAACGTCACTTTTGACAAGGGCGTGAAAGCTTTTGTCGACATCAAAGAATACTCTGCCGAGAAAAAAGGTTTCTACAAGAAACTTTTTGTAAAGATAAATGATGACTTCTCAAAAGAAGTAGAGGCTGCCCTCAAAATCTTTAACGCCGCAATACCTCAGGCTGTAAAAGAACAGAACAAAAAAGAAATAGCCGGCTGACAGGCATACACGTAACGGAGACTGACAATGAATCTTTGGAAAAAAATTCTAAAGCTTTCCGGTTGGAAAGTTGATATAACGGCACCCTATCGCGAAAAATGCGTCATATGCGTGGCTCCTCACACCTCCAACTGGGACTTCATTCTTGGTCTTTTTGCATATAAATCATTGGGAAGGGAAGCCAATTTTCTTATGAAAGAGTTTTGGTTTTTCTTCCCTCTTAAATATCTGCTCAGAAGTCTCGGAGGGATTCCGGTTCCACGTAAGAAAAATGGCGAATCCCTTACAGATCGGGTCATACAAATGTTTTCCACAAGAAAATATGTAAATCTCGCGGTCACTCCGGAAGGGACAAGGAGCCTCACAGAGAAATGGCATACCGGATTTCTCTACATAGCGTATCGAGCGAAGGTGCCGATACAATTGGGATATATTGATTATAAACATAAAGACATTGTCATAAAAGACGAATATATTCCCTCTAATAACATTGAAAAAGATATGGAATACATCCGCGGCTACTATTCATCCTATGGTGATGGAGCTCTGTATCCTGAAAAATTTAAAGCTTGAACCGTGAATCACAATAACCTGAAGATTGCCATGATCCCATTGGAAATTAAATGGGAAGACAAGGCTATAAATTTTAAAACATTTGAAAAAGAGCTTTCAAACGTTCATCCGCAAACAGATCTTGTCATTCTGCCTGAAACATTTTCAACAGGATTCCCTTCTGGTGAGGATAAAGAACATGTGAGGATCCTCTCTGAAAAAAATTCAGGAAAGACAATAGGCATGCTGCGGAATCTTTCTAAAAAATATAACGTCGCTATAACAGGAAGCTTTATAGCAGATACGGGAGGCTTGCTGTCTAACAGGGCTTTCTTTCTGGAACCCTCCGGAGATGAATATTTTTCTGATAAACGCCACCTTTTTTCAATGGCGGGGGAAGACAAGCTGTTCTCCCCGGGAGATTACAGAATGACAGTACGCTATCGGGGTTGGAATATAGCAGTCATCATCTGCTATGATCTCAGATTCCCGATATGGTGCCGAAATGTCAGAAATGGATATGATCTGCTGATAGCGGTGGCAAACTGGCCTGCGTCTCGAATTGACGCATGGCACAAACTCCTATATGCAAGGGCAATAGAAAATCAGTCATATGTATGTGGTGTCAACTGTAAGGGTTCTGATAAAAAAGGATTCAACTACAATGGTTGCGCTACTGCCATCGATTATAAAGGTAAGGATATCACCGTTTCAATTAACGACAGCGACATTCGCTATGCAACACTAAGGCAGGACGACCTGAATGCATTTCGTGATAAATTTCCAGCATGGAGAGACGCTGACAATTTTAATCTTCTGTAGATATTTCTATAAAATTTAGAGCATGTATATGCCAAACTGATCTCTGAGCAAATAAAGTGACCGCAAAAGTCTTGAAATACTGACTTTTGCGGTCACTTTATTCAGCGCCATGGAAATTCGGGAGGTATCGGCTTCCCTTTCACTGCGGTTCTTACAGAACTTGCAAACTCCCTTACCATTTTTTTTACAGGACCGGGTTCGGAGCCGATAACTTTATACAATAGTCCGGCAGAAAAAGGCAGTTTTGTGATTCCTGCCGCGATCATATTTTTCTTATCTATAAAAACGGTTGTATTATTATATATATCTTCCGCCATGTCTGGAGGAGTCATGACAATGACGTTGGCAAATACATCAAAATCCCCCATCACGCCAAGATTTCTGGGATTATATAAATTCGGATCAATTACAAACTTTTCACGAAAAAGTTGAGTCCCGTCAGGTCTTTCCCCATGGGAGCAGACCGATAGGATATCATATTCAAAAAGTTCCCCGTCATTATAATATTTCCTTCCGCCCATAAAGATCTCAGAATAAACAACTGTGGCACTCTCAGCGACACATAATCTGGTATCAGAGATAAAACGGGTATGCCTACAGGGGATGACAGGCTCAGGAAGGAATTCAAGATACGCATTATCCTCAAGCACAATATTCTGAATCAGCCCTGAATAATTATATCTCATTTCTGCCAATTTTGTAGCCGCACCGGTCGCCACATGAGCAAAAGCGCCTTGCTTTACAGTTATGTCCTGCTGATAACGGTCGCCATCCACATTCGGACCTCCGGACGACAAGATGTACACGCAAGGCATTTCCGGCATTCCCTCATCAAAATACAGTTCCTGCTGCACAATCAACGGATGTCTTCTGTCAAGATCTCTCAGTATGCTTTTTCCACAATTGTCAAGCTCAAACCCAAGACGAAGATACCCGTGTTTGCCGGGGGCGCCTACATACATGGCTTCCGGCTCGGCAAGATACCTCCCCATCTCACGCGCCTTGGAGAAATCTACTTCCGGAGCAGCTGTCTTCTCTTTTATTTGCGCAATCATAGGAATTATTTGTTTTCCGCTTTGTCAAACAAAGCCATTTTAAATATAAGATCTACAAGTTCGTCCACACCTTCTCCGGTCATACAGTTTGTAAACACAAATGGTTTTCCCGGTCTCATGAGTTTTGAATCATGATCCATTACATTAAGATCGGCGTGTACATACGGAGCGAGATCCGTCTTATTGATCACCAGAATATCACTTTGGGAAATTCCGGGGCCATCCTTCCGTGGGATCTTGTCCCCGGCAGCAACATCAATCACATAAATGAAGAAATCCACAAGTGCCGGAGAAAAAGTGAGAGTAAGATTGTCACCTCCGCTTTCTATAAGGACTATATCGGTATCCGGAAATTTTGCCTCCATCTCTTCCACAGCCGCTATGTTCATCGACGGATCTTCCCTTACGGCGGTATGGGGGCATGCCCCTGTTTCCACTCCTATTATTTTGTCTTCCATCAGAATCCCTTTCAGTGTTTTTCTTACATGTTTGGCATCTTCTGTAGTGACTATATCATTTGTGATGATAAGCACCTTTTGCCCAAGTTCAAGAAGACGTGGGGTTATGGCTTCTATAAGTGCGGTTTTACCGGATCCAACAGGTCCACCGATACCGATTCTACAGGTATTTGACATAATATTTTCAAAGATTAGAGAATTAATTTATTAATAATGATTCCCGTTGCCATATAATTTGACACACAAACTTTCTTTTTACTCTTCAATTCATAAACATCCGCATATTTCCCTTTTCATGAAGGGATGCCAGAATATCAAGTTCCGGGAAAAAGGCATTCATGTCTTGAAGATCCATCTGCGATGCCTGATTATAAAGCTGATCCACTTCCGTTGCCATCTTTTCAAGAATAAGTTGGGTGTCATAGTGAGAAACTCTCACACACCTGAGAGCTGCGCTCAGAACCATGTTGACAATGCCATATTGATGCGAACAAAAGAGTTCCCTCTCCCCTATTCCTGCCGCTGCGAAAATTATCCCTTGAGCCACAGGATATGTCCCCGGGGTTTTATCGGACCGTATATCCTCCAGCCACATTTTTATCACCGGCTCATCAAACAGCTTAACCCCGAGTTCCGCAAGTTTCTTACCCATTCTCGTGATCATCATGCGCGACTCGGTATTCATTTTAAACATCATCAGATAACTATCACACTTTTTACAATAAGGATAGTCTCCTCTCAGGAAAGCCCTATGTGCCTGTAAAGCCGCCACTCCATCACTGAAAGCCGCTTGTCTTGACTGCGACCTTGCAAAATCTTCAAGCGTTTTGGCGTCAGTCACTATTTTTTCTAATGATGCGGTCTCAAGACCGTTGGAAAATGAGAATGTTCCTACAGGAAAGGTCGAATCCGTAAATTGGAGCAATCGCATTACCCTGATAACATCGGAATTATCACCCATGATCTAAATATTTTAGTTACACCCACAATTATCAGGCATCTTATTTTGATGTATTCCACCTCCTCCTTTATGACCGTCATGATGGTGGTGGTGATGCGATGGATCATAATGTACGATGTGATCATGATCATGGCTATGGCTTTCCTGCCCCGCGCCGCCAAACAATCTTCTGATCTCATGGGGCGCGAGATACGGAATTATCTCCATACCCTTCTGAAATTCATATGTGATCCCTTCTATGTGATGTGTTTCCATTACAGATTCCATAACCTTCTTGTCTACTGTCAACGGCACATACACTTTAGTTTCTTTGACTACGGCAGGCCAATGCTGATTGCCTATGGCATGTCCGAGTTCCACTGAGATACGTATTATCGCGCGGGGATCCATCTCCACAAGTCCACTCATATCAATTACAAGTACCGGATTTAGTTCTATCCTCAATACTGACGCTTTATTGGATTCAGGATCGTAATCTATTATATCTCCGTCGACGATCTGGGAATGCCTTGCAAGAGCGATAGGATATTCCGCACCGCTTACACCCTTACCCAGGAAACGTGACTTCTGGGCTGTCCATTGGTCAAGGAATATATAGTCTATTTCGGCTTTCTTTAATTTATCTGCCCATTCTTCCGAATGATTGATATTGCCAAGTATGGAAGTATAAATTTTCATAGTTCTGTCTATAGGGAAAAACCGGGGAGAGACCATAGGGATTCTCCCCGGTTCATTATTATAAGATTTGTCTTTATCTCACCGCATGAAGATTCAGCTGAACCAATATAACTGTGCCAGCGGAAGTTCTTTAGCAGGCGCCACATATGCTTTATATCCATCTACGGTGACTTCAAATGTCTCGGGATTGACTTCAATGTGTGGCGTCGCCGTGTTGCGCACCATATCAGCTTTCGACAGCTGACGGACTCCATGTACTGGATAGATAATTGATTCAAGACCAAGTTTATCTTTTATACCGTTCTCATAGGCTGCCTGTGATACGAAACTCATTCTGGTGTTTTGGAGCGCCTGTCCTTCCGCTCCGAACATCGGACGCATTATCTTAGGCTGAGGTGTCACAAGAGAAGAATTAGGATCTCCCATATTCGCCCAATTTATGAGACCGCCCTTTATGACAAGCTGCGGCTTGACTCCGAAAAATGCAGGCTCCCATAAGACAAGATCCGCCATTTTTCCTTTTGCAATCGATCCGAGTACGTCGCTTATTCCATAGGTTATCGCAGGATTTAAAGTAATCTGCGCAAGATAACGCAAGACACGGAAATTATCATTCCCCTCTGCGTCCTCTTTTAATTTGCCTCTCGCCTGCTTCATATAAGAAGCCATCTGGAAAGTACGCATAAAGGATTCTCCTACCCTGCCCATAGCTTGTGAATCAGATGTCACCATTGAGATTATACCCAGATCGTGAAATATATTCTCTGCGGATTGTGTCTCCGGACGCACACGGCTCTCGGCAAATGCCACATCCGATGGGATCGTAGGGTTAAGATTATGACATACCATGATCATGTCAAACAATTCAGCCTGCGAGTTTATTCCAAAAGGCAGAGTAGGATTCGTGGACGAAGGCAGCACATTCGGCATAGATGCCACTTTCAGGAGATCCGGCGCATGGCCTCCACCGGCACCTTCCGTATGGTAGGTATGTATAGTCCTGCCGTCTATCGCCGCGATTGTGTCTTCCACATATCCGCTTTCGTTAAGAGTGTCCGTATGTATGGCTACTTGCACATCATATTTGTCGGCCACTTCCATACAGCTTCTTATCGCAGCCGGAGTGGATCCCCAGTCCTCATGAATCTTGAAGCCGCAGGCACCTGCCACAAGCTGGTCACTTAGATTTTCATGACCTGTGATATTTCCTTTTCCCAAAAATCCGACATTGATAGGAAGACCTTCGGCTGACTTAAGCATCTCTGCCATGTTCCATTTTCCGGAAGTGATAGTGGTGCCGTTAGTTCCGTCAGTCGGACCGACACCACCGCCGATCAAAGTAGTGATACCATTCGACAAGCAATTTATAGCCTGCTGCGGTGAACAGAAATGCACATGTCCGTCGATGCCCGCAGCTGTTAGGATCATATGCTCTCCGGAAATTGCATCTGTCGACGGACCCGTTACAAGATCCGGAGAGACACCCTCCATCACATTAGGATTCCCAGCCTTACCGATGCCGGCAATTTTGCCATCCTTGACTCCGACATCAGCCTTTATGACACCCAGCAATGGATCAAGAATAGTGACATTTGTAATTACAAGATCCAGGCTTCCTGCATTTTCTGTGCATTCATTTGCCAGACCCATACCGTCACGGAGGGTTTTACCGCCACCGTAGACCACCTCGTCTCCATATGTTCTGAGATCTTTCTCAATCTCAACATACAGATCTGTATTGCCGAGTCGAATCTTATCACCCACAGTAGGGCCAAAAAGATTGTTATATTCTTTTCTTGATATTGTTGCCATATCTGATTGTGCGCTTTATTGTTTAACGTTATTGGAATATTCGGCCTCTTCTTCCTCTTCTGGCACTGACTTAAAACCATACTCCTTCATGCGGCGTATAGCTTCAGTATTCTTTGGAGAAAAGGTAGGCGAGTCCTCGCCACCGGCATATCCGTTGACAAGATCATTAAACCCTATCACGCGTACTTTGCCGGCATATTTTACAAGCTCCACCTCTTTTTCTTCACCCGGTTCGAAACGCACTGCCGTGGTGGCCGGTATGTTGAGATGATAGCCGAAAGCCTTTGGCCGGTCAAACTCCATATAACGGTTCACTTCAAAAAAATGAAAATGACTACCGATCTGCACCGGGCGATCCCCTGTATTCCGCACAGTAAGTTTCACAGTCCTTCTGTCAACATTATAATCTATAGGATCATCCTTAAGGATGACACCTCCGACAGGCACAGGTTCAGAAGGGGTAAATCCCGGAGTGTTGGGATAGGCGATATCTGGAATCCCTGAATATACACCATTGGGAGTAGTATATCCGGTTGTATTGCTTGCTTGATCCATTGTTTTCTTATAATTTGTGTTTGGTTGATAAATAGATTCCGGTTAGAGCAAACCCGATGATGTCGGGAACAGCTTATGATAGAATGAATTTATTTTATTGGATGATGAATGCTTACGAGCCTGCTGCCGTCAGTGAAAACCGCCTCCACCTGAAGCAGAGTGATCATATCCGCGACACCCTCCATAACCTGATCTTTAGTGAGGACGTTGGCAGCGTCGTGCATGACTTCCTCAACAGTCTTTCCTTCTCGTGCTCCTTCAAGAGCAGCGCTCGTGATATACGCCACAGATTCAGGATAATTAAGCTTAAGACCTTTCTTCAGTCTTCTCTCCGCGATGAGACCTACCATCAGCAGAGTTAGCTTGTCTTGTTCTTTCGGGGTAAAATGCATGGTTAAATAATTTGTTGTTACAATTCTATTATGACCGTCTACAGTCATTTGCAATTTATAACAACAAGCTTTTTAGTTTTGTTTATCAAATATTATGCACAAAGCAGGCAGTTTGTCCATTAATGGACAAACTGCCTGTTTTGTGCCGTATACAAGTATTTTGTGGGTTTATTCCACTATGATTCTTCTTGCGCCTATATAACGTCGGCTATAATAACCATCGTTTGAATCAATCTTGATTCCCTGTGAAGTACTTGCGTGTATAAACTTAAAAGTACCGTTTTCATTATCGGCACTTACGACTATGCCTACATGACCGACTCTGTTGCTTTTGCTGTTGCGTCCGGTAAAGAAAACAAGATCCCCTTTTCTGAGATTCTGCTTTTCGACAGCTTCGCCCTGCACGTATTGATCCCGGGAAGATGCGCCTAAAGAATAGCCGAACTGCCGGAACACGTAACTTGAAAAACCGGAACAATCAAAAGCCTTAGGACCCTTGGCTCCGGAACGGTAACGCTTTCCCATATGACTGTTCGCCTCCGACAATAAGTCATTTATCAACATGGCGGTTTCAGACGATAGATGATCATGATCACTGCTCGCTTCTTCCCTTCTCTCCACATCTTGTTTTATAAGATCTTTTATGACTGTCTTGTCTATATGAGAGGATTTCGCTTTTGCAAGCAATTGGTCGTGCACGGCATTATGTGTAAGGAGCGTTTTGTCAGTCTGGGCTGACGCTCCAAAGGAACACGCACACGTGAGTAATATGGTAAAAAGATTAATTAATTTCATGTGAGGGGTTATACAACTAAGTTGTTATTATCCTTATTTCTTACAAAATTAGTAAATTTCAACACATAACGCAAGTTATTGACAAGATGACATCCGATATTTAAGATAAATTATAATTCAGCACAGAGACGCAGATTATGTGCATCTATAATAAAAAACGTATGCCTCCACCTACCTATAAAAAAGGAGATCTATTATTTAATCATGCAAATATAATACTTTGACATCAGAACCGTTATCATTTCAGGATACCTAATAGTTCACCGGATTTTCCCGGCATTTTCTCACAACCGTGAAAATTCTTATTATTTCAAAATGAAAAAAATCGTACTTCTGTCCCTTTGTGCCGGGGTCGCAGGCACTGTAATGGCAAAAGACCGCGTCACGCACAACCCTGACGCCACAAACACTGGATCTATTCTTCATGCATGGAGCTGGAACTTCCCGACAATCGCCGAAAACATGCGACAGATTGCAGAGGCTGGCTTTACAATGGTACAGACCTCTCCTGTTCAAAATTGTTATGCACCCGAAGGAAGCGGGAAAAAGATTTTCGATGATAATGTCACCGAAGGCAACTGGTATTATTATTATCAGCCCACTGACTGGAAAATCGGAAACAACATTCTTGGCACCAGAGATCAAATGAAACAGATGATGGATTCTGCTGCCAAATACAATATAGATATTATAGTGGATGTACTCCCCAACCATACCGCATTTGACATCGACGCTGTCTCCGAAGATTTTTACAAAGCTGTCGGAGGTAGGGACAAAATGTTCCATTCACAAGGTCTGCAACCCGTAAAAGACTACAATGACAGACTGCAATGCACATTGTGGGGATCCGGTGCACTACCGGATGTAAATACCGAAAACCCCGATTTCCAAAAATATTATATGGAATTCGTCAATGATCTTTTGAGCCTTGGAGTGAAAGGTTTCAGGTATGATACAGCCAAGCACATAGGAGTCCATTCAGACCCTGTCGACAGCGCAAGCGGTGTCAAGGAGAATGACTTCTGGGATGTGGCTACAGGCAGAAAAGCCGTGAAAGGCGTCAAACTTGCAGTCCCTTATGATTCCTTGTTCGTTTATGGGGAAGTGCTGCAAGACCGGAACGTTCCGGAAACCGAATACGCGGAATATTTCGGACAGACAGCCTCAGGATACGGGCATATTCTTCGCGAGGCATTGGACAAGGGATCCGTCAATGGGCTGGACATAATTGAATGGCACCATTCTGCCGCCCCGGAACACCTTACTACCTGGGTAGAAAGCCATGACACATATGCTAACGCTCATGAGTCTGCCCATCTTTCCGATGAACAGATACGCACCGGATGGGTTTTCCTCACTGCAAGGCAAAACGGCACGCCTCTGTTCTTTAGCCGTCCCGCAGGTTCAACACGGCAGAAATATTGGGGAGACAACATTCTCGGCGCAAGAGGAAACGATGAGTTTTTCCATCCTGAAGTAGTGGCTGTAAATAAATTCCGCACCGCAATGAACGGTCAGAAAGAAGATGTCAGGATTTCTGACAATGGGCAGGTATTACTCGTAAACAGAGGGAAGAAAGGCGCCGCTGTTGTAAACATATCAAAATTTGCCAATTTTGTCAATCTACCCACAGGGCTACCTGACGGAACTTATAAGGACAAAGTCTACGGCAAAGAATTTAAAGTAAAAAAAGGTGTTTTGAAAGGAGCCTTGGCACCACATAGAAGTTACATTCTTGTAAAAGAATAATCTGCTAAGACATAGTCATCGAAAACACTGCTGGCTCCAATAAGCGCCAAAGCTAAAAATCACTAAAAGGGAAACATTTTCACAATGAAAATGTTTCCCTTTTAGTGTAATGACCCACGTTACATTTTTTTGGCACGATATTTGAAAATACCATCAATAGAAACATTAAAACATAATTTTATCTAAAATATGAGCATTAGACCATTGGCTGACAGGGTTCTTATCGAGCCCACAGCCGCAGAAGAAGTCACACTCGGTGGCATCATCATCCCTGATTCAGCAAAAGAAAAGCCTCTCCGTGGCAAAGTGCTCGCCGTTGGCAATGGCACCAAGGATGAAGAAATGATCCTCAAAGTCGGAGACGAGGTTCTTTATGGCAAATACGCGGGAACCGAAATCGAATTCGAGGGTACAAAATTCATTATGATGCGTCAAAGCGATGTTCTCGCTGTTATTGACTGATCATTTTTCAACATCGCCGCTTAAAGCTTCAGCAACATTTAATTGATTTATTGTTGAATGATCGTTTATCGTCCCCATACGATCCTGTCGCTTTTGAATGGCAGATTACTAAAAAATTTCAACTACAATGGCTAAAGAAATCAAATTCAATATCAAGGCTCGTGAAGAGCTTAAAAATGGCGTGGATGCCCTCGCTGATGCAGTAAAAGTCACACTTGGTCCTAAAGGACGCAATGTGATAATTGAGAAGAAATTCGGTGCCCCGCACATCACTAAAGATGGTGTATCGGTCGCACGCGAGATTGAGTTGGAAGATCCTTTCCAGAACATGGGAGCGCAACTTGTAAAAGAAGTCGCATCAAAAACCGGAGATCAGGCCGGTGACGGCACTACCACCGCAACTGTCCTTGCGCAGGCTATCGTGAATGTCGGTCTTAAGAATGTGGCTGCAGGTGCCAATCCTATGGATCTGAAACGCGGTATCGACAAGGCAGTGTCTTGCGTAGTGGAAGGCATCAAGGCTCAAAGTCAGGAAGTGGACGACGACATCAATAAGATTGAAAATGTCGCTCGCGTATCCGCAAACAATGATGAAGAGATCGGCAGACTTATAGCTGAGGCTATGAAGAAAGTCAAAAAGGAAGGTGTCATCACTGTTGAGGAGGCAAAAGGCACTGAGACTACTGTAGATGTAGTGGAAGGCATGCAGTTTGACCGTGGCTATATTTCTCCCTATTTCGTGACCAACAGCGAAAAGATGGAATGCGAGATGGATTCACCCTATATCCTGCTTTACGACAAAAAGATTTCAAATCTTAAAGACCTTCTACCTATTCTTGAAGCCGTAGCGCAAAGTGGCAGACCGCTCCTTATCATAGCTGAGGATGTCGACAATGAGGCACTTGCCACTCTTGTGGTAAACCGTCTCCGTGGATCATTGAAGATCTGTGCAGTCAAAGCTCCGGGCTTCGGAGACAGACGCAAAGAAATGCTTGAGGATATCGCAGTATTGACTGGTGGCACTGTAATCAGTGAAGTAAAGGGAATGCAACTCGCTCAGGCTAATGTTCAGGATCTCGGAACTGCCGAGAAGATCACCGTCAACAAAGACAACACCATAATAGTAAATGGCGCCGGCTCAAAAGAAGCTATTTCTGACCGCATCAACCAGATCAAGGCTCAGATAGAGACCACAACTTCCAACTACGACAAGGAAAAGTTGCAAGAGAGACTTGCCAAGCTTGCCGGTGGTGTGGCTGTGCTTTACATTGGAGCTCCATCTGAAGTTGAAATGAAAGAAAAGAAAGATCGTGTGGACGATGCTCTTTCAGCCACACGCGCTGCTATTGCAGAAGGCATTGTCCCCGGCGGCGGTATAGCTTACATCAGATGTCTTCCCGCACTGGATCAGCTCAAGGGTGATAACGATGACGAAAATACCGGTATCGCGATCGTTCGCCGCGCAATCGAAGAACCACTTCGCCAGATAGTAGCCAACGCAGGCGTTGAAGGTGCCGTGATTGTACAGAAAGTAAAAGAGGGCAACGGCGATTACGGATACAACGCTCGCACTGACACATTTGAAAACTTCTTTGCAACTGGTGTCATCGACCCGGCAAAGGTAACACGCGTGGCTCTTGAAAATGCAGCCAGCATCGCAGGAATGTTCCTCACCACAGAGTGTGTCATCGCTGATAAAAAAGAAGAGACCCCTGCCGCACCCATGGGAGCCCCAGGAATGGGTGGCATGGGCGGCATGATGTAATAAACGCATGATTCTACAAATAGGGTGGATCAAAGACTAGTCTTTGATCCACCCTATTTGTATTATATCTGGAACGCCCCACACATAATTCGCATTGACATCCCGGACATATGTCAGAAAATACAAAAACTTTATTTTTGGGCGCTTCCTTTAAAATTCCCACTTTTTTAATTATTAAGAATGAACCTTATGTGTCATATCTATGTTTTAATATCATAATTAATGCTAAAAATCAATGTTTATGAAAAAGTTATTCCTTACTCTCATTGCTTTGGCTGCAACCAGCTTCGCCGGTTTTGCACAAATCTCTCTTGACGACGCATACACCTCTCTGGTCAACAATCCTGGAATGGTGGAAAAGTCAATCAACGATGTGCAGCTTGCTCCTGGCGTGACAATCACAAATCTTCATAGCGTCACTTACAAAGGCTCACGCTATGCACAGGATTTCATCTATACTTATGAGAGTCTTCCGGTAGTAAATCAGCTTATCGGAGCTAATAATCAAAGTGAAATGGCATGTGCTTTCACTGAGCCATCCGATAACGGAGTATACAATGTCCTGTTCCTCGTAGGAGAGAAAGGCGGTCCGTATGTAGCGGCATATGGACAGACCACTGCCGATGGCATAGATGCTATCCGTAACAGTGAAGTAAGTCTGGAAGGAGATGAATTGGTAATGGCTGTGACACCTACAGTTGATGTAATAGAATTTATAGGGATGGCGGTAGTCGAATAATATATTCCATCCACACTTAAACTGAATTCTTCACCACATAATCCTCCAATTATTAATGAATATTTGCTAAAAATATCAGCTATGAAAAAGATTTTTATCTCTATAGCGGCTATAGCTGCCACAACCTTCGCAAGTTTTGCCGACACTTCTCTTTCTGAAGCCTATAACGCACTTTCCGGCATGACAGGAATGTCAGAGAAATCTGTATCTGCCATCCAGATCTCACCCGACGCTTCAATCAAGAACGTAAAAACAGCGACTGTCAGTTCCGCTTCCGAGAACGCACAGGAATATCGCGACAAATTCATATACATGATGGAAAACCTTCCTGTCAGGAATATGGTCATTGGAGCCAACAATCAACGTGAACTTGCCGCTGTGTACTCCTCACCTGCCGGAGGTGGACTATACAATATACTCATAGTCACCGGAAATACACTTGAAGGAAACTTCGCAGTATCTTATGGTCAGACAAACAGTGCAGGAGTAAACGCCATCCGCAACAGCCAGGTATCCATGGACAGTCAGGAACTTGTCGTCTCTTCCTCACCTGAAGCGGGCACAAATAATTTTGTCAGCATGAACAACTGATCTCATTCATAGACATTATTATAAAGCAAATTTTACTCATTTTTGGGGAAGCTTTCCTTGTAGGAAAGCTTCCCTTGTTTATTTGCTTTTTTTTGTTTAACTTTGAAGATAAATAATCCGGCGCACGGAGTGTCATCCATTTTTATGTGTTCTTTAATTATGGATAACACGATGTCGCCACATGAAACCTTACGGTTATGAAAAAACTTTTCTACTATATATTGATATTTCTTTCGATTACGGCAACAGCCTGTTCATCAGGTTTTGACTGCGCAAGAGCAAATGAATTGCTCCAAAAATCCGAAATGACTGAGTCAGACTATTCCGAACTCATTAAAATGTATGAAACAGGTATAGATGATACGCTTAAATTTGCATCAGAAAACAATGATGACCTTTCAGAAGGACAACGTGAGGAGATAATAACTGTGTTTGCAATCGGGAAACGTCTTCTGATGGATGAATCCAAGCTTACAGTCAGTCAGTCAAAAGAAGTGGAAAGAATCACAAAGAAAGGTACAGAAGGCTTAAAGAAATGATATCTATAAATCAATTATGCGTTGAATTCTCTGCGCGTCCACTCTTCACAGACGTGTCTTTTGTCATAAATCCAAACGACAAAATAGCACTCGTAGGCAAAAACGGCGCTGGAAAATCCACAATGTTAAAAATACTGTCCGGATTACAGTCTCCATCTTCCGGAAACATTTCCAAACCGAATGAAATCACTGTCGGTTATCTTCCTCAGCAAATGAAACTCGCCGACGACACCTCAATACTGGAAGAGACAAAAAAGACTTTCCGCAAAAGATTCGAAATGGAAGACGAACTGAAACGATTAAATAAGACAGTCGAATCGTTTCATGATTTTGAAAGTGAGGAGTATTTCAGATTACTGGAGAAAATACAGAGTCTCACTGACAGGATCAATATGGAAAACGTATCCAATGTCGACGCTGAAATAGAAAAGACATTGACAGGGCTTGGATTCTTGCGCTCAGATTTCAATCGTCCTACAAGTGAATTCTCCGGGGGGTGGAGAATGCGCGTAGAGCTGGCAAAGATCTTGCTTAGCAATCCAGATGTGCTGCTGCTTGACGAACCGACCAACCATCTTGACATAGAATCCATCCAATGGCTGGAACAGTTTCTTCAGTCTAAGGCAAAGGCTGTTGTCCTTGTCAGCCATGACCGTGCGTTTCTTGACAATGTGACAAAACGGACTATAGAAATATCCTGTGGAAAAATCTACGATTATAAAGTAAGCTATACACCGTTTGTCAAATTAAGGCAGGAACGGATAGAGCAACAACTGCGAGCTTATGAAAATCAGCAGAAACTCATCGCGGAAACCAAAGATTTCATAGAACGCTTCAGATATAAAGCGACAAAAGCCGTACAGGTTCAAAGCCGAATAAAACAATTAGAAAAAATCGTACCTATAGAAGTTGATGAAGTCGACAATTCAAGACTGAGACTTAAATTTCCGCCTTCTCCACGCTCAGGCGATTTTCCACTGATTGTTGAAGACCTTGAAAAATCTTACGGTGACCACGTAGTGATTTCTAATGTGGAATTTTCTATACGCCGAGGAGAGAAGGTGGCGTTCGTAGGTAAAAACGGTGAAGGAAAATCCACATTGGTGAAATGTATTATGGGTGAAATCCCATTCGATGGTCATCTGAAAATAGGACACAATGTTAAGATCGGATATTTTGCACAAAACCAGGCACAGATGCTTGACGAGAATCTCTCCGTCTTTGAAACCATCGACAATGTTGCCACCGGTGACATGCGGACCAAGATTCGAGATATTCTTGGCGCATTTATGTTTGGAGGCGAAGCTTCCGACAAAAAGGTTAGAGTGCTGTCGGGTGGTGAAAAAACTCGGCTCGCAATGATCAAACTTTTGTTGGAACCTGTAAATTTCCTTATATTGGACGAACCGACCAACCATCTTGACATGCTTACGAAAGACATCTTAAAAGATGCCATACGGGATTTCGATGGAACTGTGATCGTAGTAAGCCATGACCGGGAGTTTCTTGATGGTCTCGTCAATAAGGTATATGAATTCGGAGGTGGAAAAGTTATTGAAAACTTAGGAGGAATTTATGACTTTCTCAGAAAAAAGAAAATTGAAAACCTTTCTGATCTTGAACGTTCTTCTACGCTTAAGAACAGTCCCGGCTTAACGACAGGACAGGAAGCCGGAAATAAAAAATCCGGCGTGACTGACACTAAAGACGAAAAAATTCTAACCTATGCCGAGCAAAAAGAAAGAGACAAAATCATTAAAAAGGCAGAGAAAGCTGTAAAAAATGCAGAAGATGAAATAACTCGTTTGGAGAGCATACAATCGGAACTGGAACAAAAGCTCGCATCAGGGATCGCTACTCAAGAGGTTCTTGACGAATACAGCCGCATCTCAAGCCAACTCGAAAATGCGATGACTTCATGGGAAAACGCACAGGGAAACCTTGACAAGATTCGTCATGAAGGTTAACAGCTTCTAATTGTGTAATTATATTTGACTGCTTCATTATGGACAAACAAGACAACAAATCATATATGAATCTAAAAAAAATGATTCTCGGAGCGGCAGGCGTACCTTTAATGACAATTGCCGCAGCTCATGGGATCGACAAAACAAATCTGGATCCGGCTGTAAAACCCGGAGAGAATTTCTATTTATATGCTTGCGGAGGATGGATGAAAAACAATCCTCTATCTCCCGAGTATTCCCGATTTGGCACTTTTGACCAGTTGAGAGAAAATGCCAGGGAACAGCTGAAGGAACTGATCACAAATCTTTCTGAAAATCCTGATTCAAAAATCAAGGGCACAAACGCCCAGAAAGTGTGTGACCTCTATTCAATGGGAATGGACAGCATACGGCTCAATAATGAAGGGGCTGCTCCTGTAATGAAATTTATAGACAAGATAAAGAATTCCAAACCTGAAGATTTCATACACCTTCTCGCTTGGATGCATAATGGGATAACAGGCTCGTTTTTCACTACAGGGGTAGGGACCGATGCTAAAAATTCAGACCGTAATATCCTTCATATAGGTGAAGTCGGACTCGGTCTTGGCGACCGTGACTATTATCTTGAGGAGAACGAGACAAATGCCAAGATACTTGCCGCATATGAGAAATATGTAAAACGTATGATGGAACTTGTCGGATATGACGAAAATGCCCGGCAAAGAGTATGGGAATCTGTCATAACTCTTGAGACGGAGTTCGCAAAAAATAAAATGACCCGGGAACAACGTCGCAATCCACAGTTGAGATACAACCTGAAAACAATGGATGAAATACGCGAGAGATACGGCAATATCGATTGGGATACTTATTTTAATGACCTCGGTGTGGAAGGACTTACCGAAGCGAATGTCGCGTCTCCGGCTTTCATGGATTTTATCAATCATTATCTCCCCACTCTTTCCCCGCAACAAATCGAAGATTATCTTGTTTTTGAAGCCGTATCCGACTCATCAGGCGTATTGAGCGATGATTTTCAGGATGCCAATTTTGAAATGTTCGGCAGAGTAATGAGCGGTAAAGAAGAACAGGAACCCCGTTGGAAAAGGGCGATGACTATTCCCAATTCAATGCTTGGAGAAGCCGTCGGCGAGTTGTACGTCAACAAGTATTTCCCTAATGAAAACAAAGAGTACATGACAGGTCTGGTAGAGAACCTGAGGACTGCATTGGGTAAACACATAGACAATCTTACATGGATGTCTGACTCAACCAAGGCAAAAGCGCATGAGAAACTCGCCACCTTTACCGTCAAGATTGGATATCCCGACAAATGGAAGGATTATTCCGAGATTGAGATTGACCCTTCCAAGAGTTATCTTGAAAATGTATACAATGCATCAGTATGGTATACTCAAGACAACTACAAAAAGCTCCATAAACCTGTTGACAAAGAGGAATGGCATATGACTCCTCAGACTGTAAATGCATATTACAATCCTACCACTAACGAAATATGTTTCCCCGCCGGTATCCTGCAGGCTCCATATTTCGATCTTTCTGCGGATGATGCCCAAAATTATGGAGCTATCGGAGTTGTTATCGGTCATGAGATGACTCACGGTTTTGACGATCAGGGAAGACAGTTTGACAAAGACGGTAATCTGAAAGATTGGTGGCTCCCGGAAGATGCAGATCGCTTTACCGCTCTTGCCGATGCCCTTGCCGATCAATTCGACCAGGTTGAAGTAGCTCCCGGGGTATTCGCCAACGGCAAATTCACACTCGGAGAAAACATCGCGGATCAGGGGGGGCTGCGTGTTGCCCTCACAGCATATCTGGATTCCATGAAAGACAAAGAGATGACGGATATTGACGGATTCACACCTCTGCAAAGATTTTATCTCGCATATGCCAACGTATGGGCAGGGAACATTCGTCCTGAAGAAATACTTTCACGAACCAAAACCGACCCTCATTCCCTTGGACAAAACCGCGTAAATGTCACTTTACGCAATATCGAACCATTTTTCAAGGCATTCGACATTAAAGACGGCGACACAATGTTCCGTCCGGAATCTGAAAGAGTTGTGATCTGGTAAAAAATAAATTCCGGATTATGCTTGTGGCATAATCCGGAAAAATTATAAAATATTATGTACGGATTAATTGGAAATCCTCTCGGACACTCCTTTTCTGCACTCTTTTTCAATAAGAAATTTAAGGATGAGTGCATCGATGAAACTTATCAACTGTTTCCTATCCCTGATATTTCAGATGTCGTAAACCTGATAAACGACAATCCTGATCTCAAGGGATTTAATGTAACTATACCGTATAAACAGCAGATAATCCCCTATCTTTCCATCCTCTCGGATGAAGCAAAAGAGATAGGCGCTGTAAATGTTGTCAAAATTGACAGAACCAATGATGTAATTACACTCTCAGGGCACAATTCCGATGCTATAGGATTCAGGAATACGCTCCTCCCCTTTCTGTCTCCTGATATGAAACGCGCGCTCGTACTCGGCACGGGAGGTGCATCGAAAGCAGTAATATACGTATTGCAATCACTTGGTATAAAGGTGACAACCGTTTCCAGGACACGTTCGGCAAATTCAATATCATATAGAGACATCACCCCGGAGATTATAAGGGACAACCTTATTATAGTCAACACCACGCCTCTCGGAATGTGGCCTGATATAGAGAACGCCCCTGACATTCCATATGAGTTTCTGACATCCGCACATTTATGTTATGATGTGGTATATAATCCGGAAATTACAGCGTTCATGAGAAAATCCAGACAATATGGCGCGACAGTCAAAAACGGTCTTGACATGCTTCATGAACAAGCTGTAGCCGCATGGGAAATCTGGCAATCCTGATCATGCCTTTTCTTATTCCTCTTTCAGCTCTTATCGCAGGCATATTGCTTGAAGATTATCTTGAAGGCCCTGTCTGGGGCTTTATTCCGGTTGCATTCGCACTCGGACTTTACTTATTTATACTCTTAAGAAGTAAAACTCCATTAAACGCTTTTAAGCTCAACCCTTTCCATAAAATATGGGTATTCCTCCTTTTTTCAGGCATAGGATATTTCGCGGCATTCTATCATAAACCCGACGTGCTTGATCAGACTGAACTGAACTCTGTCGTCGGCGCTGAAGGAGAAGTAATCGAATCAAAAGCATATGCCCGGGGTGACGTTCTTAAGGTTCAATTATATAACCTTATCTTTAAATCCGGAGAAACAAGAGAATGCAAAAACCTGAAAATTCTCCTGTCAACCGACGGATTTTCAACAAAACGCGGTGATATAATTATTTTCAAAGGAATACTTTCCCCCATCTCCGATGATCCCAACTATCATTCCGACGGATATGCCGACAGGATGAACAGAAAAGGTTATATTTATCGTGCGAAAGCGGCATCCGACGATATAAGTCTCAAAGGATATAACAATTCGATATACGCCCGTTCCGAGTCATGGAGAGACAAGATAGGGATCGCGCTGGAAAAATCATCTCTCGCAAGGCAGACTTCAGACTTTATCGCGGCACTCCTTTTAGCAGACAGATCTTCACTCAGACAAGATGTGAAAGATTCGTTCAGCAATGCAGGAGTCGCACATATGTTGGCTCTAAGCGGGATGCATGTCGCCATCATAATGGGAATAATAATGGGAATTTTTTTCCCTCTTGCCATGGCGGGATGGAATATCCCACGTTATTGGATTTCAGTGGCAGGTATCTGGGGATTCGCATTTTTGACAGGGCTGTCTCCCTCCACATTCCGTGCATGTGTCATGGCCACATTCGTTGTCATTTCCATCACATTCCAGCGACGACGCAATGCAGGAAACGCATTACTGGCATCTTCATTTATCATAATTCTTCTTGATCCGTCAGCAATATACGACGTCGGATTACAATTGAGTTTCCTGAGCGTGGCATGTATTTTATTGTTTGCAAGTCAACTTAATCCGGTCAATCGCCATTCCCATCCCAAAATGCATGCCATAGTGTCGGCAATACTCGTATCCCTTGTTGCCACTATGGGAACATGGGTGCTTGTTTCTTTCTATTTTAAAAGGATTCCACTTCTTTTCCTGCCTGCAAATCTTATTCTGTTGCCTTTGCTTCCATTATATATGTCGGTATCTATTCTCTACACAGGATTCTTGATGTTCGGTACCGATATCAGACTCCTTTCTTACATCCTTGACAAAGGATACGAAATATTCATTTCTGTCATAGATAAAATTATCTCTTTCGGGAATTACACACTTGAGTTTCAAACAACATTGCCTGTTATTATCTTATGGATAATCGGGATTCTAATATTGGGCTACGCCATAAACAAACGAAAAAAAATAGCTGTGACAGTAACCGCATCCCTATTTCTAATTGGATCGGTGATCACCGCCCCGATTCTTTCATCATCTCCAGCCGACAGCATGATCTTTCAGAAAAAATACGACGAAATATCCATGGTGTTTTATGAAAACAACAATCAGGATAAAACCACCTTTCCTCGAAATGTGGTCAGCCGAATCTCCCGAAAACATTCCGACATTATTTCTGTAGACTGCAAAGGTTTTGCAGACAGTCTCCCGAACTGGATTAGATCCGGAGAAGAGCTATACACAACACTAAATAAATCATACAAATCCCAAAAAAGGAAAAAATACCTTTTACTAAGTTCCGGATTGGGAGATGTCTCTTTAAAGGACATTCCCGGTCTTGAAAAGTTTGACAGGATCATACTCCATTCGTCAATAAGAAAAAAAAGAGAAAAAGCGCTTCTTGACGAAGCAAAGAAACTGGGACTTTCCAATATGCATTCATTACGCATCGACGGACCCCTCGAAGTAGAGTTATAAAAATACAAGGGAATCGAATTTATTGATCAATTCCCTTGTATTTTTATAAGACTTAAAATGCAATCCTACCCTTCTGGGCTTGCTCCACCATTTTTTTTCCAGGCAGAAGATAAATTTCAAGACGACGGTTCTTATCCCGATTATCCATAGAATCATTCTGTCTTAACGGCATATCATCAGCCAATGAATAAGAAAAAAGATAGCGCGTGTCTGCCCCTGATCCCTCAAACCAATCAAAAACCGCGTTCACCCTGTCTGTTGTAAGCTGCTCCCGATACGCTTCAGAACCTGTATTATCTGTATGCATTACCAGCATTACCCGATACATGTCAGGATCTTTGAGATATCGCCTGATTGGAGCAAGATAATCGGCAGCCTCTTTACGCAGTTCTGTCATATTGGGAGCAAACAACAGATGCGCCGGGATTGTCACAAGAAGCACCTCTTTATTTCTGTAAGCCTCCACCGTACATTCTCCTTTAGGGTTATATTTCCCGTTCAACAACCGGGTTTTCCCCTCCTTGGTCTGAAACTTTTGAATCAATTCAGATGCATTTTTAACGTCAACAGAATTCAACATCTCTATAAAATCCATTTTATCGAGTTCTTCTATTCTACCAACGTCTGAATCCTCGGTCTTTTTGGGAGCGGCACTTGCACAAGGAATGGTTGAAATAGCCAATAACGCAAATGCAGCGAATCCGTTAAATAAAATTTTCCAATGATTCCTCATAGTCCAATTCCGCTTTTACCACAAGTTCAATATCCTTTGGATCCATTATCAACTCTTCGTCGTTTTTGATCTCCTTCTTCACATATTTTGTCAGATCATCCACATCAAGTTGCTCTTCTTCCGTCTCCATGTCATTGAGAGACAGAAAACCTTTCTTCTCATAGTAGTCCCATATCACGTCGACTACACAGAGAATATCATCGTCATCATACTTGTCGCTGACCGCAGGAGGCAATTCAGCCCTTATGAATCTTACTGCATTATCCTCATCAAATGAATATTGATTAGTGTCCATAATTATCCCTTTTTATTTAAATCAAGCAGACCGTCAGGCAGTCTCATTTTGATAATTTTCTCATCATCATTGATCTCATCAACAAATTCCTCAGCAGCTGGAATAAAGATCTCCTCCCCATCTCCTGTAATAACTACAAACAATAGGTTATCTGTAGATGAATCCAACGACTCCACCTTACCTATCTCACTTCCATTTGCCTCGTCAATTATACGATACCCTACCATGTCATCATCCTCAAGAATATCATCTTCTTCAAGATCAAGGAAGGCAGCAAGTTCTGATTTGATACCATATATGATTTTGTTGACAAAAGGCTTTGCCTCCTCCTCAGAATCAATCCCGTCAAGCTTTATCAGATAAGAAGTGGATCCCTTTGGTCTTACAGATGATGCAAAAAAAGGCACAAAAATCCCATCCACATCCAGAATTATAGCATTGCCTTCCTCAACATATTGAGGATCTATATCAAGTATGGCATTAAGCTCTCCTTTCAATGCATGTGTTTTCTGAAACTTGCCAACAGATTTTATATCTTTCTCATCAATCATTGTCACTTCTGAAGATGTGCGCACCGAGTCTGTTAAGACGCTCATCGATCTTTTCATATCCCCGGTCGATCTGGTTAATATTTTGAATACGACTCGTGCCTTTGGCACCGAGCGCGGCTATGAGCATGGCGATACCTGCCCTTATATCCGGCGACACCATATTGGTGGAATGCAGGCAGTGAAACTTGCCCGCACCTATTACCGCCGCACGGTGTGGATCACACAATATTATCTTCGCGCCCATGTCTATAAGCTTGTCCACAAAAAACAATCTGCTTTCAAACATCTTCTGATGAATGAGGACACTTCCTTTCGCCTGGGTCGCCACAACGAGAAATATGCTCAACAAATCAGGAGAAAGTCCCGGCCACGGGGCATCGGCAAACGTCATGATAGATCCATCCATAAAAGAGTCTATGGCATAGATCTTGTCTTGTTTTACACGAATGTCATCACCTTCAACTTTCATATTGACTCCAAGTCGTTTGAAACAGTCTGGCATTATCCCGAGATCTTTTACCCCTACATCTTTTAAAAGGATATCAGAACCGGTCATCGCGGCAACCCCCACAAAACTACCTACCTCTATCATATCAGGAAGCATTCTGTGGTCTGTGCCATTCAGATATTCAACGCCGGTGATTGTAAGTAGGTTTGATCCTATCCCGCCGATCTTGGCACCCATCCTTACAAGCATCTTGCAAAGCTGTTGTATATATGGTTCACACGCCGCGTTATATATAACTGTGGTGCCTTTTGCCATTACTGCCGCCATTATAATATTGGCGGTCCCGGTGACTGACGCCTCGTCAAGGAGCATATAACATCCCTTCAAACCCTTGGAAGCCGTGATATGAAAATATTTGTTTTCCTCATCATAATCAAACTTGGCACCAAGCTTCTGCCACCCGAGGAAATGAGTGTCAAGACGGCGCCTGCCTATCTTGTCTCCACCCGGCTTGGGCAATGTGGCATATCCGAATCTTGCAAGCAACGGACCGACTATCATTACAGATCCCCTCAGGGATTGTGCCTTTTTACGGAATTTTTCTGAAAACAGGTATTCCTTGTCAATGCTTCTCGCCTCGAAACTCACCGTATGGGAATCAAGACGTTCTGTCTTTACGCCCATTTCTTCAATAAGTGAGATCAGATTCCTGATATCAGCAATGTCCGGGATATTGCTGACAGTTACCTTCTCCGGGGTCAATAAAGTTGCACAAATTATTTGAAGAGCTTCATTTTTAGCCCCTTGCGGAGTGATTGACCCATGCAACCTGTGACCACCTTCAACAATTAAAGAACTCATGGATAAAAATTATAAGGTATTATTTCTTTCTTTTTTTAGTCTTACCGGCAGAAGCATTCGCAGTATCTATATATTCATTCAGACGATAATTATCAGGATTTATCTGGATTTTTCCTTCAGATATATCTGCGATATCCACAAATACTTTTGCATCACTTGCGGTCTCCGGATTCTGCATTACAAGAAGTTTCTTCATCTGGTTGGCAAGGAGAAAAATCTGTTGATCCTTCTCAACGCAGTTCTCCATATCAGCAACTTTCCGGATCATTGACTGGATATTCCTTCCATAATGACGATATCTGGTAAATGTGCCTGTATAAGGTATCTTGGCATGCCCCGGGGCAAGCTGATCTCGGCTGATAACCTCACACGGGAAATCTATATCAAGTTCAAATCTTGACATAACATTTATGTGATCCCAGATCTTCTGGCGGTCTCCCTTCTCTCCTACTATAGAGGGGAAAAGAATCGCCATCACATCTGCAATGGCATATGCGCATCGCGTGCGTGCGTCACGGTCTTCGATTGTCATGCAATGATCAATCATACGCTGGA
Source organism: uncultured Porphyromonadaceae bacterium (assembly GCA_947174235.1). Classification (GTDB taxonomy): domain Bacteria; phylum Bacteroidota; class Bacteroidia; order Bacteroidales; family Muribaculaceae; genus Lepagella. The sequence continues at coordinate 33,170 of CAMWID010000005.1, read as the reverse complement.
TATTTCTGCCGTATTCCGGCATCAAAAGTTTGGACTCTCCGGTATTATATGGAATCATATTTGTCTTTATGTATTAATCTTCTTTTATTCTGTTTATTCCGGCACCAACCGGAATTAATTTATTTTTTGGAACTGTGGTCTGATATTCTTTCAGATAGTTCGGTGTAGAGTACGCAATATCAATGAATCTCCCCTCCCTGAAATATTTCTCCGACAATGCCGTCATATCTTTGGCGTGGGGATTTAGATTTTCAAGCCATTCTCCATTAACACCTGAATATACTTCTTTAAATTTCGCCGCCCCGTCTCCAAAGAATACCACCTTTCGCCTGTCATGAAGATCAGAGAAAGAGTTCGCATCAAGAACAACAGGACCTTCACTTACAACTTCATTCAAACAAAAATCAAAGGCACCGGAAAAAACTTCCATTCTTCTTGCGTCTACCATAGGCACAAGAATCTCGTCTCCTTGCCATTCAAGGCTTCTAAACATTGCCTTCACAGCCAATATTTGCAATGTCGAGATCCCTATCAATGGCACATCAAGGCTGAAAGACAGTCCTTTTGCCAGAGACAATCCGATTCTCAACCCTGTATATGAACCCGGACCAAGACTTACGGCAACGGCATCAAGGACATATTCCTTTCTTTGAACCTCTTCCATACAACGCTCAACAAAGGGTGCAAGTTTAACCGCATGGTTCATTCCTTCCGTATCTTCAAGCTGAAATTCCACCGCCCCGTCTTTTGTCAAGGCGACGCTACAAGTCTTTGAAGATGTTTCGATATTTAATATTATAGCCATTATTAATTTCCTTTAATTTTTGAATGATAAGCCTCCACACAACGTTGACCGTCGATAGCGGCAGAAACTATGCCACCCGCATATCCCGCACCCTCTCCGGCAGGATACAGGTCTTCTATGACAACATGACACAAAGTATCTTTATCTCTCGGAATACGAACCGGACTCGATGTCCTTGATTCCAATCCCACCATAACCGCGTCATGCGATAGAAATCCATGACATTTTCTGTCGAACGCCATGAATCCCAATTTCAGTCTTCGCGCTATCTCTTCGGGCAAGAGGTGATCTAATCTTGATGAATGGATGCCTGCCGGATAAGAAGACTTTGGCAAATCTTTTGAATACCTGCCATTCACAAAATCCGTCATGCGCTGCGCCGGGGCATTCAAAGTACCGCCTGATTCTTCAAAAAAACGCTTCTCCAATGATTCCTGCAAAGCAAGCATTTCCAGAACGCCCTCTTTTTCAAATCCGGGAATATCTCCGGGATGCAATTCAACGACCATCCCTGAGTTTGCCCATCGGCTTCCACGTGCGGAAGCCGACATGCCGTTGACTACAGATTGTCCCGGAGCTGACATCGCTGGTACTATCACACCTCCCGGACACATACAGAAGGAATATACCCCTCTGCCGTCAACTTGAGTTACATAACTGTATTCCGCCGGAGGTAGATATTCTCCCCTTCCATCTTTTGAATGATACTGCAGCTCGTCTATGAGTCTCTGGGGATGTTCAAGCCTCACACCTATGGCAAGACCTTTTGCTTCCATCTCCACATTGTTATTATTTAGAAAACGGTATACATCTCTCGCGGAATGTCCTGTCGCGAGGATGACCGCTCCCATCACACACTCTCCCGATAATGTTCTGACGCCTGTAGCCCTGCCGTTTTCCAATATAATGTCAACCACCTTTTCATGAAATCGGATCTCTCCCCCACATTTAATTATAGTTTCCCGGATATTTTTTATAACATCGGGAAGCTTGTCACTGCCTATATGTGGATGCGCGTCTATCAATATATCCGATGAGGCTCCGTGCTGATGAAGAAGATGCAATATTTGATCGACATTTCCTCTTTTTTTACTCCGGGTAAACAGTTTTCCGTCACTATACGCGCCGGCGCCACCTTCGCCAAAACAATAATTTGAATCAGGATCCACTTTCCCTTCCTTGCTTATCCGGGCAAGCTCTACCCTTCTTGTATCCACGTCACTGCCACGTTCCAACACGACTGGCCTGATGCCGAGTTCTATAGCTTTCAATGCCGCGAAAAGACCCGCAGGACCCGCACCTACAATCACTATGCAAGGTGCCTCGTCAGGCACATGCAGGAACTCCATAGGTTTATATTTTGACGTGATGGTCAGATCATCTCCAGACGCAACTCTCGCCACGACATTCACCGCCACATTACGCTGACGCGCGTCAATTGAACGCCGCACTATCCTCATGTCGTTGATTTCCCTTTCATTCAAGCCAACTCGTGCAGCCGCCTCGCGCTTGAGCAATGTCGGCGTGGATGCTATCTTGGGAGATACTCTTAGTGAAACGTCTTCTATCATTTTTTTTACTTTTTCAAATTGCAAATATAACTCATATCTGCCGATTTTTTCGTATTTTTGTATCAGAATTTATCAAATCAAGACATTTCAGTTATGACACTTTACAATAAGTCCGGTTTTTTATTTGATCTTGACGGTGTTCTGATCGACAGCGAAACAGAATATTCTAAAATTTGGGCACAAGTAAACAGTGAGTATCCGTCCGGCACCCACTCTCTTGAAAAAGTGATCAAGGGATGCACTCTTGACAAAATACTCGCAGATCATTATCCTGATCCGGAGATACAGCGAAATGTTGTGAAAAGGCTGTATGAACTGGAAGCGAGAATGAAATATGAATATCTTCCGGGAGCTGAAAAGCTTCTTAAAACATTGAAAGAACTCGGACAACCAATCGTACTGGTGACCAGCAGCAACAACGATAAGATGTCTCACCTCGATGAAGAAATTCCTGAGCTCAGAGGACTTTTCGACTTTATCGTGACCGCTGACCTTATTTCAAAATCAAAACCGGATCCGGAAGGCTATCTGCTCGGCGCAGAGAAGATCGGCAGAGATATCCGGAATTGCATCGTGTTCGAAGACTCTCTTCAAGGCGTAAAGGCGGGGCATAACGCCGGTGCATTTGTCATAGGTGTGGCGGGCACTCTTGGGAAAGAAATCATCGCCCCATATTCCGACTTAGTAGTTGATTCTCTTGAAGAGCTTGACCCTAACGTCCTTGTTCAAACCGCAGCTGAACGACATGAATAACAATATTCCATTAGCCGAACGTTTGCGTCCCACTTCTCTTGATGATTACATCGGGCAGGCACATCTTGTCGGAGAAAATGGAATCATCCGAAGAATGATTGCGTCCGGAAGAATAAACTCATTTATATTATGGGGACCTCCCGGGGTAGGAAAAACAACACTCGCAAAGATTATTGCCAAAACCACGGATGCACCGTTTTTCACGTTGAGCGCAGTGACATCGGGAGTAAAGGATGTGCGGGAGGTGATCGAACTTTGTAAATCCGAATCAAGAAGCATGTTCACAAAATCTCGTCCTATTTTATTCATTGACGAGATTCACCGCTTCAGCAAATCCCAACAGGATTCCCTTCTCGGAGCCGTGGAACAAGGAATTGTCACACTGATAGGAGCCACAACAGAGAATCCGTCATTTGAGGTCATCCGACCGCTCTTGTCTCGCACACAGGTATACACGCTAAAATCCCTTGACTCCGAAGACCTTGACATCCTTTTGGCTCGGGCTTTGGAAAAAGATCCGATACTCGGGGGAAGGGAGGTTCTCGTGAAAGAAAAGAATCTATTGTTCCGATTCTCCGGAGGTGATGCCAGAAAATTACTCAACATCCTGGATCTTCTTGAACAATCCACACCACAAAATGAGCCTGTGATAATATCAGACGAGACAGTCACCGAACGTCTTCAGGAAAATCCGGCAGCTTACGACAGAAACGGGGAGATGCATTATGACATAATCTCCGCATTCATTAAATCTGTACGCGGCAGCGATCCGGATGCGGCGATATATTGGCTCGCTAGAATGGTCGCAGGAGGTGAAGACCCGGAATTCATAGCAAGGAGACTCGTAATCCTTGCAGCCGAAGACATCGGTCTTGCCAATCCCAACGCGCTCCTTCTGGCAAACGCGACATTCGATGCATTGCACAAGATAGGATGGCCGGAAGGAAGGATAATTCTTGCAGAATGTACTGTATATCTCGCTAATTCTCCCAAGAGCAATTCGGCATACATGTCAATAGCCGCCGCAATGGAAGCGGTTGAAAAAACCGGCAACCTTCCGGTCCCCCTGCATCTCCGCAACGCCCCTACAAAACTCATGAAAGAGCTTGGCTACCATGAAGGATACAAATATGCCCACGATTTCGCCGGGAATTATGTAAAACAACAATATCTCCCGGATCAGCTCGCCGGTACAAGATTCTGGACTCCTTGTGACAATCCGCAGGAAGCGAAAATGTGGGAACGCCTTGAAAAATTGAGGAATTAGACCCTCCTCTTATTTCTATCGCACCCGGAGTGTCAAGGCTCTATTATGACAGTATTTCTTTTTTCTAATATTTTTTCTGATTTATTTTGTCATACAAGATAAATCAATTAAATTTGCCACGTATTCCAATACTAAAACTTTAAATCACATGAAAAAGCACAATTTCTATGCAGGCCCGAGCATCATGAGCCAGTATACTATTGAAGAAACTGCCAAGGCAGTACACAATTTTGCCGATATGGGTCTCTCAATTCTTGAGATTTCTCATAGAAGCAAACAGTTTCAGGCTGTGATGGACGAGGCTGTCGCCCTGTTCAAAGAGCTCCTTGAAATTCCCGAGGGTTACAGCGTGTTGTTCCTCGGTGGCGGCGCAAGCCTTCAATTTGCAATGGTTCCCATGAACATGCTTGCAAAAAAAGCTGCATATCTTGATACCGGTGTATGGGCAAGCAAAGCCATAAAAGAAGCCAAGCTTTTTGGAGACATTGACGTAGTGGCTTCGTCCAAAGACAAAAATTATAACTACATTCCGAAAGATTTTGTAGTACCCGGTGATGTGGATTATTTCCATTACACTTCGAACAACACTATCTACGGCACAGAAATACGCAAGGATCCGGATGTGAACGTCCGCATGATTTGCGACATGAGTTCCGACATATTCAGCCGTCCGGTCGACATTTCAAAATATGACCTCATATATGGCGGGGCGCAAAAGAACCTCGCACCCTCAGGTGTGACTTTCGTTATTGTAAAGGATGACGCTCTCGGTCACGTTGACCGTGTGTTGCCTACAATGCTTGATTACCGCACCCACGTAAAGAAGGGGTCCATGTTCAATACTCCCCCGGTATTGCCGATCTTCTCCGCGCTCCAGACTTTGAAATATTACAAACAACTTGGCGGTATCCGTGAAATTGAAAAAATGGACCTTGCCAAAGCCGAGACGTTATACAATGCAATTGACAGCAGCAAGATGTTCGTGGCTACGGTGCCCAACCATGAAGACCGTTCCATCATGAACGTTTGCTTCGTTATGAAGCCTGAATATCAGGAACTGGAGAAAGACTTCATTGAATTTGCCACCGCAAAAGGGATGATGGGTATCAAAGGACACCGTGATGTAGGCGGCTTCCGCGCATCGCTCTACAATGCTCTTCCTATGGAAAGCGTTCAGGCTCTCGTGGCTGCCATGAAAGAGTTTGAGGCAAACCATTGATTCTGTCATAATACGTCTCCAAAAATTTATTAAAATAATTCCGGTATCGGGATTATAGTCCCGATACCTAAAAAATATTCTTATGAAAATCCTTGTTTTCACTGAGAAACCTTTTGCCCAGGCTGCTGTAAAGGCAATTGCAGATGTGGTCAACGCTTCCGGCAATGACCTTGAACTCGTTGAGCGCGGCACACGCGAAGATCTCCTTAACGCTGTCAAAGACGCCGAGGCTCTTATTGTACGCAGCGACGTGATCGATGCCGAAGTGATGAACGCCGCTCCGAAGTTGAAAGTAATTGTACGTGCCGGCGCAGGATATGACAATATCGACCTGCAGGCGGCCACAAACCACGGCATCTGCGTAATGAACACACCCGGACAAAACTCCAATGCAGTGGCAGAACTTGTATTCGGCATGATCGTGATGATGTGTCGCAACCAATATAATGGCACTTCAGGTTCCGAACTCAAAGGGAAATCGCTTGGCATATACGCTTTCGGTCAGGTCGGAAGAAATGTTGCCAGAATAGCGAAAGGATTTGACATGAAGATTCAGGCTCTTGACGTGTTCGTCCCTGATGAAGTCATGGAAGCGGAAGGTGTGACACCTGTACATGACGTAGTTGAACTGTTCTCTCAGAACGACTTTGTATCTCTACATATTCCTGCCACGCCGCAGACAAAGAACTCCATCGGCTATGACCTTGTTACCAAGATGCCCAAAAACGGTGTACTTGTAAACACAGCAAGAAAGGAAGTCATTGATGAAGAGGGTCTCAAGAAAGCTCTTGAGGAACGTCCTGACCTAAGATATGTCAGCGATATCAAGCCGGCTATGGCTGAAGAGTTTGAAAAATTGTTCGCTTCCCGCGTATTCTTCACACCAAAGAAAATGGGAGCACAGACAGCTGAGGCAAATTTCAATGCCGGAGTTGCCGCAGCAGAGCAATCAATCGCATATCTTAAAGACGGCTGGAATAAATTTCAGGTCAACAAATAATCAGGTCTGACTACGTCAGCATAAAAAAGTCCGTCATGTCTGTATACAGACATGACGGACTTTTTTATGCCCGGAAGACAACAGCTCCGTAATTTTTATCGCGACCGCGCGTTGATTATAAGAAGTGATGGCTCGGTTTCGCCGTAACAATCCTTCATATAAATCCAATCAATTGGCTCATGCAGCCCATCAATTAATTTATTGACAATCTCATGTCTGGCATAAAAGTTGACATTTCGTACTCCAGGGGGATAATTGCAGTATCTCCAATAATTGTATTCTTACTCGTTTATCTTCTGACGTCATTGATCTGTGGAGATTTCTACAAAATGCCCATCAGTGTATCATTGCTTATAGCCTCCATGTGGGCGGCAATAACCATGCGTGGCAAAACGATTTCCGAACGTATAGAAATTTTCTCGAAAGAAGCCGGATCATCAAATGTACTTTACATGGTCTGGATATTTATCCTCGCCGGTGCATTCGCGGCAATAGCCCGAAAAACAGGCGCGGTCGAAGCCACCGTTGATCTGACGTTATCATTCTTACCTTCAAGCATGATAGTGCCAGGCTTATTTATATCCACATGTTTTATCTCCATGGCAATAGGCACGTCTGTAGGTACCGTGGTGGCTCTTACACCGCTCGCTGCCCAAATGGCACAGGGAGCTGGAGCTCCCATACCCTTCTTCGTGGCTATCGTTCTCGGAGGCGCCTTTTTTGGAGACAACCTTTCTTTCATCTCAGACACCACAATCGCTGCCACCCGTACCCAGGGATGCAACATGAAAGACAAATTCAAGGCAAATATCGCCATAGTACTTCCAGCAGCGTTGATAGCTCTGGCATTATACTGTTTCTTTGCCCCCGATCTGGAACTCAACCAACAACCGTCAGGAAACAGTCTGTGGCTTGTAATTCCATATCTTGTAGTAATTGTCTCTGCATTATGTGGCTTAAATGTGACGATAGTACTACTTCTTGGAATATTATCTGCAATGATCGCAGGATTTGCCGAAGGCCTATCTTTACTCGACATTTTTTTTGTTGCCGGGGAAGGTATCGACTCTGTGGGAGCCCTGATTATTGTGACGTTGCTGGCTGCAGGAATGTTGGGCATGATAAAGTATTCCGGAGGGATAGATTTTATTCTTAAAGTGCTTGGAAGAAATATACGCACATCAAGAGGAGCACAATTAAGCATTTCCCTCTTGGTCGGAATCGTCAATCTGTGTACTGCGAACAATACTGTGGCAATAATAACTGTAGGCTCTCTTGCAAAACGAATTGCGGAACATTACGGAATACCTCCCCGCAAAAGCGCATCTCTTCTTGACACCGGCTCCTGCATAGTGCAGGCACTTATACCTTATGGAGCGCAAACATTGATGGCAGCATCTCTCGCAGACATTTCTCCCGTAGCTCCATGGCGCTATCTCTTCTATCCGCAGATTCTTATTGTCTGCATCGGAATATCGATTCTCATCACAAGAAAACATATCCCTGAAACCACCTGAATACATCCCACCAAAATATCTTCAAATGAAAACGGTCTGCTCCTGTATATGGAAGCAGACCGTTCTCAATATAAACAATGATTCGGACTATCCTATTTGGTAGTATTCATTCTGAGTGTAGTAGTATATGTACCTATCTCAGGTGCACCGGAAGGAAGATCCTCTGTATTTTCAACAACCACGATAGGAATATTCAACGCAGCGCTTGTGATAGATTTGTCAACCTGAAGCACTGTCGCTGTAATAGCGAGATTATGGCTTCCTGCCTCCATACCCTCAGTAGTGAACGCAAAACTGAAATTCCCCTCTTCCACACTTGCCCAGATAGGAAAGCCGTCAAGATAATATCTGACTCCTGTAACAGTGGCAGCCTTATCTGTAAGTGATTTCACAGATACACCGTCAATATTGACAGTATTTCCGGCTACTGTATAAAAATTATCATTAACCTGAGTCACGCCACTTAGTGTGACTTCGAAATCAACCTGGGCGAGATCATCATCATCGTTGTTGCAAGAAGCAAAAAATGCCAATGGCAACACAAACAGCAGATAAAATAGTTTTTTCATTTTTGTTATGTTTTCCTGTTTGACTAAAAAATTAATGGTAAATATTTAGAATCCACATTTTAATGTGAATTAAATGGTCAATTTGAAATATGTTTGTTTTCGTCATAATGTAATGACAAAGAGTCTGGCATACCTGAAGAAATTGAATTATATGCCAACACGCTTGAGATACATACCAAAGCAATCCCTACACCTATAAGCCATTCCACTGAGGCACATAATCCCACAATAGAACCTATCCCCCCGATAATAATCAATACCATCGACAGAATATAGCCAATATTTGTTTGTTGTGTATCATTATTTGACATAGCTTCCTTTTTTAGCGGTTAAGAATCCCTATACCAGATCCGACAGAATCAGGTATTCAATAAAATAAGCGGAATCCGAAGTTAAATAATATGTGAAGAATTCCCTTAACAGGCTTTAAAATGGACATATAAATAAACTTAGTCAGCCACTTATCTGGATTCTACTTTATAACATACAAGAATTAATAAAGTTTAAACACAGTAATAAAACATGGACAACAAACCGTCATTGACTCATCATAGGAGCGCGAATAAATATAAATACAGGAGGATTCTGACGAGAACCCTCCTGTATTTATTATGAGCATCTGATGTGTATATATATCAATCAAGCTTATGAATCACAAGACCTGAACGGAGCTTAGGTTCAAACCATGTGGTCTTGGGAGGCATGATATTGCCGCTGTCCGCTATATTGATAAGCTGATCCATGGTGACCGGATATAACGCAAGCGCCATCTTCATCTCTCCGCTGTCAACTCTGTGTTTTAGTTCACCCAACCCCCTTATACCGCCTACGAAATCAATCCTTTTGTCGCTACGGAGATCCGTAATACCAAGTATATCACGCAGAATAAGGTTGGATGACACTGTCACGTCAAGAACCCCTATGGGATCATTGTCGTCATACGTACCGGGTTTCGCAGTCAAAGAGTACCACTTTCCGCCAATATATAACGAGAAATTATGTAGACCGGAGGGAGCGTATATCTCTTCTCCCTGCTCCGCTACCTCGAAATTCTCTTGCAGTTTGCCAAGGAACTCATCTTCAGTAAGACCGTTCAGATCTTTCACCACACGGTTATAATCAATGATGCGGAGATGCGAGGCGGGGAATGCCACCGCAAGGAAATAATTATATTCCTCATCTCCCTTGTGATCAGGATTATTTCTTGCCTTCTCCGCTCCTACAAGAGCCGCAGCGGCAGAACGATGGTGTCCGTCTGCAATATATAGATTGGGAATTTTTTCAAATTCCTCGGTCACTTTCGCAATTGTAGCATCATCATCAATCACCCATAGAGTATGACCGAAGCCATCAGGTGCCACAAAATCATATTCAGGAGCCTTGGCAGTCACGTCTCTGATTATCTGCTCCAGGGCTTCATTATCGGGAAAAGCAAAGAACACAGGTTCGATATTAGCGTTATTCACGCGAACATGTTTCATGCGGTCTTCCTCTTTATCTCTACGCGTGAGCTCATGCTTCTTGATCCTGCCCTCCATGTAATCGTTTACCCATGCGCCTACGACAAAGCCATATTGGGTTCTTCCTTCCATAGTCTGGGCATAAATGTAATAATTTTCCTTACCGTCCTGCACGAGCCATCCTTCTTCCTGAAACTTTTTAAAATTCTCTACAGCCTTGTCATATACTTTAGGATCATGCTCATCGGTTCCGGGTTCGAAATCTATTTCCGGCTTGATGATATGATACAGGGATTTTGCATTCCCCTCAGCCTCCTTGCGAGCCTCCTCGCTGTTCAACACGTCATACGGACGGGACACAACTTCTTCTACAAGTTCACGAGGCGGACGAACTCCGCGGAATGGTTTTACTTTTGCCATGGTTAAATTTAAGATTAATATTTAGAGTTATTATTGTGTTTTGTTATATAACGGCACTCGTCGCTGTCTATTTTATATTTTATGATCCGGCGACATATTTTTTCTACAGTTCTCACATATCCCGTAAATACATGTGGAAAAATAAGCGGGAGCGAATCCAGGGAACCTCATGCCGGCGAGAGCCCCGTCAATACCGTCAAGATCGATCTCCCGTATCTCGCCACATTCCGTGCATACAAGATGGCTGTGTGTCTGCCCGGCACGTTCATAGCGTGCCTGATGTGTGTCAAACAGCAATCTGCGTATTATACCGGCGGAGCATAGCAATTCGAGCGTGCTGTAGATAGTGGCACGGCTGACATGATACCCTTTCTCCTCCATTTGCCTATAAAGACTGTCCACATCAAAATGCCCGTTATGGTCAAGGGCATTCTGAAGTATCTCAAATCGCTCCGGAGTCTTCCGCAGTCGTTTCTCAGCAAGAAAGGTTGTGAATCTTTCCACCTCTTTATTATGTGAAGGGTACTTGTGCATACTTTTCCGATACAGGATTATCCCGACCACAAAATTATACAGATAGAGGCAGAAATGCAAATTTCTGCCTCAAAATACCTATCAATGATTATACGCTTACTGTGATGAACGCTATAGCTCCGGATGCATTGTATTAAAAACTCAACATTACCATCGCGGTAACTCTGTCTGCACATCCATGTGTGCCATTGAAATTCATCCTTTTGCCTGCAAGATATTCCATACCGACTTCAAATCTTGGTGTGATATCCCAAAAAAGATTGAACGCGCCATAAAGTCCATACTTATACTGCCCGTCTCCGGGATTTTTTTTCGGATAATACCTTTGTTCCGACAACGCGACATCCGCATAAAGCTTTGGCGTGAAATAATACTGTGCGCCAAGAACATAGCCGACAGCTGTGGGGGCATAGAGCTTACCCTCCTTGTCAGGATCACTTATAAGATCAAAATTGCCTGAAGCAAGATCTGTGGTATACGACTCATGTCCTTGCCCCACTGAAGCTATTCCATACATATGAAACTGAGGCAGTATCTTCAACACTGTTGAAAATTGAGCACCCCAGCCAAATATGTTATAATTTCTGCCCGCCACAAGATCACGGTATGTCAATACCCTGCCAAGACCGGAAAGACGCACATGGCTTTCACCTCCTGCCCATTCATACTGCATGAATGCCGCCACATCCGGAAGATAGTCACTGCAGGCTTTTGTATGAATACCGTCTGCATCAATTGAGCTCGACGGAAATTCAAACGAACCTGCCACTGTCCAATTTTTCTTGAATTTGTGCATATACCGCACAAGGATATTTGTGCGGGAATTTATCCCATTCGGACCGGCACCATCTATTGTGGATGGTTCCGCCTGTGTATCCTCAAAAGTGGTTGTGGCGTAACCCACTGTCCAGTCACCGGCTGTAAAATATGCTTTCTTCAACTTGAAATCAGAATTGTTATAGCCGGAAAAATCACCTTGGATAAATCCCATGAAATTGCCAAGGAACGAATTTTTGCCCAATATTGTAAAAAATAATCCGGTACCAGCCCCTGTTGCAGCAAGACGACGCATTGAGGCGGGATTCTTGGGAATCGGAATGGCATATGGAGAGAATCCATTTATAGGGATTGATCCGTTCCAGTCATAATACCCCCTTATCCTTATGACCCCGCCGACTCCCATGGCAAGTTTACCGTCCTTACTCAGGAACATGAAATAAGGGGCACGTGGATCCTGCGCATGCCGGAACTGATCGACATAGAACATATTCAAAAGATTTTCAAGCGAATCTCTCGCCGCCTGGTCATCTCCCCCCGTAATCATATGCGTGGACTCTATCATCGCACGCTGGCGGATCTGGGCAGGCGTGGAATCTGAACGTTCAACTGTTGATGTCTGTCCGTGCGCTGACAAGGCTCCGGCTGCGATCGTGACGGCAGCCATACACCTCGTCAGCTTGTGTCCGGAAGCAATGGCACTGGATAATGTTTTCATTGTGGAATGTCTAAAGTGAAATTTTCATTAGTTTTGCTTTATTAACATTCCCACGCCAACATAAGTTCATTCAAAAAGAAACCTGAGCATCTCTTCTACTTTCCCGACCTCCACAATTTTCAGCTTAAACTTATCTTTGCTACCCTTAAGATTCCCTTTGGGTATCACGACAGTCTCAAACCCTAATTTCTCGACCTCCGCCACACGCTGCTCTATCCTTGTGACCGTGCGTATCTCTCCCGACAATCCCACCTCTCCTATGAAAGTGGTTTTCCTTGATACCGGAATATCAAAATTGGAAGACATTATCGAAGCCACTACCGCCATGTCTATTGCAGGATCAGCAACCTTCAGACCTCCGGCCATATTGAGGAAAACGTCTTTCTGACCCAACTTGAATCGTGCTCTTTTCTCAAGAACAGCAAGCAGCATATTCAGACGCCGTTGATCAAATCCTGTAACCGAACGCTGTGGAGTGCCATATGCCGCACTGGAGACCAATGCCTGAACCTCAACCATGAACGGACGTACACCTTCCACCGTCACCCCTATGGCGATCCCGCTCATTTCATCTTCTCTATTCTCTGACAACAGCATTTCCGACGGATTCTTTACTTCCCGCAAGCCCTTTTGAACCATTTCATATATACCGATTTCAGATGTAGAACCAAACCTGTTTTTTATAGACCTCAAAATTCGGTACAAATATTGCCTGTCTCCCTCAAACTGAAGAACTGTATCCACGATGTGCTCAAGAACTTTCGGTCCTGCAATGGCCCCATCCTTGTTGATATGGCCTACCAGAATGACAGGCACTCCTGATTCTTTAGCATACCTCAGCAGCGCGGCGGCACATTCCCTGACCTGACTGACACTACCAGCCGCCGATTCTATCTTGCCCGAGGCAATAGTCTGTATGGAATCCACAACCACTATCTGCGGCGATACATTCTCAATCTGAATAAAAATATTGTCAAGGTCTGTCTCGCATAGAATCAACGTATTGTCAGAGACTTTGCCAAGACGGTCTGCCCTAAGCTTTAGTTGACCCGCGCTTTCTTCTCCGGAAATATAAAGGATCTTTTTGTTTCTTATGGAAAGTATGTTCTGAAGCAGCAGCGTGGATTTACCTATTCCCGGTTCTCCTCCTATCAATGTCAGGCTCCCGGCTACAAGTCCCCCACCAAGCACTCTGTTCAATTCCTCTGACGGCATACGGACACGCGGTTCATCAAGCACCTCAATTTCGGATAACTTTATCGGACATTGTGTTTTTATTTTTCCCGGTTTCAAATCAGATTTCTTGGATATTGTTACCTTCTCTTCCGCGAAGGTGTTCCATTCCCCGCATCCCGGACATTTACCCAGCCACTTGGGAGATTCATATCCACATGATTGACAAAAATAAACACTCTTGGTTTTAGCCATAATTCTCAGTGGTTTCTAAATACAGACAGTGTAATGGCTGTGGCTATAGCCACGTTAAGAGATTCGCCATGAGACTTGTCATTATATGGAGGAATAAGCAGCGGGCAAGTAATTGTCTCCTTCATTTCGGAAGAAATTCCTTTACCCTCATTCCCCATCACTATGATTCCCGTATCCGAAAGAGAAGTCCTGAATATATTCTCACCATCCAACAATGTGCCGTAGACAGGCATATCAGGATACCGTCTTACTACATCAGGTAAGGATGTATAGTAAACCTTGACCCTTTTTAAGGATCCCATAGTAGACTGTACGGTTTTGGGATTGTAAAGATCAACCGTATCATGAGACGCCAATATCACATTCACACCAAACCAATCCGCAGTTCTAATAATAGTTCCAAGATTTCCCGGATCCTGAATACCGTCAAGAGCAAGGACAAGACGGTCTGACAGATCCGGCATGGTCTCTTCTTCAGGAATCCTGAACACCGCAATGATCTCGGACGGAGTGGAAAGTGCCGAGATTTTAGACAAGACAGAATCTGAGGCCTCAAGAAGACAATACTCATAACGCGACGCGATATCAGGATGATCTTCTATCCAGCCGTGAGAGGATACCAGGTTGACAAGGTCAAACGCACCTAACGTGTCAATCACACACTTCTCCCCTTCTACAAGAAACAAACCATGCCTGTTTCTCATCTTTTTAGATGACAAAGATGCATATAAAGCGGCTTTTGTTTTAGATATCTCCATATAATATGCTTTTCTATAGCAAAGTTACTGCTATTTTTTTGGAAATGTTAGGTATTTTCGCTAATTTTGTTCCATTAACTTGAAATAAATTCTTAACATGAAATATATCGGCGCTCACGTAAGCGTGGCGGGAGGCGTGGCAAACGCTCCGGAAAGGGCACACGCTATCGGGGCAAAAGCGTTCGCGCTATTCACTGGAAGTAGCAACAGATGGGTTTCTAAAGACATTTCTGACATAGAAGCCGCAAAATTTAAAGAAAAATGCATCCTCTATGGCTACACTCCTGACGTAATACTTCCTCACGACAATTTCCTTATAAACCTCGGGTCTCCTGACGAGAAAAAACTCGCCATGTCAAGGAAATCGTTTCTTGACGAAATGAACCGTTGCATGACCCTTGGACTGACATTGCTCAATTTTCATCCCGGAAGTCATCTCAACGAACTGACTGAAGACGCCTGTCTTGACCGTATCGCTGAATCCATAAATATCACATTGGAAAAAACATCCGGAGTGACTGCCGTCTTGGAAAATGTGGCAGGACAAGGATCGAATATCGGACATTCTTTCGAGCAGCTCGCCCATATCATTGACCGGGTGGAAGATAAATCACGAATAGGAGTATGCATCGACACATGCCATGCATACTCAGCGGGATATGATCTCGCTTCTCCGCAAGGATATGACGAGACATGGAACATGTTTGACAGTATAATCGGCAGACACTACCTCAAGGGGATGCACCTGAATGACGACAAGCGCGAACTCGGCTCAAGAATTGACCGCCATGCAAGTATCGGACAAGGCACTATGGGAAATCAATTTTTCTCTCGCCTTGTAAATGATCCGAGACTGGACGGAATACCTATGATTCTTGAGACTCCCGATGAAGAAATCTGGGATCAGGAGATCGCATGGCTATACTCTCAGATCAAGTCTGAATAAATTAAACATAAATAATACCTAAATGAAAACTAAACCGGATTTAGGCTTCTGGAAACTATGGAACCTGAGTTTCGGATTCTTCGGAGTCCAGATTGCCTATGCGCTTCAAAGCGCCAACGTGTCCCGAATTTTCACTACCATCGGGGCGGATCCCCACGATTTAAGTTATTTCTGGATTCTCCCGCCTCTTATGGGGCTCCTTGTCCAGCCCATCGTAGGAATGATGAGCGACCGAACCTGGAACAGATTCGGTCGACGTCTACCTTATCTGATTCTTGGCGCGACCATCGCAGTAGTTGTGATGTGCCTTCTTCCTAATGCCGGAAGCTTCCAGTTCACTGTAGCGAGTGCCATCCTTTTCGGACTTATAGCCCTGATGTTGCTTGACACATCCATCAATATGGCAATGCAGCCATTCAAGATGCTGGTGGGGGATATGGTCAACGAGAAACAAAAAGGTCTTGCCTACTCTATTCAAAGTTTTCTCTGCAATGCCGGATCGGTGGTCGGATTCATATTTCCCATTTGTCTCGGTTGGATAGGAATGCGTAACACGGCTCCCTCCGGAGTTGTGCCTCCTACCGTGATATGGTCGTTCTATATCGGAGCGGCGATTTTACTTGTCTGTGTGATCTATTCCCTTTTTAAAATCAAAGAATGGCCACCACACGTATATAATGAATACAATGGAGGTGATACATCAAGTCAAAACGAATCAAAACAAAGCACCGGTATCATATCTCTCTTAAAGAACGCTCCTGCCACATTCTGGTCTGTCGGTCTTGTTCAATTCTTTTGCTGGTTCGCTTTCCTCTTTTTATGGACATACGCCACAAATACAGTGGCATTCAAGGCGTTCGACACACCGACAACAGAAAGTGTGACCGGAATCAGAGACGGCAAAAATTTATATGAAGCCAAAAACCTTCTTATAAACGATTCCGTCCTTATCGTCAGCCACGGACAAGCCCTTGCTGAAGGAGTGACCGCAGGTGGAGTGTTCTATCCTGCTTCACAGATCATAATCAACGGGAATGACACAATTGTAAAAGATCATCACATATTAAATGATGAAAACGGAATAGCGAAAGCGATATTTGGACACACCCTTTCCGGAGTGACATCAATATCCGCTGACGGCAGGAACATTGAAAATTGTTCTGACGTTCAGATCACGGATTATCTTTCCCGTCTGCAAGGCTCCTTCAAACTTACCGGAGCCGCTATTGTAGCTCACGATGCGACAGGAGCCATTTCAATCGAAGACGCCTCCTCTCATGAAATCGAAAACGCCGCAAATTGCAGTTATGAAACGAAAACCGTACTCAACTCCGCCACACCACAATATAACGACGCCGGCAATTGGGTAGGTCTTCTTTACGCCATCCAGGCTTTGGGTTCCGTGGTTTGGGCTGTGCTCCTTCCTAAATTCAGAAGCAAGAAAGTATCCTACTCTCTTAGCCTTCTTCTTGCCGGTATCGGTTTTATCATGATGTCATTCCTGACAAATCAATATCTTCTTTTCTTCGCATTCCTACTTATAGGATGCGGTTGGGCGGCAATGCTTGCATGGCCATTTACAATCCTGACAAATTCCCTCAAAGGTGGCAACATCGGTGCGTATCTCGGATTGTTTAATTGCACAATCTGTCTGCCTCAGATCATAGCTGCCCTTGCCGGAGGCTGGATCCTGTCAATGCTAAGCAACCCCGGCGAACTCGCTCCTGAATACATGATGATGACGATAGCAGGTATCTTCATAATAATAGGATCGCTTTGTGTGTTCTTCATCAAAGAACACACATCTTCTGAATCACGTCCTGTAGAGACCCCTGTGGAAAGCGAGAACATCTGATTTGTTCTGCAACACACCAATGAAATAAAAGATCGTGCCACTTAAGCTTAAGTGGCACGATCTTTTATTTCAAACAGTACATGTATGAGCAAATCAACGCAACAATGGAGACACAAACGCATCTTCTATGACTTCGGTCGTATATTCTTCAAAATCTCCGGTCAAAGCAAAAATGTCGTAACGATATTCATAATCGCCTTTCTGAGACTTGAGATAGATATCGGCACCCCTTGTCATACTTTTCATTTTTGAAAGAGTCACTGATTCCGCCGCTCCCATGTCTTTGCCGCTACGGGCCTTGACTTCCACAAAAACCATGACGTTTCCTGTCTGTGCGATTATATCAATTTCAATCCTATGACATCTCCAGTTACGCTCCCTAATTGCATAGCCTCTGGAGATATAATATTCTGTGGCCTTATCCTCGGCGAATTTGCCGAATGCCTGGTCCCGCAGTTTGTTTTCTCTGCCCATATCAGATCTTGTCCTGTCAATATGCCTTGAACGACATATCAAGACCTTTTACACTGTGTGTCAACGCACCGACGGATATAAAATCCACACCTGCCTCTCCATATTGACGCAGATTGTTTATCGTGATCCCTCCGGAAGACTCGGTTTCCATTGTACCGTTAACCAGCGACACCGCCTCTTTTGTCAGTTCCGGTGAGAAATTGTCAAACATTATGCGGTCAACACCTCCTATTGCCATGACCCTGCGTATATCCTCAAGAGATCTGACTTCAACTTCGATCTTAAGATCCTTGCCATGTTCTTTGCAATATTCTTTAGCCCGCATGATCGCTTTTTCAATACCTCCGGCAAAATCTATATGATTGTCCTTGATCAGAATCATATCAAAAAGACCTATACGATGATTAGTGCCGCCACCTATCTTGACCGCCTCTTTCTCCATTATGCGCATTCCCGGTGTTGTCTTGCGGGTATCAAGCACTCTGGTGTGCAATCCTTCCAATTCATTCTGATACTTTCGTGTCATGGTTGCAACGCCGCTCATTCGCTGCATGATATTCAGCATAGTCCTCTCGGCAATGAGTAAAGACCTGACAGGGCCTTCAGCCGTGAATGCTATGTCTCCGGGATTGACCATCGCTCCGTCTTCGATCATAACATCCATCTTTATCGAAGGATCTACTTTATGCAGCACCTTTTCAGCTTCCTTCACACCTGCCAGAATGCCACTTTCCTTTATTATCAGTCTGGAACGACCCATGGCGTCCGCCGGAATAGTTGATAATGTGGTATGGTCACCGTCTCCTATATCCTCTGCGAAAGCGAGATCAAGCAATTGA
Source organism: uncultured Porphyromonadaceae bacterium (assembly GCA_947174235.1). GTDB lineage: Bacteria > Bacteroidota > Bacteroidia > Bacteroidales > Muribaculaceae > Lepagella. Next base: position 14,260 of record CAMWID010000005.1, on the reverse strand, counting down.
TTAATGAGTTCCTCTTTTGTTTCCATTGTTGTTTTTTTGTAATTTTGCACAAAGTTATAAAATTTTATGGAAATAGTACTTTTAACAGTAGGTAAAACCTCGCAATCCTACATCCGGACCGGTATTGAAGAATTTTCAAAACGTCTGAAACATTACATACCTTACAAAATCGAATCTTTGCCGGATATAAAAGGAACCAGATCCATGACGCCCGAAGCTCAAAAAGAGAAAGAAGGAGAGCTGATTCTAAACTATCTTTCAGCGGCAGATCAATGTATACTTCTTGACGAGCATGGTTCTGAACTTTCATCTGTAGAATTTGCCGGATTCCTCCAGAAACTTTTGGCTTGTGGCCGAAAACGAGGGGTATTTGTTGTAGGAGGTCCGTATGGTTTTTCTAAAAATGTCTATAAAAGAGCTGATTCCAAACTGTCTCTATCAAAAATGACATTCACACATGAGATGATACGTCTATTTTTCACCGAACAGACATACAGGGCAATGACGATTTTGCGTGGAGAACCTTATCATCATGAATAAACCCGTCCTATTCTATTTTTCTATTTCTGATCGTCATTGACACTCGGTTGTCCGGCATCCTTTTCTACTCCATCACTGATCTTTCTTCTTCTTGGGGTGTATAGATGATGAAGACGGGGTGTGAACGACAATACTATAAGCACGGCAATCACTGATATATATATATAACAGATATTTCTGAGTATCTTCACACTGTCATAAGAAAAATCACGTGCGTCATATTCTGCTCCCGGCTGTAGGAAATCATCTATATTTATGGCATTCAACGTATTTTTCCAAATAACAATGCCGTTTTCAAGATATACGACACCCGGATTCCCTCTGACCACCTCTTTTATCTGCGTGTCATCTGCTGTGTAGATAGGATAACTCGCCATTGAGAGATCTTCCCAGGCAGAGATCTCATCGGTGGAACCCGAAACAACCGCTATCATATATATATCATTCTTCAATGACCATTCATAGAGAGAATTAAGCTTCCAGGTTGTCGCGGGGGAAACCTGATCAAGATCCGGCATCATTACAACAAACTCCTTCCCATCGCTCAATATCGCATCTCCGGTCTCGTCATCTTCCCCGTCTTTGCTCCATATCCTTAGATTTTTTGAATCCTCTTGCTTTACAGTATCAGAATGATCCGTATCAGTAGTCAATTCTTTTCTGTCTATAAATTCCCAGCCATCTTTCTCCTCCGGCAATTCATCATTCTCTCCGAACTCTTTCCGGATGCCATTCCTTTCATATATGAAGACAAAGCGGGGAGAATTGTCCGCTATCGTTTCAGATTCAATAAGTCTTTCCCCGATTTTATAAGGACGAAAATCAAGCAAAGGCTGGGCATGATAGCCTAACAGTTCGACCACTAATATGAAAACTCCTGACGTCACCAATGCTATCCATTGCAGCGCCGGAGTAATCAGGCAATAACTCAATCTATTGAATAGGAGCAGCCATATAATTCCTGCGCTGAGCGCTACATTTTTCCAAAATGTAGCCCAATTGGATATTATGACGGCATCTCCGAAACAACCACAATCATCTACAGGATTGTCTATAGCTATCCAAAGTGTCAACGGCAACATAAAAGTCATTATCAATGCCGCCAGAACAGCACCTGACCTGCGGAAACTTCCTGTAAGCAAAAACAGACCCGTGACAAACTCCAAAGCGCACAATCCAAAAACTCCCACGAGCACAAGATTGGGCCATAATGACAATGACATCACACCCAAATAGTCATTGAATTTGTATAGTGTTCCCCAGGGATCTATCGCCTTGACAAATCCGGAAAATATAAATACACCTCCTATGACGATCCTTAAGACCCATGTCACAGGGGAGACATATCTTACGTCTTCAGTCTTCATAATGAAGTTTTATAAGTGCGAAAAGGGCATAGTTTATCATATCCATATAGTTGGCATCCACTCCCTCGCTGATCAATGTCTTGCCTCCATGATCTTCAATTTCCCGGGTGCGTAATAATTTTTGCAGTATTATATCTGTAAAACTTGACACACGCATGTGGCGCCACGCCTCGTCATAATCATGATTCTTATTCAGCATGAGCGCCGTGGAGTCTGCTATGGCTTTATCATATAACTCTGTAGCCTTCTGTTGGCTTATATACTCTCCGGGACCCAATGCAAGTTGAATAAGCGCGATGGCACAATAATTGACAATGCCGACAAACTCAGGTTCGATACCCTCATCTACCAATGCAGCCCCCTCTCCCTTTTCTTCTATCGAACGTATGCGCCGGGCTTTTATATAAATCTGGTCTGTAAGGCTTGAGGGACGCATCACTCTCCAAGATGTGCCATAATCCGCCATTTTTTTCACAAATATCTCTTTACAAAGAGCTGTCATCGCGGCAAACTCCTTCTCAGTGTCATGTTTTTGGGCTGCTGTTTTCATTTCATATACTTTTTATACCACAAAATTAGTAAATTATTTGAAAAATATATATCTCAATTATGGGAGTGACGCAATTATTATCTAAATTTGCACATTCTCCCCGCATACTTATATAATGGTATGGAAGTTGTCTGAACAAATAAACACGAAAAATGAGAACATTTCTTCCGGAATGGGCGCCTCAGGATGCAATCCTTATGGCTTTCCCAACAAAACATACCGACTGGGAATATATCATTGATGACGCCCGGGACCAATACGCAAGAATAATACGTGCTTTCACTGACGAGAAAGTGAAGGTCGTATTGCTATGTCATGACCGCAGCGAAGCGGAAAAAGCACTTGAAAATTGTGACTTGAATCTTGTCACATTCATTGAATGTGAATATAATGATACCTGGACACGTGATTACGGACCTATTTCTATAATAAAGAATGATCGTCTGCGGGCTCTTGATTTCGGCTTCAACGGCTGGGGGCTGAAGTTTGCTTCCGACAAAGACAATCTTGCCAATCTGAATTTGTCAAATACCTCTGTCCTGCTCCCACGCACATATCGCAATGAACGTGATTTTGTTCTGGAAGGGGGATCTGTCGAAACGGACGGAGAAGGGACGATACTCACAACGACGAGATGCCTGTGCTCGCCCAACAGAAACGGAGGTCTTTCAAAGAAAGAGGTAGAGGTTCAACTTCAACACCGGCTTGGAGCTGACCATGTGTTGTTTCTTGATCATGGCGCGCTTGAGGGTGATGACACCGATTCCCACATCGACACCCTCGCACGTATGGCTCCCGGAAACATAATTATGTTCACCGGATGCCGCAACATTGACGACTCTCAGTTTGAAGAACTGCTCAAAATGCGTGCGCAGCTCACGCTGTTCAGAAATGCCGAGGGCGAACCGTTCAATCTCATAGAACTTCCCCTTCCGGATCCCATCTATGATGAAGACGGATGCAGATTGCCCGCGACGTACGCAAACTATCTTATTACAGATAATGTTATTTTTGTGCCTACATACAAGCAGCCAGCAAACGACATGCTTGCCATGCAGACTATCAAAATAGCATTCCCGGACCACAAAATCGTGGGTGTTGATTGCACTACACTGATAAAACAACACGGATCGCTGCATTGTGCCACAATGCAGATTCCTCACAACATTTTTAATCCTGAAATTTATGATAGACAATTATAATATCCCTGTAGAGGAAGACAACATAGGAAAAAACCAGGATACCTCTCTCAATCATGACGGTTCCATAAAGGTTGGGGTTGTACAACATTCATTCACTTCTGATGTAAATGCAAACCGCAGACGCAATCTCGCCGCAATAGAAAGCCTCGCGGCTGACGGAGCCCAACTGATAGTACTCTCCGAACTCCATGACTCTCTTTACTTCTGCCAATGCGAAGATGTGGATAATTTCAGATTCGCTACACGCCTTGAGGATTTCGCGAATTTTTATTCTGATGCAGCCGCTGAAAATAATGTGGTTCTCGTCACAAGTGCCTTCGAAAGACGTGCGCCGGGGCTATACCACAACACTGCTGTAGTATTCGATGCAGATGGTTCAATCGCCGGGAAATATCGCAAAATGCATATCCCTGACGACCCCGGTTTCTACGAAAAGTTTTATTTCACTCCGGGAGATCTTGGTTTTGAGCCGATCGACACATCCATCGGTCGGCTTGGAGTGCTTGTATGTTGGGATCAATGGTATCCTGAGGCTGCACGACTGATGGCTATGAAAGGTGCTGAAATGCTTATATACCCAACTGCCATAGGATGGAACCCGGATGATACCCCCGATGAAAAGAAACGTCAACGCGATGCCTGGATCACAATTCAAAGAAGCCATGCGGTAGCCAATGGAATTCCCGTCATCAGTGTAAACCGCTGCGGATTTGAAGAAGACCTCTCTGGACAGACATCCGGGATCGATTTTTGGGGATCAAGCTTCATAGCAGGTCCGCAAGGTGAAATCCTCACCATTGCATCCGACAACACTCCGGAAGAATTTATTGTTGAAATAAACAAACTTCGAACGGAAAATGTACGCCATTGGTGGCCTTTCCTACGAGACCGAAGGATAGATTTTTATGGCGGTATAACTGCAAGATTCCTTGACTGACACAAGAGTCGGTTATCCATATTTTATGCCATTGACAATAATAGCCGGTACTGCTTTTTGACCGGCTATTACTGTTATCGTACTTTGTCTTCCGCTTTACGGTTGTTTCCGCTCCTTGCCGGATTGGCAGGGAACCACCCTTTCCTAACCCTTTCGACCTGTTCGGAAACCTCTTTTATACTCCACAGCGAGCTAAAAGAAGCGACACCCAAAAGCGCGGACGCCACTACTCCATCAACAGCTATTGATCCCACAAGAAAGATTATACCGGCTACCAAAAACCACCATTTTATCTTCTCTCCAAAATAATATTCACCCTTTATCACAAGGGGATGACAGATTCCTATAATCAGGAAAGTGCAGAGACCGACAAAAAGTCCCTCCAACCTATATTCTGACAGTAATTCAAGCATATTTTTTATTTTAAAATGCAAATTTCGCAAAAAAACATTAATTCGTAATCATCATTGATGTTAATAATACTATAATCTTACAAAAACGGGATTAATGGAAGCTATTTTTGATAATTTTTATTAAATTTGTAATCTAAACCAATGTCATATAATATGAATAACGAAAAAACACATGAGTATGAATATGGTGGACTGTGTATAAATGGGTTCGCCATGATTTTCTTTACTTTTATCTTAATTCCGGCTTTGATAATCTCGATACTGTGTTGGGGTGCGGAATCTAATCCTGTGATAGCCTTTGGCTCAAGTATAATCTTGTTCATTATTTTTGTAGTCGGATGTGTAGGATATTTTGTCCAGGAACCCAACGAAGCCCGTGTGATGATATTTTTCGGGAAATATGCGGGGACATGTAAAAAGATCGGATATTTTTGGGTCAACCCTTTCTTAAGCCGTCGGAAACTATCCCTACGAATACGCAACATGGACATCGAACCGATCAAGGTAAATGATAAAATCGGAAATCCGGTTCTAATCGGAATGGTGCTTGTATGGAAAATCAAAGACACATATAAGGTAGTGTTTGACCTTGATTCAAAATCTCTCGGCACAACCGGATCTTCCATAAATCAGGCGGCTCTTGAACGATTTGTCAGAATACAAAGCGATGCGGCATTAAGGGAAGTGACCGGACATTTCGCTTATGACCAGACCGATTCCTCAAATGCAGAAGAAATAACGTTGCGAGATGGTGGAGAGACCATCAACGAATTGCTTGAACGCAAAATTAACGAACGTCTCGCAATGGCAGGACTTGAAGTGATCGAAGCCAGACTTAATTATCTTGCATACGCTCCCGAAATCGCGGCAGTGATGCTGCGACGTCAGCAGGCATCTGCGATTATCACCGCCCGTGAAAAAATTGTCGAGGGAGCGGTATCCATGGTTGAGATGGCTCTCGACAGAATCGAAAAGCAAGGCGTGGTCAAGCTTGACAACGACAAAAAGGCAGCCATGGTCAGCAACCTGCTTGTGGTTCTTTGCACAGACGAGCCTGTCACACCGACATTAAGCACCTCTGCCGGCAATTGATCTTGATGCTGCGGCATCGTTCTTTAGACCGGAGACATACCGACCTCAAGATCTATAACCAAATGCGAGACAACTATTTGACAACCAAATAGGCTGAGCCGTTTATTACGGCTCAGCCTATTGTATATTATAAGAGCTTCTAAAAAATATCTCCGTCTTTATCTTCAAGCCATTTCCGATATAGATCCGCCATATCTTCCCTACCCGCCGTCTCATATACATTTATAATCCTATGTACGGTTTCTTCATTGTCCTTATCTATTTTCAATGCCGACTGATAATGGATGACAGCCCCGGCATAATCCCTGGATTCGGCAAGAAGATCACCTTTCAAAATATGAGCGTCATGGACATAAGGATTTTCTGATTTTAGAATTTCATTGAGTATCCTGCCTCCTTTTTTTATTTCGCCACCTGCTATCAACGCTTCCGCCATACCGAATCTGGCACGCATATTGCTTTCATCAAGTTTATATGCTTTCGCATAGTTCCTATATGCAGACTCATGATCGTCATTTTCCCGCATGCAGATCGTTCCCAGCCCTGTAAATTCCTCCGACAAATTTTTGAGCATCTTCTCTTTTTTTCTTAATTCTTTTCGCAATGAGGCAATTATTCCCAATGATCTCGCAAGCAGACGTCTTACCCCTTTACGGGACAACGCCCCCGTAAGTGTATTAATTTCCCATAGCGACTCCACAGCTTTACCAAACTCGCCTTCATCAAACTGCCTCACCGCCACATGAGACAGTTCTGTTGCCTTTGCCTCTCTCATGACTTTGGCAGCAGCCTCGGGATCATTGAAATTACGACTAAAATCTGATGCTCCACGACTGACTATAACATCACCCTGATGCAACGGGTTTATGAAACACAATCCGTCAAGGCTACGGCAACGGCTCAACGCGACATATGTCTGACCGGCGGAAAACGCCCCGCCAGCCATATCTATCGCCACATTATTGAATGTGAGACCTTGACTCTTATGGATAGTGAGAGCCCACGCAGCTTTCAACGGATATTGTGTGAATGTGCCTATGACTTCTTCCTTTACTTTCTTTTCCTTCTCGTCATATACATAATTGATATTTTTCCACTCCTCCTTATCCACCGACACTATCCCGCCATTTTCAAGTTCGACTTTTATTTCATTGTCTGATATGTCACAGACCTTGGCGATAGTTCCGTTAACCCACTTTTTCTCAACATCATTGCGGATCAACATCACCTGCGCGTCTTTTTTCAATACAAGGTCAAGATCGGTCGGCAAGATCTTTTCCGGAAAGTCATCCTTAATTTCTCCATGAAACACATATTCCTTATCCGGCAACAGATCCATTTTCTCCTTATTTATCATGGTTGCCGAATCACGTCTTGACGTAAGAGTTATCCCAAAACCTCCCTCATAGGTCGCAGTTCCTGACCCTGGGTCAATTCTGGCGTTAAGAATCTTGAAATCTGCTGCCGTCGCACGGTTGATGCGGATACGGTCAAGCATCTCGATAAATCCGGGGTCTGTCTGCCGATAGATCTTTCTTAATTCCACAGACACCAGACTTGCCGATTCATACGCCCTCGCATTAAAAAAGAAAAAATCACGATAATATTTTGCAAGTATAGGCTTGGATTCATTTGTCACAACCGGCTCAAGCTGGAAGATATCCCCTACAAGCAACAGCTGCACACCTCCGAAAGGCTTGCGCCTGTTGCCAGTGACAGCCTTAAGCGCACGGTCCATGAAATCAATCATATCCGGACGCACCATAGATACCTCATCGATGATTATCAACTCAAGTTCCTGTATGAGTTTTCTTTTCCTTTTAGAGTATTTCTTACTCTTCTTTAGCGAAGACACTGAATATTCAGGATCATCCGGCGGCACGGGACGTAACGGCATCTGAAAAAAAGAATGTATGGTGACTCCTCCGACATTCACAGCGGCAACTCCTGTAGGAGCTAATACTACATGCTTCTTTCTCAACTTCTTACATATGTATCTAAGGAATGTTGATTTACCTGTACCCGCCTTACCGGTAAGGAAAACATTAGCATTGGTCTTTTCCAACAGTTCATACGCCTGTTGGAATTCCGGATTATCAAGATCTATTTTCAGAGGAAGGTTTGCCATAATTATCCACTTTCCCACAAAGTTACTTAAAAACGCCATATAATTTCTTAATCAGGCAAAAAAAACGACCATACCTTTTGTTTAGAGGTATAGCCGTATCGTAATTCGCTCGGAGAACAACGAAATATCATGTGGTTCAACTTTTATCTCCGCTTTCATATTTACGCAACACTCCCTTATATCTTTTCTCAATGACATGGGCTTTTGCAGAATTATACACCCACAATATAAACAATGCGACAACTAATAATATCGTCCCTACGATGACAAGAGAATCTACCGCTGTTTTCAATATGCCCATAATAAGACAGACTATAGCCCCACCGATTACCAAAGCCAATAGATAACCGAGGATTTTAAGGATATAACTATCCTTATGTGCCTTTATCTCGGCATTGTCCGCCTCAATTCTTGTTTTAGTCAAATCATCCATAATAACAATTCTTTAATGTTGTAAAGATCACACTACAAATAATCATTTAGAGACGTGACCATTTAAATATCCGCCATCCTCCTGTGAAGGAATTATATGGCTCAACCCAAATACACACCTCTTCTTTTCAGCTAAAACAAATAATTCTTTTTAAAGTTGGAATCAAAAACGGTGTCATGACCTGACTGCCATGACACCGTTCTGAATGATTGCTGCGAAACTCCACTCTCGGGTCGGCAATATCAAGAGAATATGCACAATTGCCTGCCACAAGGCAGGCAATTGTCAAAGCCATCAAACTCCTTTTCATCTCGCTGCAATTTTCAAAGTTTCCGTCGCAATACCTGGCGAAGAGACTTTTAGAGTCACCGTACCCTTCTGTCCATTGCTGCGTATCACAGCCAGTGCCCTGCCTTTCCACACCTTATGGGTGGAATCAAAATACGGGTCTTCATCTTTAATATCTGCATTGCCGAATCCGATAAGTTCTCCCGCTCCACTGACTTCTACATTTAATCTATTGTCCGCAACCGGCACATGATTTCCATTACCGTCAATCATTTCAATTGTAATGAAAGCCAAAGATTCCTTGTCAGCCGATATAAGATCTCTGTCGCATGTCATACGTATGGATTCAACATACCCCGTAGTGGAAAGAGTTCTTGTTTCCATTACATTGCCGTTTTTATCAAGACCTTCCGCTTTCAATATACCCGGAGAATATGGGATTGTGAAAGCAGCCATCATTTTTTCTGTTGACATTACTCCAAATTCCTTATCACCAACAGACAATCTTACTTGGGGATAATGGGAATATACTTCTATCTCTATCGGTTTTCCTTCATGTCCATCCCAATTCCAGGAAGCATATGTAGGCCATGTCCCCCACATTGTTGTTTTTATCTTTCCGATATATCCGTCAGGTTCCTTCACAGCGATATACAGATGCTCGCCATCTTTGTTCCAAAGCATGGAGCGGTAATGGCTTACAGGCTTACGCATTCCGGTGAGATCTATATCTCCGCAATGCGAGGCATGCCACGGATAAAGAGGACGATGAAAATGCTCCCCTTCCACATCCCCTTCATAATAATGACGCCCTATACCTGATTCCCCGATATAATCCATAGCTGTCCATACGAAGTCACCGATTATATAAGGATTGTCTGCACTTTTCCTATAGTTGTCCCATGCATCTTTTGGATATGATTCCGTCTGCATCATCACTCGCGACGGAACTCTCTCATGATCACTTTCCGACTTATGTATCATGTAATTATACCCAACGATATCGTGTTCTGAGGCAAGCGGATCGTATATTTCCCAATCGCTGTCCCAGGAAGCGAGAGCGGATGTCACCGGCCGTGTAGGATCAAGCTCACGGCATCTTGACGCAAGATTTCTGGCTGTAGTGACAACCTCAAGTTTCTTTCTCTCTATCACCTCATTTCCGATACTCCAGCAAAATATCGAGGGATGATTCCTGTCTCTCAGCAGCATGGCATCGATATCATCTTTCCAATGATCATCAAAGAGCGTATGATAATCATGATCATTTTTGGCATCCCGCCATCCGTCAAACGGTTCGTCAATTACAAGCAGACCATATTCATCGCAAGCATCAAGAAAGGCTTCCGACGGCACGTTGTGTGATGTTCTGACTGCATTAAACCCAGCCTCTTTCATCAGCTTCACCCGTCTTTTTTCCGCATCCCTATAAGCCGCGGCACCAAGAATTCCATTGTCATGATGGATACATCCGCCATTTAGAAGCAATCTGTTCCCATTAAGCATAAATCCTTCTTCGGCACTCCATTCTATTGTACGGAAACCGGTCTTGAGTATATGTCGGTCTCTCTCTTTACCGTTTTCTGATATTGTAATTATCGCATCGTACAGAGCGGGCGAATCCGGAGTCCATGGCTCTATCCCTTCCACTTTTAAAGTCTGCCTGACCTTATATCCCTTGATATTTGCAGGTATATCCACTTCGGAAACCTGTCTGGTTCCTGCGATTTCAACGGAAACTTCTATTTTCTTTGCTGATTTTGTGTCATTGTCTACCGATACCTCAACATTAGCAGTGGAAAGATCAGGAGTCGTGATATAAGTACCCCAGTTGGATATATGCAACGGTCCGGACTCTATCAACTTGATTCCACGATATAATCCGGAACCTGAATACCAGCGACAATTCTTCTGCGCGGAATTGTCTACCTTTATTGCAACCGTATTGTTACCTTTATTAATAAAAGGTGTTATATCTACAAAATATGAAGAATAACCGTAGGGATGACCTCCTGCTTTCTTACCATTGACATAGACTTCAGAATCCATATATGCGCCCTCCACATACAGCTGATACTTGTTCTCAGGATCGTATCTGTCAAGTTTGAACGTCTTTCTGTACCATCCCGAACCAGTCGGAAGGTATCCGCCGTCATTACCGGATGCCGCGTTCTTATCAAAAGGGAAAGTCACACTCCAGTCGTGTGGTAAGACCACGTCTGTCCATTTACGGTCATCATATCGGGGACTCACACATAAAGAATCAGCCTCCAACGAGAATTTCCATCCTGTATTGAAGCTGTACGATTTGCCAGCCATACATGCAGGCACCATCCAGCCATACAGAGATGCCGCCAACATAATCTTATACAATTCATTCATATGATTGATTTTAGGTCAGTTTTACAAAATATACGTATTAGTGTAAAATAATACTCAACCGGACATCTTCCGGTTTTTTACGTTGCATTTTCGTAATATAACAGCCAACAATAGCTGCCATTTTGCAAAAATAGTAAAAAATATCATAATAAGAAGTTTAGTTTATTTCCTTTTGTTTCTATATTCCATTGGAGACATCCCGGTTTGCTTTCTGAATATCCTGCACAAATATGATGGATCATCGTAATGTAATCGTCCGGCTATTTGCTTGACTGACAAATCTGTTGTCTCAAGCAATGTTTTGACGACAAGTCCTATCTGCTTATTTATCTGTTCTTTTGCAGACAAACCAAAATTTTTCCTTACTATGATATTCAGATAATTCGGACTGACATTCAGTTTATCGGCATAAAACTTGACATCATGCCTCATTGAATAATATCTGTTGAGAATACCTAAAAAGTCATTAGCTATTGACCAGGATCTGTTTTTTATGGGGCTTATTCCTAATGTACCCAATCTTGATTCCACCTGACATACCATCGTGGATAAAAAGTTTTCCGCTTCATTACGCATAATCTCTGCCTTAACACCATCCTGACAATTGGATTCTACCCAATTAATGATAGAGAACCAATTATTTACAATCCCGATACAGTCTTCCGGGAACCGAAATACCGGAGATTTGTATATAAAATCCCAAAAACGGTTAGAGGTTACAAGAAAAAACAATTCTTGTGCAGAATCAAAGTCAATTGAAAAATATTTTGCCCTGAAATCCAATGATAATTTTGTCGGAACCACGACCATATCAAATATCAGCAATGCCATCTTGTTTCGTGATACTATAAAATTGCCTGAATTTATATTTAACCTCGCCGTTCCATTTTCACACATGATGATCATACATCCATTTATAACAAAAGGACGCATCGTTTCAATGTCTGCATATTCAATTATACCACAGGCATACGGGGATATAGATTCCATAATTTAGATATTAATTAAAGTATTTTCGCAAAGTTACTATACATATACACGATCTGAAACTAAAATTTATAAAAAGTACCCATTCTGACATAATTATTACCCGATCCGTTTTCAATAAAGTAGCTAAATTTGCATCCGCAATCTTAAAACCTAAACTATTAATAGCTTTATGGATAGAGACAATCTTGACTTTGGAAACGGCAACATCGGGAGTTTATTCAAATCTTTGTTCTTTCCTACTCTTATAGGAATGGTTTTCAATTCAGTATTAAATATATGCGATGGCATGTTTGTCGGGCATGGCGTGGGCAGCAACGCACTCGCGGCAATAAATATCGTCGCACCTCTTTTCCTCGTTTGTACAGGAATTGGACTTATGTTCGGAATCGGAGCATCAGTCATCGGGAGCATAAGGCTCGCTGAAGGCAACCTGAAAGCTGCCAGAATCATAATGACTCAAGCTTATCTTGCCGGAGCTTGTATATTCGCACTCGTCATCGCAATATCCTTTTTCTTCACGGAAAAAGTTTTATACGCGTTAGGATGCAACGGATCCCTTGAGAAGCTCGCATCCGACTATTTGCTATGGCTGCTTCCCGGACTCGTATTCTTTTATCTGCAATGTGTCGGGATGATGCTAATACGTCTTGACGGATCACCCAAATATGCCATGAGCGTTCAGATCGTGGCTGCCGTACTCAACATTTTTCTTGACTGGCTGATGGTTTTCCCCCTTGATATGGGTATAATGGGAGCATCCATAGCCACCTCTCTCTCTTGCGCTGCCGGAGGACTGATGGTGCTGGGATACTTCTTATTCCTGTCTGACAAACTCAAATTCTATAAGCTCAAATTATCTGCAAAATCATTAAGGCTGTCATTACGCAACACGGGATACATGATAAAAATAGGGCTCGCGACTTTCATTGCAGAACTGTCGATGGGCATTATGATGGTGACCGGGAACTATACTTTTATGTCTTATCTTGGGGAAGACGGAGTGGCGGCATTCAGTATCGGATGCTACCTGTTCCCTTTGATATTCTCTATCAGCAATGCTGTCGCCCAAGCCTCCCAACCAATCATAAGCTTTAATTACGGTGCCGGGAATTTCACCCGTGTCAGTAAAGCTTTGAAAATAGCTGTCACTACAGCTTCTATTTGCGGAGCGATAATAACTATAGGGATGTGGGCAGGATCTTCTCTGCTAACAAGTATATTTATAAACCCTGCTGACAAGGCATACAATCTCGCCGTAAAAGGACTTCCTTATCTGGGCACATGCGCTTTGTTCTTCGCCATCAATATCACATTCATCGGCTATTATCAAAGCCGTGAGGAATCTATAAGATCGATAATATATATGTTGCTCAGGGGGGTGATATTCATGATACCGGGATTCATTATTCTTCCGCATATCTTTGGGGCAGATGGTTTATGGCTCGCCATACCTATGTCTGAACTGCTTACCCTTATGGTCATATCACTACAGTATCTCCACAATGGGATCAACAACCTTCCCTCCGTCAGGAGATGGTGAGAATTCAGATATCATATTAGGTAACGAACTATTCGGCGTGTCCGCTGAATAGTTCGTTACCTAAAAGCTTGCTGATTTGTTGATATAGTAATAATACGTGTGCCCATGATATATGACACACGTATTATTATATTGCTCGTGAATAGTTTCCAATTACTATACACTATATGCTCAATAACCATCTCCAAGCCGGAAGTACATTAATGACGCTACTGTTGTCAAGTATTGTTTGCTCCGAGATATGAATGACAGAAATAAAAAGAGAAAATCCCAAGCATTTGATTTCAAATACTTAGGATTTTCTCAAGGTGTCCAAGATGAGACTCGAACTCACACAGCCTACCGGCCACTACCCCCTCAAAGTAGCGCGTCTACCAATTCCGCCACCTGGACATTTG
>CAMWID010000004.1 GCA_947174235.1 uncultured Porphyromonadaceae bacterium | reverse complement strand
TACAAGTCCGTTAACGTAAACTTCGGGGAGAAGATCACGCCCGAAGAAGCACCGGAGAAAGAGGGTTATACCTTTGTAGAATGGGAAAATCTTCCTGAAACGATGCCTGCAGAAGATGTCAGTGTAACCGCTATATATTCAGCGAATCTCTATAAACTTACCGTTTACCTTGACGGAGAGATATATCTTGAATATGAATTGAAAATGGGAGATATAATCGAGATCCCCGAACCCGAACTTCCGGCAGGTACTAAATTCAACGGCTGGGATAAAGAAATACCGGACACAATGCCTGCTTACGATCTTGAAATACACGGCACCACATCCGACACTTCCGGTCTTACTTCCATTTTCAGCGACCCTGAAATGAAGCTGACAGTATATAGCATCAATGGCAGACTGCTCCTCAGAAATGTTTCTGTCATGGAAGCGAGAGAGAAACTTTCAAAAGGCATGTATATAATCAACGGGAAAAAGATCATACTAAAATAAACCTCTGATCCGTTGATGAATACACCATATTTCAGACATTATAATTTTAACACAATAAAAACTAACATCAATAACCATCAATTATGTTTAAAACCATACTAAAGATGCTTATTATCGCCTCCTGCGTATTATATCCGATGCGCGCCAAAGGAGGCTCCAGAACTGAAAAGGAAGCCAGATCCCTGGCTTCCGACTTCTTCCGGACAGCGGGCGTCGACCGGTTGGCAAACGAAGGGATATGGCAGCTTGCCCATGTGGCTGACAAATCCGGCAAACCCGCTTATTACGTTTTCAACGCCAACGATAAAAAGGGCTTCGTCATTATCCCTGCCGATGATGCCGCAATATCAGTCATGGCATACTCCACCACTTCCACCTGGGAGCCTCAGGGACTACCCGAAGCTGCTGAAACAATTCTTGAGAACAGCGATCTGCCTCCTGCGCCAACTTCCTGGAAGATGTTGACAAGAAGCTCGGGGCTTGCCCAGAAACTTCTTACAACACCCTCATGGAGTCAGGAAGCCCCCTTCAACAGCATGATACCCAACAGACCGCTCGTGGGATGTGTGGGCACGGCATTGGCAGAAATTCTGAAATATCATAAATATCCTGCCAACCGTCCTCAGGCTCTTGTCAAAGAGGGGGAACCGACAGCTTACGACTGGGACAACATGCGTGACGACAACTACCGCAACGGCTATACCGCCGCCGAAGGTGATGCTGTCGCTGCGCTTGTAGCTGACGCGGCAACAGCGATAGGGACCGACTTCGGAATGTCAAGTTCAAGCGCATTTGAAGTAAAAGTGCCCGCTGCCATTATAAGCATGTTCGGATACGATGCCGGAGTCTCTTATAAAAAGGGAAGCGAGATGGACAAAGAATCTTGGGACGCCCTGATCATAAATGAAATCGATGAGAACCGACCCGTACTTTATTGCGGACAGGATGTCTCGGCAGGACACGCTTTTGTGTGCGACGGTTATGAAATGCACGGCGCATCTGCATATTTCCACATCAACTGGGGGTGGGGCGGTGCCGCCGACGGATTCTATGCATCCGACGCACTCAACCCGACCGTCAGCAATTCTTACGCGTTCAACAATCTCACCACCATAGTCTACAACATCAAGCCCGCGGCTTATTCAACAGAATGGTCGCCGATACACCTCACAAGCGACGAGCGTCAGATCGGCATCACGATGGACTCATCCGACCTTCAGCCGGGTTCATCTTATTCCGTGAGGGCAGGCGCGTTGAAAAACATTACCAACAACGGTTTCTCAGGATACTTATCTATCGCCCTTTTCAATCCTGACGGATCTTTCAAGCAACTCATCAGCGAGGGTAAGAGAATCGGCATCTCATCATTGAACATTCTCACTTATACTGATCTTTCAGGAACAGTTCCGTCAGATCTTTCGGTAGGAGAAAACGACATTATTCGTCTTGTGACCAAAGAAGACAATTCCGACAAATGGCTCCCCGTCGCCAACGACCTGATAACAATAGGTGAGATACGCGCCAAAGGGAATGTCATCCCTTATTTCAATATCAACATTCCCACATCTGTCGACGGCGTGGAGATCTCTTCTCCTGACAACCGGGTGATAAAGGGACGGGATTTTACGTTCAAAGTAGTATCCCTCTCTCCTGAAAACGTTGTGACTGTAAAAGCAAACGGGTTCATTCTTTCTCCCGGTTCCGACAATTCCTATAAGCTGACAAACGTAATTGAAGACCAGGAGATCTCGATTATCGTACAGGATGCCGCCGATGTGGTCTACAAACGCAACATCTGGGTACAGTCCGGAAAGCTCTCACAGATAATAAGCGAAGCTGAATCCGCAACTATAAAGGATCTTACATTGTACGGCACTATCAATGCATCAGATTTCACGTTCATGCGTGAAAAGATGAAGCTCACGCGACTCGACATATCAGCAGTATCCATCACTGCCAACGGCGCGGATCCCGCGAACGCTGTCCCTGCCAAGGCATTGAGCGGATGCGAAACTCTCACGCAGGTAATCCTCCCCAAGAATATCAATACTCTCAAAAACGCTTGTTTCAGCTATTCCGGGCTGACGTCAATTGAAATTCCGGCATCGGTATCCACTATCGAATACAACATATTCCTCGGATGCGGATCCTTGCAGGAAGTCATCTCACGTCGTTCCACTCCGGCATGGGTAAACTGGTGTGTATTCCAGGGCACACCCAAAAACAGGCTGATCGTACCCGTTGGTTCTTCAGCAGCATATGGCAATAAGGACTATTGGAAAGAGTTTAAAGAGATCATTGAAGAAAATCCTGTAGACCCTACATCTTATAGCGTGATGCTGCAGGAGTCAAAAGGAGTGAAATTCACCCCCTTGACTGAAAGTTCCGAAGTGGATCCGGGGGCTCAGTATCAGTTCAAGGTAGAAACTGAAGACACTTATGGTGACGCCACCGTGGAGGTGTATGCCAACAGCACGCGACTATATGCCGACCAGGACGGTGTGTTCAAAACAACTGTAAACAGCAATACACTCATACATGTAGATTTCCGGCAGCCTGACCCCACAGGAGCTGATTCGCAATGGAAAATAACCGGTGCAGCCGGTGGCATAGGACTTGTGACAGATCTGGTGAACGTTGTCGCCGGGAAAACATTCACCATACGTGCCAACGCGCTCGCTATCCCTTCAGGAAACGCCGACGCATTCTACTGTGCCGCACTTACCGACCAGAACGGTGCGATAAAGGAGCTCATATCTCCCATAATATACAACAGTATATATAATTTCGGCAATCTCCCAGCCAACTTCACCTGTCAGGTGAAAGAAGCGTCAGTACGCGAAGGAAACCGCATCAGGATAGTGACCTCTATCGACAAAAAGAAATGGAGCCTCGTAAATGCCGACAACGACACGATAACCGATTATATCGAAGCGATAGGAAACCGGGTGGTATATCATAATATCAACATGCCCGAGAAGGTGGAAGGTGCAGTTCTGCAAGGTGGCGCATCTCGCGTGGTGAGAGGTATGCCGTTCTCTTTGAAAGTGACGCCCGTATCTGTCGATGACCGGATAACTGTAGCTGTGAACGGCATCAACAAGGTAGTTGATGCCGCGATAGCCAATATTTCCATTCCGGCGGTAACGGAGGATATGGATATCACAATTCAGGTGAATCCAATGGGATCCGATGCCTACACCGTAGTCAATGTGCAGGAGGGCGAACTCGATGCTAAAATCGCCCAATGCCCGGCAAGACTTAAAATTATAGGTGTGATGAGATCGGAAGACTTCGATGCGTTGCGTAAACACGCCGCGACAATCGTAGACCTCGATCTTGCCGACGTGACCATCAAAGGTTCAGGAGACCTTGCAAACGCTATACCTTCAAACGCGTTTGCATCTACCGCTACAACCCAGACTGTCCTGAAGACCATAATACTCCCGACAAATCTTGTCAATATCGAGGAAAACGCGTTCTACCGTTGCGGGGCGCTTGAGGAAGTGACCATTCCGGAGACAGTGGCATATGTTGGCGCGGGCGCCTTCTCTTCTTGCTCCGCACTGACCAAAATTATTGTGAAAAGCGCCATGCCTCCCGCCACCGGAAACATGTCTCCGTTCCCGGACAACGCTTCCCAGATCACTCTCGAAGTGCCGGAAGGCGCTGAGTCTTATTACGAACAGGCGAGCTTCTGGAACACTCTCGGACTGACAACAACAGAACCGTTCTACAATATCCAGATAGATCCCGAACGTTCGTTCAACTATAACGAATACTTCACTCTGACAAAGATTCCCAAAATTAATACCACCATCAATGTGGGGCTTCCGAACAGCACCAAAAGTTCCAACCCCGTACGCCGTCCGGGAGTGGCATTCCGTGTATATGACAATGACAAGGAAGTAACTTACTACAACATAAGCGGAACTTCTTCTTCATATGTCAAATACGGCTACCATGGAGTGTTGTTTGATCCGTCTTATTCTCCCGAATCTGTCAGATATCCTAAAGACCATGTCATCAGCGTGGTGTTCCATTACCCAATCAACTTCAAAATGTCGGGAAATGTCGGCATGGAGTTTGTTGACCTTGACGAAAGCAATGTATGGAAAGACGTTTGGATGGAGTTGTTCGTCACTGATTCTGAAGAACGTCCGACTCTTTACAAGGAAGGTGTAGACTACAAGTTTAGACTTACATCCGTATCTGAAAACATGACCCCCACCGTAAAGGTTGTAAGCAAGATAATGACAAAAGTGGGAGCTAACCCCGAATACACCACTACCGAGACTGTCATTTCTCCCGACGATAACGGGGTGTATACCATCAGCAATCTTCAGGGTGACACTGAAGTTTCGGTTTCCGCCTCTTTGTCTGTGGAAGACGGATCCATACTGTCGAAAGATGAAATCTCTTCTGTAAACGGCGACGATGCAGAAAGCCTGTCGAATATCGGTCTTTCCGGGGAGATCTCGGATAAGGAATTTAAGACTCTTCGCGAAAACTTCAAATCTCTCGAGACTCTTGACCTTTCCGCAATTGAGAACACCGAAATCCCTGCCAACGCTTTCCTCGACATGACCCAGCTGAAGAATGTGGTCATCCCTGAAAACGTTGTGGCGATAGGTGAGGGGGCGTTTGCCGGCTGTACAAACCTTGACGCCATCACTCTTCCTGCTGTTGAAAGCATCGGGAATGGAGCTTTCGACGGTTGCTCTTCGCTTACAAGCATAACTGTGCTGGGCATATCCGCACCCGACTCCGAGGCGAAAACCCGGACAAGATCAGCCGCGGATGCCAGGGTTTCTGAAAATTCATTCAGCGGAATAAATCCCAACTGTCTTATCTATCTCCCGGAGAGCTGGACTGAAGATCTGTCAGGACTTGCAAACGTGATCGTGAATAAAGTGGGGACTCGCGTGGCGGCAGGAGACATTAAGATTTACGGCGAATATCCTTTCGAAGCTCCCGTCAGCTTCAGCCTTGCAGACCACAACATTTCCCTTTCTGTAAATATACCGGGAAGCACCGGAAATGTCGACGGTGGCTGGAAAGGTCTGATCCTTCCTTTCGCACCGGAAACAGTGACTTTTGGTGAAGACTTCACTCAGCGCGGCGACAAGACTCTCAACATTCTATCGTTCGCAAATGAAGCAGACGAGACTTTATCTCCGGTAGAGACTCTCTATGCCAACACTCCATATCTCGCAAATGTGCACGCTCCTTTTGAAAGCGTCGAGGTCATTTTCTCGGCTAAAGGGAAATCTACGGAAGATTCTGCCATAGATGATGTGATTCCCACACCGTCATCCGCAGAATTGAAAGTTCCGGGTGCAGGATTCACCCTTTACGGTTCATTCAACGGCTCAGTCAACGGAAATTCGCCATATCTGATAAACGAATCCGGAAGTGCCCTCTCTGTATCCGATACCACTTCTGTAGAACCGTTCTCCGTGTATGCTTGCGCCGGCAACGCATCTGCTCCGGCTGAACTGAAAATCGGTAGCCATCCTCTCTGGGTGTTCGACCCGATGGGTTCCAAAGAATCCGGAGCCAAGCTCTACCGTTCCGACCGCATAGAACTAACCACTCAGACCGCCGGAGCCACTATATACTTCACTACCGACGGCACTGATCCTGCGGCAAGCGAGACCAGACAGACATATTCCTCTCCGCTCTCTGTAGGCAATGAACCTGTTTCTCTGCTGGCAATCGCGGAATGCAACGGTTACATCTCTGAGCCGGTATCTCTGGAATATGAGCTCAGAAAGACTGTCATCGACCGTCAGCTTGACGAAGGATGGAACTGGATCTCTCATAATGTTGAAAACGAGATTCCGGTGGCATCCGTAATCAACGACAATGTTGAAAGAATACTTTCTCAGACTGAAGAGATAATCCGCGATCCACAGCTCGGGTTTGTGGGCAACCTGGAATCCATACGTCCTTTAGAGGCTTATAAAGTAATGACTTCGGCAGATGGATCGAAGGCTACAATTAGCGGATTTGCTTTCGATCCCTCTTCAGAGGTGAAATTGAATCAGGGATGGAACTGGATCGGTTGTCCTTCTGAAAGCGAGTCCATGCAGATAGCCGACCTGTTCGCCAACCTTGAAGTAGAGGAAGGGGATATGGTTGTAGGTCGCGAAGGCTTCTCTCAGGTTGATGCCGAAGGGAACTGGGTAGGCGACCTCCGGACGCTACTGCTTGGTCACGGCTATATGTATCTTAGCGCGTCAGATAAAGGATTTACTTACAATATGACATCTTCTGCCGAGGCAGAACCGTCTCTGACCACAAGGGGTGAAGCTACCTCCGCATGGCAGGTGAGAAAAGGCGCATATCCCTCGGTAATGCCTGTGACATCATTCCTTGAGACAGAAAACGGACTCGCGGCTTCTGAAGGGGAATATGAGATAGGCGCATTCTGCGGAAATGAATGCCGTGGTACAGGAGTTATGATCGACGGAATGATAATGATCAGCGTGTTCGGAAACCATGGTGACATCATCACATTCCATGCGTTGTCTAACGAGACCGGAGAGGAATATCTGCTTGCACAGAGCGTGGCATTCTCAGAAGATCCCGTGGGATCGCTGAAAGATCCGTTCGTATTGTCCACCAAGGGCTCTTCATCTGTCGGGACAATCAATGCCGATGGATACTCCATCAGCGTTGAAAACGGTTCGCTTGTCATTAACGGAGACACCTCATCCATAAGCCGAGTGGAAATCTACGACATGGCAGGCATGAAGGAACATTCAGCTTCCGTGACAGACGGTTCTACCATCAGTTTTGACAATCTGCCGGCAGGAATACACGTCATAGTGATATATTCCGGCAACATCAGGAAAAGTCATAAAATTGAAATAAGATAAAACCTGTGAATCGAAAAAGAATGCCCCCGCAGCGCTGCGGGGGCATTCTTTTTTGATCCGACAAATAGACTTAACGACATCAGAACAGTCCGTATCCAGGGTTCTGCTGGCTCTGCTTGTCTTCGGCGCTCATCAGCTCCAGTTCGCGGACAGCTATAGGAAGAATCACATGATAATCATCGAATGGCATCTCGTCAAAATCGGTCCACTGGAAATTGGGTTCTCCGTGATACTTGACAACAGTACGCTGATTGCGCCAAAGGTCGAATGCACGATGACCCTCTCCGATGAGTTCCAGACGACGCTCGTAGAGCACGTCATCAAGGTCATATCCGGCATTATATTTTTCAGGGTCAGTTGTGGTACGGTTCCTTCTCAACTCAGTGAGATATCCGCTTCCCACACCAACGCCTTCAGAGCCACGGAGAGCTGCCTCCGCCGCGATCAGATAAGCTTCCGACAGACGGAACACCTTGGGATTGCAGACCTTCAGGTTATCACCTCTTCCGGGATATTTCTTAGAAATGAAATAGCAGCGGTCCCAGTCATAATCATCCGTGAAATGCTTTGGGAACCAATCCCAATACGGATCCTCAAGAAGGTCGAAACGCACATCGCCGTCATCCCAGAGCGACACGAAATCGGTTGTAGCGATCACGGCATTATATCCGTAACCGTTTACGAAATAGCCCAGGGCATCCCAGCTTGCATTGTCAGATTCAGTCGTGGGCATCTCGAAAATAGACTCCGAAGCATAAGCCTCTTTCCATGAGTCCACATAATTATCTCTTGTATAGAGAGTGTAACCGCCATTCTCAATCACATCTTTTGCACATGCAAACGCCTTGTCCCACTGTTCAGTGTAAAGATACAGACGAGCCAGGAACAGCTTGCCTGCCCAATAATTGAGGGCAGCCTCGCGATGAGCTTTCGGAAGATCGTCAACAATATCCTCCATCTCGCTGATCATGAAATCAAACACGTCGCTCACCTTGTCGCGATAATATGTTCTCATCATGTCGTCCGGAAGCTTATCCGTGATCATTGCTCCGAGAGCGTCAGCCTTGATCTTACCCTTGCCCAGATTTGAGGGGAGAGGTCCGTAGCGCAAAGAAGCCTCCCAGTGAAGAATGGCACGGATAAATCTCAACTCCGCGATCATACGGTCTGTATCCTCGTTGCGGTCACGGATATACTGAACCTTGTCAAGCTTCGTATTGATATCAAACGAGCCTTTATAAAGTCTTGTCCAGAGATCGGTGCCCGTGAAGTTCGGGGTGCGGCGGTCCATGTGATAATACACCTCAAGGCGATAATCCCAGGGATAGCTCTGCAGGTCGTCGCCCATCACGTCGCCGTGCAAAGTTGTCGATACCCTGTAGCATTCCAGATATACATAGGCTCCATTGACCGCCACCTGCATCTCGGCATTGTTCCTTATCATTTCAGGACCATCCTGTACGCCGGACGCTGATTCAATGTCAAGAAAACTATCTCCACACCCTGTCGCGAACATACCTATTGCCGCAAACAGTGATACTATATATTTATTTTTCATAGCTGTCTGTTTTTTAGAATTCAAGTTTAACTCCTACACGCCAGGATTTCAACATCGGGAATGTGTATACATTCTTTGACATACCGTCAAGCCCGACCTCGGGATCTATATATTTGCTGTGTGAGAATGTCAGCACATCATTGCCATTAACATAAATCTTGGCACCTTTGACCCCGATACGGTTCGTCCATGCCGACGGGAAATTATATCCGAATGTAAGGGTTTTTAATCTCAGATGGTCTGATGAGGTCATACGGCGGGAAGATGTGTTTGCCGAAGACTTCAGCGGGTTGCCGCTTATGATGATCGGGTTGTCAGACTTGTCGCCCGGTTTTCTCCAGTGGTCGGCGGCATCTCTTCTGAAGTTCTGGTTTCCGAGATTGTTGCCGTCTGTCACACCGTAGTAGTGATTGTCGTCCCACATATCGCCTCCGAGAGAGAACGTAAGAAGGAACGAAAGCTCAAAACCTTTATAACTGAATGTATTGGTAAGTCCGCCAAACCAATCGGGATAACCCTTGCCTACGATAACTCGGTCAGCCTCGTCTACATTGTTTGTCACGCCGTCAGGATCTATCACATTTCCTTCGGCATCCTTGGTATTCTTTTTCCAGATACCCTGACCTGTAGCGGAATCCACGCCTACCCATTCACGGGTATAGAACGAATAGAGATGCTCCCCTTCCTTAGTGATGTAAGGATGTGAAATACGTGTTCCCCCATGAAGTTTCTGAATCTTCGCTCTCATGTAAGAGATATTGAAATCTGTGGTCCACAAGAAATCTTTATTATCTATGTTTCGGCTTGAAAGAGTGATCTCAAGACCTGTGTTGCGAAGCTCGCCATCGTTTACGATAATAGAGCTCCAGCCTGTCATGTAAGAGATATTGGTCCAGTCGATAAGGTCAGTTGTAAGACGGTTGTAATATTCAATCGTACCGCTGAGCCTGCTGTTTAAAACGCTGAAGTCAAGACCTACGTTCCAGGTGTAAGAATTCTCCCATGTAAGGTCGGGATTGCCGATAGTGCTTGCCATAAGGGCGGGGAGAAGATT
Organism: uncultured Porphyromonadaceae bacterium; assembly: GCA_947174235.1. GTDB lineage: Bacteria > Bacteroidota > Bacteroidia > Bacteroidales > Muribaculaceae > Lepagella. The sequence goes on along the minus strand of CAMWID010000004.1, from coordinate 74,580 downwards.
GTGGCGTGCATCCACAGCAAACAGTGTCAGGTTGTTGTAATAACCGTTAGGCTGGTTACCGTTCGTACCGTAAGACGCTTTCAGTCTGAGGTTGTCAAGCCAGCCATGGGTGTGTTCCATAAAGTTTTCCTTTATGATGCTCCAGGCGCCGGAAACAGACCAGAAGTTACCCCAGCGGCTCTTGGATATAAAGCGTGAGCTGCCGTCGCGACGATAACTTGCAGACAGATAATATTTGTTGGCATAGTTGTAATCAACCTTTGCCATGTAGGAGACCATACGGTCTGATCCCTCATAACCGCCTACACCTGCGGGGACAGAGGCATTCCCGAGATACATTTTGTCGGCGTATGCAAACTGCTGACCTTCCGCCTCAAGATTATCGTAGGTATATTTATATGCCTCATAACCGATCAATGCGCTCAGGAAGTGATTCCCGAAATACTTGTTGAAGTTAAGGGTGTTGGATGTGGTCATCTTGTGATAAAGGCTTGAATACTGCCACATATAACCGTTGGTAGCCTTACCGTCGTTCGACTGTGGATCCCAGATCTGCTTCTGTTGAGTGTAGTTAATGTCTATACCGTTGACTGTGGTGAATCTCAACCAGTCAGTAAATTTCACAGTAAGCGAAATGTTGGTCATACTTGAGAAATTCTTGGTGGTAAACGACAGGTGCTCAAGGTTATGTATATAGTTCGGCACCTGGTTGAAGTAACCCGGAGTTTCATTCAATGAGCCGTCTGAAAGATAGATGGGCTGAGAGGGATTGAGCCAGTAAAGACCTGCCATCGGGCTTGAATAATAGTTGCCTGTGGTCTGTTCGTTTTTGATGGTATAGCCTACGTTCTCACCAATTGTGAAATCGATATATTTGCCGATCTGACCGGAAACTGACAAGCGCCCTGTGTAGCGGTCGAAATCACTGCCAACAACGATACCTTCCTGATTGAGATAACCCAATGAAGCGTAATAGTTAAGTTTTTCGGAGCCGCCGGTTGCCGACACGTTCACCTTGTTTTCCTGACCTGTACGGAGGATTGCGTCCTGCCAGTTGTTCTCTCTCGGATTAGTGAGGAACTTGGTCAAATCAGCAGTTGCATAATCAAACGAGCCATCCAGGGGATCATCCGGATGAACGAGTTTCGCAGCCGAATGAAGGTTCTTCAGCGCGTATTCCTGAGCAGCCTCATATATAGCCGAATTGTTGGGATCGTAAGACTCTTGCCATGGCAATGCCTTGTTGTTGTAGAGATAACGGTTTGCGAGTGCTTCCATAGCATATTCAGTGGTCTCGGCAGTATTCATGTAGAATCCCTTCAGTGAGCGGGGCATTGTCTGTGACGACCACGCATGCTCATAATTAACCGTCACTTTTGTTTTTTCAGCCTTTCCCTTTTTAGTGGTGATGATGATCACACCATTAGATGCACGGTTGCCATAGAGAGAAGTTGCGGCGGCATCCTTAAGCACTGTCATACTCTCGATATCTTCCGGGTTGATCATATTGAGACCCGTGCTGATTGTCACACCATCCACCACATAAAGAGGAGTAGTGGATTCATTGATTGAACCGATACCTCGGATCTGGATACCGGACACCTCACCCGGCTGGCCTCCGGAATTAGAGAAACGAACGCCTGCCACATTACCCCGAAGAGCCTCGACAGCAGAAGTCTTGGAAGCTGCCGCCTGTGTGAGCTTGTCGCTCTTGACACTCACAGCAGAACCTGTGAATGATTCCTTGGTAGTCGTGCCGTAAGCCACCACCATCACCTCGTCAAGAAGAGCATGGTCATCTTCCATGACGACATCTATATTCCGGCGTCCGTCTACTTTGATCTCAGCCGGTTTCATGCCGACATAAGTAAATATAAGAACAGCTTTACGAGGATTGTCCAAAGACAAGTCATAATGACCCTCAACATCTGTGGAAGTGCCCTTGTTACTCCCTTTTACCATAACTGTCACACCGACCAACGGTTCTCCATCAGGTCCGGTGACTTTTCCATTTACCGCATTCTGTTGCTGCATTTCTCCGAACGGAACAGCACTCTCTGCCGATTCCGCCCTTGCCAAGTGTGGCTGGCACATGATTCCCGCAAAAATCAAGACTGACAGTCCTCCCCAATTATAGTGTCGGGAAACAATGTGCTTTCTTAAGTCAGACATCCATTTCATAACTGGCATTTTAAGGTTAGAAGATTATTTTCTTTCATATCATGATCTTAGGGATAGATTCCCAATATTTGTCAACCGTCCCTTATTGATTGAAGTTGCTTAAACTTTTCCTCAAATTGATGCCTTTAAAGCATTTATGCCGCCTGAAGACCTCTTTCCAAATCTTTCATCATCTTATCGGATACTTTTTAATCTCCCGCCGGTTATCCGGGCTCCCAAATTCCCGGCTTGTACATCAAAATAATCCCGATGCCATGACAAATTATTGAAAAAATAAAAGTTTATACAGCTTCTACGGTTATACGCCAAATATGCAATCTTATTTACAGCTTCATCGTGAAATTATTTGTAAATTGTCTATGGTTTCCATTCATGACAGATATAAATCCAATTCGGTTTAAATCCCGCATCAGGAAACCGGATGTCGAATATTGCTTTATGAAGTATCGTCTCATAAAAAACAATAATATCAAGCATATCAGACAATTTTTGAAGCAAAAATAAATATCACCAACAATAGTATATAACCTTTTGTATCCTTTAATTAATTCTGATTCGCATTCGGATGCATCTAATTGCTAATGGCAGAAAATATATTAACTGATATTTGATGCGCAAATATACTTATTATTTGCATTACATCAAATTTTTTAGATTAAAAAATTATAAAAATATTTATTGTATATTAAACACTCATTTATATATATACCATTAATATTAATATATCTTAATAAATCAATAATTTCACGATAAATAATTATTAAAAATTACAAATATAGTTAGACTTCTTTGCGACAATTTTTATTGGCATTGAAAAAATTTTTTGATTCGCCTGAACAAATCTTAGACGGATACTGTTATAATATCAGAAAATCGTTTCATGATGTTAGGTTAGTTCGAAAAAGTATTATGGAAAAAGAAAACCGCCGATGTGAATCGGCGGTTTCCGTTTTATTATGGCGGCATTCCGTTAAGGATGCTCTTTCACCATTTGTTCGTCTGGTAGAACAGCAGTATCTTGGCACGAAGAAGATATTCATAATGTGCCTGGATACGTGAGATCTCTGTCTTATAGAGATTATTTTTAGCCTGTTCGTAATCTGCTTGTGTGGCACGCCCGAGATTGAAGCGTTCACGGGTGGATTCAAACGACAGATTCGTTTTCTCCAACGTCTCTTCCGAGGTAAGATAACGTTCTCTGGCACCCTTTGCCTGATAATATGCAAGCTGGATATCCTTGTAGAGATCTGTCTCCCGCTGTTCCAGTGAAAGCTCGGCGTTCAGCTTCTGAAGCTTTGCCCTGCGTATGCTGTTGCGCGTATTGAAAGCATCAAAAATAGGGATCCTGAGAGAAAAACCAAGGTATGTGGAGTAATTGTTTTTCATCTGTCTTCCGAAAGATTCCGAGGGATAGCCACTTACAGTATAATAGCTCGATCCTAACCCTGCATTGAAACTCAGCGTGGGTATATACCCGGTCTTGGCAAGCGTGATATTCTCGTTCGCCACTTTTACAGCCTGACGGGCACCAAGCAAACTATTGTTCAATCCCATGGCGGACGCATATACCGCGTCGGGACCGGGGAGGAGAGGATCTGTCTCCTCCAAGGGAGCGACATCAAAGTTTTCAGTCAACGTCAGTTGAAGCATGTTGGCGAGATTCACGAGTGCTGTCCTGGTATCATTGTCGGAAGTCACGACCTGAAGACGGTCTTGCGCCGCAACAGCCTCAAGGTCATACAACGTAGCCTCCGCCACTTTCCCCGCCTCTATCAAAGCCTTCTGCCTCTCCACCTCAAATGCAGAAAGCTCCGCCTGCGAACGGGCGCTTTTAGCCACCTCCTTGCAATAAAGCACCTGAAGATACTGCGACATGACATTAAGGGCTATATTGTCTTTGGTAGCCTCATTTTCCAGCACATATTGCTGCAGCGACAGCTCCGCCACCTTTACCCTCCGGTATGCCGAAGTCCCTTGAAACAGAGGGAGGCTCATCCCTATGTTCCAGGAGGTGCTTGTTGTATTGCGGTCAGCGTAAGTGTTCTGGGAAGTGAGACCCCTGCCGAAGTTCATTGACTCGGATGCCGACGCGTCAAGGGTAGGGAGATAGCGGTCTTGCGCTTCCTTGACTGCATATTCCCCTTCCGTTATTCTGAGGGTCTGCTGTTTGACAGAGATATTGTGGTCAAGGGCATATGTGATGCATCTGTCGAGCGACCATACTTCTGCTTCAGCCATCAACGGCACAAGCATTCCGGCACACAGGAATATTCTAAGAAATCTGTTCATATTCCGACATTTTAGTTTTTCTCGATATTCCCTCTCAGAGGAGTATCCTTTGTAAGTTCTCCCGATTTCACCTGCACCATGAGACCATTGGAGATACCCACCGTTATCTCTTTGCGTTCAAACACCTGACGCGGTACGGAATCGGTCATGACATAGACATACGACTTATCACCCTCATATTCCACCACGCTTTCCGGAACCGCCAACACACTGTCAGCCTTTTCAAGGATCACACTCGCGTTGGCGCTGTATCCGGCACGAAGGTTAGCGCTCTCCGCCTCGGAAAGAGCCGCCTTCACCTCAAATGTATTAGCCCCGTTGTCGTCAGAAGCCATGGGGGCTATCTTTTCGATAACGGCAGGATAATCTGAATTTGCAACTGCTCCTACTGAAATTCTCACACTCATTCCCTCTTTAAGCAAATCCACCTCCGTCTCATCCACCTTCCCTTTGAAGATCAAATCTGTCATGTCTGCGACTTTGGCTATTGTTGTGCCGTCGTTAAAGGTATTCGCCTGAATCACTGAAGATCCTACTTTTACAGGCACTTCAAGGACCACCCCCGTTACAGTGGAGCGCACAAGTGTGTTCGATCCTTGTGCGTTAGCCGCCGACACACCGTCGCGCACAATTGTCAGCTGGTCTTTTGCCTGCTCAAGATCCTTTTGTGCCCGCTCAAGAGCAGCCTCATCGGTTTCATATTTCTCCCTGCTTTCGTATTTCTTCTCATACAGCCCTTTCGTGCGGTTGAACGTGCGTTCTGCCTCCTTAAGGGCTATTTCGGCAACAGCCACACGGTTTTCAGCCGCCGACAATTGAGATTCTTCAGGGATAACCTTGATTTTTGCGATAATATCGCCGTTATTTACATGGTCTCCCGCCTCAACAAGAATCTCGCTGATGATTCCGGAAATCTGAGGCTTTATGTCGATCTCGTCGCGAGGCTCGATCTTGCCGGTCAGGACTGTGGTCCGCTCAATCGACTCTGTAGCCGGATAGCGCAGGGAATAGACATCCTCTTTCCCTTTTGAATTTTGATAAAGATAGAAGAAAGTGCCGATGAAGACCGCACACACGATCACGATCAGCAGGATTTTAAAAAACTTTTTCATCTTATTTTGGTATTTATATTTTTCGAGTTGTGAGATATGAGTTATGAGATATGAGTTATGAGATATGAGTTGTGAGTTCTGAATTCTGAATTATGAGATATGAGAGAATTCCATTACTTCACAGCTAATTATGAATTATGCATTATGCATTGTGCATTGTGCATTATGAATTGTGCATTGAATAATTCATTTGTCATTGATCGCCTCCACAGGTTTTATCCTCATGGCTTTTATAGAGGGGATAAGCCCGGCAAGAGTACCCAGAAGCACAAACAAGCCTAAAATACCGATTGCTACAGTAAAGCTCATCTGAAACCTTGCCTCCGATACGGCGTCGGCAGGATTATTCATTTGCTGAAGCACCGCAAGCACAATCGTGGCAAAACAAATGCCCCCTAAACCGGCAATTATTGTCAAAGCCATTCCTTCGCTCAATACCTGAATGATTATATCACGGGGTGTAGCGCCTATCGCCCGACGGATACCGATTTCCTGTGTCCGTTCTTTGACTATGACCCACATGATGTTTCCGATACCGATCACACCTGCAAGAAGTGTGGAAAGCCCTATAAACCATGCAAGAAGATCAACCCCTGTAAAAAGCATATCAACCTGCTCAAATATTTCGGCAATATTGATTATCCAGGATGCTCCCTTGTCGTCAGGGTGGATTCCATGGCGACGATAGATCACCGATTGCACTTTGGGCAGCAGGTCTGTAAGGTTTGCATTTGGCTTTCCGGTAATCAAGAGGAAATCTATTATATCCCCATATCCGTTTGCACGGCGGAAGGTTGACGAAGGTATAATAACCGACTCGTCCAGACTACCGTTGATTTTTACCTCCGATACGTCTCCTGCCACTCCGATCACGGAATAAGCGGTGCCTCCTACTTCCACAACTCTCCCCACAGGATCAGTCCCATCAGGGAAAAGCTGGGTAGCCACCTTCTTCCCGATAACCACCACTCTTCGTTCTCCCATCTCATCTGCCTCATTCACGAATCTTCCGGAATAAAGTTTTGGAAGAATTATCTTTGTATAGTCTGGTCCGGCACCGACAAGCTGACCTGAAAAAGAATTTTTTCCATATTTTATACTTTTGCTTCCAGCATTGAAAGAGGGGACAACAGCTTCAAACTCCGGAAAAGATTCCTTGATAAGCTCAACGTCGGTCATATCCATCTGCCACGACCTACCTTTCTGATAACCCTTGTAAGGCATCGACGTACGGTTGGCGGCTATTCCTCCCGTGTTGGTTGCGAAGCCGGCAAAATTTCTCTTCAGGAGATCCTCTCCTCCACGGGCACCTCCCGTGAGCATGGCAAGCATCGCCACGCCCCAGAAGATTCCGAATCCTGTCAGGAACGTGCGCGTCTTGTTGCGCATCAATGTCGCCCCTATCTCTTTCCAGTTATCTATGTCGAAAATAGTCAGTTTCATGATCCGAGATTATTTATTCGTCGCGCAAGGCTTCTACCGGTTTAACTTTCAATGCCTTCAAGGCAGGAAACAGACCTGCCAAAGCCCCGGAAAACACGAGCACGCCCATCACTTCGAGAGCTATCGTCATGCTGACCGTAGGATTTGTCAGAGGACCGTCAGGACCGATTATATGGGCGATAACCTGTGTCACCACCATTCCGAACACTATTCCGAGATAACCGAACAACAACGTAATCCCGACCGCCTCGGCGATCACCTGGACAAGAATCTTGTGCGGCTTCGCTCCAATCGCCCTCCGTATACCGATCTCATGTGTCCGTTCCCTCACAGTCACAAACATTATATTGCTTATTCCCACGATTCCTGTCAGAAGGGTCAGTATACCCAGCACCCACACACTTGTGTCAAGTATCACCATCGCCTGTCCGGCTTTAAGGCTGTTTGTGAAATAGTTGGATATATAGACTGCATTTTCGTCATCAGGATCGAAGTTATGCACTTTGGAGAGTGTGTTGCGGATGCCGTTTTCTGCAATGTTTCCTTCTTCCTCTGTCTTTACATTTTTCAAAGACACCGACAGTGTCCCGAGATTTTCTTTATCCGCCGCAAGAACCCTTGCGGTGGTGAAAGGAATAAACATGCTTCTGTTCCATTCACTCTCATACACACCGACAACCTTAAACGATATGCCTTGACATTCAACTCTACCTCCCAGTGCATCTTTCCCGTCGGGCGGAAACAATTGCTCTGCGTAATACTGAGGGATCACAATCACCTTTGCCTTCTCATTCAGGTCTCGGTCTGTTATAAACCGACCCTGTTTGAGGTTGTCTATCCTCTGCACCCCCAATTCCGACGGGAATACCCCATCATAACCGCTTGAGACCTTAGCCTTCGGGGTCGAGACGCTGCTTCCTCCATAAAGCCTTGATGTCACCTCTTCCACATATTTAGGATTCTCAGAAGGAATTATTTTCATGTCCTCGCTTTTGAGTATTATCGCCCTTCCCTCGCGGTTGCCCTTATATGGTTTGGATGTCCTGCCGCCGAACACACGGATAAGGGCGGTGCTGCGGTTCATCATGTTCTCCGTAAAATTGTTGGTGACGCCCCTCGCCATGCTCAGAAGGACTATAAGCATGAAGACACCCCACGTGACGGCTATGCCTGTTAATGCCGTGCGCAGCTTGTTGGTGCGCATGGTCTGCCATATTTCTCTGCAAAGGTCTAACATTGGCAAACAGTATTTTGGGATGTCTCCATGTCTCCGGGAACTATCAGACCGTCGGAAATGCGGATGAGACGGTTGGTCTGGCGTGCCACGCCGGGATCATGAGTGACTATTATGATTGTCTTACCCTCTTCCTCATTCAGTTCCCGAAAAATGCCCATGACATCGTGAGAGGTTTTGCTGTCGAGGGCGCCGGTAGGCTCGTCGGCAAGTATGATGGAGGGATCTGTTATCATCGCCCTTGCTATCGCCACCCGTTGCTTCTGTCCGCCGGAAAGTTCTCCGGGAAGATGATGGGCACGGTCGGCAAGACCCATACGCTCCAGCTGCTCCATGGCAAGACGGTTACGTTTCTTTCGCGACACCCCTTGATAGAACAGCGGCAACGCCACATTCTCTACGGCGTTCTTATAGTTGATCAGATTGAATGACTGAAAGACGAAGCCGATCATCTTGTTGCGGTATTCCGCAGCCTTGTTCTCACTCAGATTCTTTATCAATTTTCCGTCGATATAATATTCTCCCGAATCATAATTGTCAAGGATGCCGAGAATATTAAGAAGGGTAGACTTCCCTGAACCGGACGCCCCCATGATCGACACCAGTTCCCCTCTATAGACATCAAGATTGATCCCCTTCAACACGTGGAGAGGGACAGCCCCGTCATATGTCTTGTTGACGTCTCTCAGACGTATCATTTCTTCGTTCATGACTTCGGATTAATAAATATAGGACAGTAAACATCTAAAAAATTGTAAAAGCCAATTCTTTAACGCCACCCTCCATTTGTTATTACATTGAATTTTAAGTGCAAAATGTCAGATATTTTATCCTTAAGACGAAACTTCATCTTAAAAGTTACATTTTTCACTTACAAATTATATTTATCACTCTCATTATAGTGTATTACAACATTAATACACCGCAAAGGTAGCGTATTTTTTTTATTCTCCAAAATTTTCAATATTATTTTCAAAGAAAAATATTTAGTGCGAGCTCTAATTGAAGAGAATCCGCAAGATAAATAAATGTTTATATTGCCGCAATACGTAGCCGGTATTTGTACATTTATTAGGACATTTATATCAATACAACCAATAAGTTTATCAATATAAATCAATTGAAACGTCAACTGATTTTGAATTTCGGGCAGTGGATTTCACAAGGAGAATACTGACTTCATATAGAAGCCACATGGGTAATGACACAACTAAGAGTGTGAAGATATCCGAAGTAGGGGTTATCACTGCCGCTACAATCAGGATTATAACTATGGCATGGCGCCTGTAGCGACGCATAAAGGACGCATTCAGGAAGCCCAACTTCCCGAACAGCCATGACAACACCGGCATCTCGAAGACAAGTCCCATTGACAGGCTCATGACTATAAGGGTAGACATATAGGATTCGAGACTGATCAGATTGTCGACATCTTCAGCCACCTGATATGTACCCAAAAATCTGAAGGTGAGAGGAAATATCAGGAAATAGCTGATCAGGACTCCGACCATGAACATAACATAGCCACTTCCCACTACTGTAACGGCATAACGTCTCTCATCGGCATACAATGCCGGCGACACAAACCGGAAAAGTTGGTAAAGAATATACGGGGAAGCGCAAAACACTCCGGCACACATCGCTGTCTTCATGTGAATCAAAAACTGCTGCGCGAGACCCGTGTTTATAAGCTGAACCGAAAAACCATGGTCGCTTTCTGCTGATGAAAAGATGCCATCTAAAAATCCTAACCAGCGATACGTGATAAATCCGGCATCCTTCGGGGCAAGTACAATAGAAAAAAGTTCCTCCTTAAAAAGGAACGCCACTATGCCAAACGCCACGACAACAGCGACCACCTTGACAAGCACTGTACGGAGTGCGTCAAGATGGTCCCAGAATGTCATGCGGGCAGAGTCGTCCGACAAGCTCATTTATCCTCCTTTATTGTCTCTTTTATGTCTTTCTCAACTTCGTTCATCCCGTCTTTGAACGATCTGACCCCTTTGCCGAGACCTTTCATAAGTTCCGGTATCTTCTTTCCTCCAAAAAAGAGGAGCACCACCAGGGCTATGAGCAGAATTTCCGACATGCCCAGACCTCCTATCAATAGCAATATATCCATATTATTTTCTTATTAAATAATTAATAACTGCCCATCCACCAACAATCTGCAGGAGCATGCCCGGGATTCCGATCCTGAAGTCTTGAAGAGCCAAGAAAAGATCTCCTTTCAGTGCCCATTCGCCAAGTGTGCCGATTCCCTGATATGCAACCACAACCACGAGAAGCTGCCACAGCGCTGCCGACTTGAAACGGTGTGCGAAATAACCTGCAACCAAAGCAAGCACCCCTGATTTAAGCATTATGGCAGGCAATCCTGCCATTGCGGGCATTCCGAAAAATATGGAATTTACCAACGGTGACACAATAGCTGTGAGCAACCCCACGCGCCAGCCATACTTATATGCAGCTATAAGGGTGAAGAAATATATAGGAAGCCATATTATTCCTCCCTTAGGAATCTGATGAAACAGCTGAGGCATCACCACATTGCCGATTATAAACAATGCGGCAAAAAGATAAGTCTTGACACTCCTATAGTCGAGAGAGTAAAGTTTTAGTGTTGTTTGCATTATTGATTACTTTAATTTTCAATTTGAATTTGATTTGAACCACTTTAACTCAGTTTGAACCGTTTGAACTCAGTTTGAACTAAGCCAAGATGTCGTTCAGTTGCAAGATTATGAATTATGCATTATGCATTATGCATTGAACAAAACCCTTTATCAGCGGAAAGCATTCTTCCGCTGTCTCACAATCGGCGCAAAGGCTTTCCACGGGGCATATGCCGTCACCTTTACGGTTGATTATGTGTGGCACACGCTTGCCAAATGATATTACGACTCCGGCTTTTTCAAACAGGGAGAGGGCACCTTCGCTTATGACCCCCGCATATACCTCGGAAACACCTCCGGAGACCATCAACGCAGCGGCACCTTTTCCTATCACCTTGTCGGCGACCCGCGCCCCTTTCAACAGGGCAGGATCATTTTCAAGAAGCCTGAACAGATCGGAGACCCCTCTGCCGTCGAAAGTATGGACCCCTTCATTCCACACCACTAATGAATGACCGCCGGAAATGAGGATATCTATCAGTTCATCCATCACACTTTCCCCTGTTTAAGTTCTTCTACAAAATTATCGATCCTGTGCAGCTGCTCAGGTATATTGATATTCTGGGGACAATGTGGCGAACACTGGTTGCACCCTATGCAATGGTTTGCCTGACGCAGCCTCGGGACACTGCGGTCATAACCCACAAGAAACGCCTGACGCGCCTGACGATAGTTCTCCGCCTGACTGCTTTCGGGGACGTTACCCTGATTCACACACTTGTTGTAATGAAGCAGGATCCCCGGTATGTCAAGACCGTAGGGGCAGGGCATACAATACTTGCAGTCGTTGCAGGGGATAGTGGGATACTGCACCATGAGATTCGCGGTCTCATATAGAAACTCGTTTTCCTTGTCGCTCAATGGCTGCAGCGGACAATATGACCGTAGATTATCCTGAAGATGTTCCATGTAGGTCATGCCGCTCAACACCGTAAGGACTCCGGGGAATGTGCCTGCATATCTGAAAGCCCACGACGCGACGCTGCGGTCCGGCTCCTGTTGCCTCAGACGCGCTACAATATGGTCGGGAACATTCGAGAGACGCCCCCCGAGCAAAGGCTCCATTATCACCGCCGGGATATTGCGGGAGGCAAGCTCCCCATAAAGATACTCGGCGTCTGTGTTGCGGGGATTCAACTCCCGGGCATGTTTCCAGTCAAGGTAATTGAGCTGGATCTGGACGAAATCCCATTTATACTTGTCATGTTGCGACAGCAGATAGTCAAACACCTCTATGTCGCCGTGATAGGAAAATCCGAGGTTACGGATCCTGCCCGCCTCCCTTTCCTTAAGAAGATAGTCAAGAACTCCGTTGTCGATATATCTGCCGTTGAGAGATTCCATCCCGCCCATTCCGATGCCGTGGAGGAGAAGATAATCTATATAGTCCACCTGCAGCTCCTTGAAAGAGTTGTGGTACATCTCGAGCGACGCCTCGCGGCTCCATGTCGACGGAGAGAAATTCGACAGTTTGGTGGCAATGAAATATTTGTCGCGGGGATGACGGCTCAACGCGATCCCCGTAGCTTTTTCCGAACGCCCCTTGCAATATGCCGGCGACGTATCGAAATAATTGACACCGTGCTCTATGGCATAATCCACAAGCCGGTTTACCGTCTCTTGATCGATCAGATCCTCCCCGTCATGTTCAGGGTCAGGGATCGTAGGCCACCGCATGCAGCCGTATCCCAGCACCGACACCCTGTCTCCGGTGGTCGGGTTGACACGATAGGTCATTTTATCGGTCGGAATCTCGCCAAGCTCATTTCCGCTTCCCGAGGCAGTGGTCTGTTTCGTGCCGCAACCTGCGAGCGACACCGCAGACACGGCGGCAGTTCCAAGACCGAGACGTTTTAAAAATTCTCTTCTGTTGATATCCTTATTGTTGAATATATTCTTTTTCATAAACGGCAGCTTAGATTGTTCTGTGGTTTTCATGCCCTTCGACATATATGGCGCTGAACGGACGCGCGGGGCATAGGTTCTCGCACGCGCCGCACCCGATGCATCGCTCCGTATTGACCACCGGTATTTTCAATGAGCCTTCGTTATCCGGATCTGACGCAACCATCTGAATCGCCCCCACGGGACAATGACGCGCACAGTTTCCACATTCCACCCCGTCCGTAAGGGGCACACAGTTCTCTTTCACCCATACGGCATGACCGATCTGTATTGACGATTTATCCGCGACAGTAATCGGTTTTATAGCGCCGGCAGGACAGACATCCGAGCATTTCGTGCACTCCGGACGGCAGTAGCCGCGCTCATATGAGCTTTCCGGCTGCATAAGCCTCTCGAAATCTGCCGAAGGGCGCAACACTCCGTTGGGACATACCGCAACACACAGCTGACAGGCGGTGCAATGTGTGGTCAGATTCCTGATTCCCTGCGCACCCGGAGGCACGACCGGAGTCTTTCTCACAGGCGCCTTCTTGTCAAGAATCTCCGCAAGACCGCCGTCGACCACCTTGTCCTGGGCCTTCATAGCCGCAGCTGTCCCCGCAAGCGCGGTTATTGTAAAAAAACGGCGGCGTCCGCTGTCTATGGCAGGGGCTTCCGACCCGGAAAGCGCCTCCGCAGGTTGCTGTCGGGTCCTTAAAGAATATGAGATTGCACGCTTGCTGCATTTACCGATACAATCCATGCAGTCCACGCAACGTGAATAATCGATCTTGTGGTTCTTGCTGTCAATACAGGATGCCTTGCAGTTGCGGGCACATAATCCACAGCCATTGCACTTTGATGTATCTATCACGGGACGGAAAAGGGAAAATTTTGCAAAGAATCCCAACACTGTCCCCACCGGGCACACGGTGTTGCAATACGTCCTGCCGTTGCGCCATGCAAGAACCGCGAGAGCCACTGCAGTTATCCCCGCCACAATCATGGTCACAGAACCTCTCATCCATACGTCCACAGAATAAAACGCATAGCTTTCGCGCCTCTCCGCCCAATATGCGAGAAGATTATTGCCCCACTGCCACAAGGGGGAAAGGAATGACTGCGCAATTCTGCCGTATGCGCTGTAAGGGGCGAACAATGCCACAAACGCACCGATACCGAGGATTATAGCCGCTCCCATCAACACCACCATGAGCCATCTGAGAACGTTCTTTGCCGGAGAATAGGTATAGCGGTGCTTCTTGCTTTTTTTGCCGAACCAGGCGAATACATCTTGCATTACACCCAACGGACAAATTATAGAGCAATAGACTCTACCGAACAATAACGTCATCAGTACAAGTCCTGCCACGACCGCCACGTTCATGGCGAGCAACGCCGGAAGAAACTGGATCTTTGCCATCCATCCGAGCCACGCATGGACAGTTCCCGTGAAATCCAGAAACAGCAATGTTATGGAAAGAAAGAAAACGACGGCGAGGGCGACCCTCAGATTCCGCAAAGTGAATTTTTTCATAATGAAAGGTAAGTAATTGGTTTCATGATGAAAGGACGGCTGCCGGGAGTCAGATCATATTTTGCTGACTTATTCCGGTCCGGGTCACATCCCTCATTACGGGCTGACCCGGATCGGGCATAACCCTTCCGTATCAATTTAACAACGTACGGATTATATCTTAAATTATATTCTTTTTTACCAATCTTTTATCATTTTTACCACAATCCATACCATTATTACAGATAGACCGGTCGTAAGATTACGGATTTCTCTACAGCAAGACATTCGTCTTTATTCCGGGCGTCCGGCGAAACGGAAGTCATGCAGCTCGCAGATCGACGCTTCCTTCGTGTCGGATCCGAACAGGAAGTACAACGCCTGTTTGCCGTCAAGTCCTTCAAGTCCGGACAACGGGATCCGGATCTCCGTCATCTCACGGGGCATATCCGAAGTGAGACGGAATGACCCTATCTCTTTTCCTCCCCGGCTTGTGAAAGGTGAGCCTGCAAGCAAACGTATCTCGCCGTCGATACCTTCGGGGACAACATGACATATCAGTTCAAGTGATGATTTCCCGGCAAGTCGGGAGAAATCCAGATATTTATATCCCACGGTAGAACCGGAGGTATTGTTCACCACAGGATCAAACGGAATCTTTTCGTTGAAAGGAGACTCATACGATCCGGGGGTGTAATATGTCGGTTTTATGTAGGATCCTGAAAAGTAAAAGTTCGGAAACTCATTGCTTGACCCTGAAGGTCCGGTAAGATAGCACGCCAGTCCGGCAGGTGTCTTCCGGAACGGGTCGAGACCCTGTGTGGCAAACCCCTCTGAATTATATTCCCCTTCAGAAATATACACCTTCCCTCCGGGACCCTCTTCGACTTTCACCTCCACCGGAGCGACCATTGCCTGACGCGAAAACTCGTTCGTGCCGGTCTGTCTGTGATAGAACACCCACCATTTGCCGTCGATCTCGCATATGCTTCCGTGGGTATTTCCCGCAGGGTATGCGGTCGGTATGACTTTTCCGGATTCATCTGTGCCGCGGCTTCTCCCGTCGATTATTGTTCCGCCGTATGTGAACGGACCCAACGGATTGTCGGAATACGCATATGCGAGCGTATAGTTTGAGGCGGGCAGACCGAACTCGCCCTCTCGCGTATACCTGCTGTAGATGAATATATATTTATCTTTTATTTTTCTAAGAGACGAAGCCTCAAAGAATTTATACAGTTCATCCTGAAACCTCCCGGGAATCAGGTCTTCCACGACCTTCCCTCCGGGGATGACAGTCGCCATGGTCCGGGGATCAAGCTCCGCCGCATATGAACGTTCAAATCCCCAATATCCGTATACTCGTCCGTCGTCATCCACAAAGACCGCAGGATCAAACCTCAGGACACCCTCGGCAGCCACCGGATCAGTCTGACTCCAGTTGCACACCTCAAAGGGACCGTCGGGACGTTTGCTCCTTGCCACCATCCCCTGACGTCCTCCAGCCTGATTGTTGGGATAGAGATAATAGGTCTTTGTACCGTCCGGTTCCTCCACGACCGCCACATCTGGAGCATAGAGCACATCTCCCTTGCCGTCCGGATGAAGAAGATTACCGTCTCGGTCCCTGTCTGATATGAAGATCACCCCGTCGTAACGCCAATCGTCAAGACGATCGACTGGAGCCGACCACACCACCTGCTCCCTTCCGCAATATTCAGTAATCAGAGAATCATGCGACCCATATATGTACACCCGATACTCCCCGGGTCGGTCAGGGTCTTCAAAAACATACGGTTCCCCGTCAGGGATATATTCCCACAGGGGCAGATATGGATTTTGCGACATCGCATCCACAGGCAATAAGGAAGCGGCAAGCGACACAGCCGCACAGATAACAAATCGTCTCATAGGCTACAAGGTTAATATAGATTATTGTATTACAAATGGTTATTCAGGAAGCAAATAAAAAAAATCTATGGACAGACACCAATTGGCATCCATCCATAGATTTAACGTGTAATATTCTGGTCTTATTGCCCTAAGGCAGAATTATATACCCGGATATCCCGGATTCTGCCTGAGTTTGGGATTCGCGCCCAACACAGATCGTGACAACGGCAGCCACTTCGTATGGTCGTCGGCGTCAGGTTCCTTGTCCCACCAGATTCCTGTGTTAAAGACTCCGAAACGGCAAAGTGTCTGTCGTCTCATACCTTCTCCTATAAACTCACGTCCCCATTCGTCAATGATCTCCTGACGGGTGAGCTGAGACCCGTCCTCGGGATACAGACTCGGAGAACCTTCCGGATAATAACGCCTGCGCACGTGATTGAGCAACCGAGCAGCCTCGCCGGTTTTACCCTGATTGAATTTTATTTCTGCAAGATAATAATATATCTCTGCCAGACGTATCATGGCATAATCGGATTCGATCTTATGAGGATCATCCGACGGATAGATAGGATATTTGATCAGACACCATCCGGAATTCTGATCACCGTATGCCATTCCGGATTCCGGTGTCGTAGTTCCGTTGGATGGGGATGGGGAGGGGTTGTCCGGAGGTGTGTCCCGGAAAATTCCCACCTGGTCACGGATATACAAAGTGTAGGCGCCGTTGTCAGACTTCACGTATTCTGTCTCACCGTTATCGTTCTCATATGGAAGATAACCGTAAAGGAAAAGACCTTCGCGGCTTCCCTCGCCTATATTTTTATACTTTTTAAGACGCACGTCATCAGGATAGTTCATAAACTTCCTGACCGGTTTACCGAGATCGAAACCATATTCATTACCCTCAAGATCAAGTCCGGGCTGCAATGCATATTTCGGATTGCAGTTGCCCCAGTCTGTAAACTTGAAATAACGTGTTGCCTGGAACGGGGCTACCTGCCAGAACATCTCCGTGTCATACAGCCAGTGCGCGGCACCGAACGAAGATGGATAGCCGAAAATGATCTCGTTGCATTTGTCGTTGTCCCAGTCAAAAGGCGCGTCCCAGCGCTGATCTATCTCGTAGTATCCATATTTACCGTCGATGATGTCCTGACAATATTTTTCCGCTTCGGAGCTCATATCCTCATCTATCCACCAGCTCGCGTTCATATATAACCTCGCGAGCAACGCCGCGCATCCTCCCTGGGTCCATTGACCCTGTTTGACGCCGTTTCCGTCACTTCCACTTTTTAGCGCGAGCAGAGACATGGATTCCTTAAGTTCCCGCTCTATAAAAGCGAACGTATCTTTGGGATCCGACTGTTCCGGGAGGTCGGTAGACGGATAATCCGTAACTACCGGAATGTTATGGTACAGATCAAACAGAACCATATACATCCATGCCCTCTGCACGCGTGTCTGCGCGATGAAGTCGTTCAATTCCTGAGCGGTGAACCCGAGTTTGGCGGGATCGAGCCTGGAGAAGTCGGCGATATTGGAATTACATTGGATCACTCCTCTGTAAGCGTCCTCCCATGAGGAATTGACACCGTAGTCGTCGATTGTCCACGTGTGATAATGAAATCGGAAATACTCTCCTCCGTTATACCAGTGCTCCTCACGCTGGACGGTCATATATTGGTCGGCTGAAAGCTCGGCAAACCAATACATTCCTCCGCGACACATCCAGTAGCCATGTCCGAAGGGATGTACGAATGCTTCAAGCACGTTCTCTTTCGACTGATAGAATTTGTCTTGCGGGATGATGTCGTAGGTGGTTTCCTCAAGATCCGTACACCCGGCGGTCAAAAAAGGGAGCAGACCGAGCGCACTTATGATTATATTATTATATCTCATGATATTAGAAATTAAGTTGTACGCCAAAAAGATATTGTCTTGTAGAAGGATAATAACTTATCTTGTTGCCGGGGACACCGGGTTCCATGCCGTTGACCGCGAACGCATCCATATCAAGCCCTTTGTATCTGCTGACGGTAAAGAGATTGCGTGCAGTGAAATAGACACGCAGACTGTTCACCCACCGGCAGTTGATATTCCAGTTGTAACCCAATGTCGCCACATCAAGTTTCACAAAATCACCGTCATGCACAAAATAGCTGTTGTGGACGTTTTTACCCGTCGTGACAGCCTTGTTGGCATCATAAGCTGATGAAAGCACATTCGTGTTGGGCGCTGCTGACTGGAGTCCGTAATAAAGATTCATGCTGTCATATACCTGAAAACCGAAATTACCACGGAAATACAGGGTCAGATCGAAATTACGATAGCGCAACGTATTGTTCCACGACATATTGAATTTCGGCAATCCGTTGCCAACCACTCGTTTGTCATCATCCGTCCCCTGGTCTACAGGAATCTTGTCTCCGTCTTTGGAATATATCAGCCAGTTGCCGGCGTCGTCTACTCCGGCGTATTCAAACGTATAGAAATTTCCGATACGTTCCCCCTCCTCTATGCGCTGCAACGGGCCGGGATTGCCCGGATAGGCAGGAAAAGAGCTGAGCCAATAGAATTTCTGACCCTTGTGGGTCTGGTTGGAGAATGACACGAACCGGTTGTCGGAAGTGGATCCGATAAATGAAGTGGTCCAGTCGAAATTCCTCGTTCTGACTGCATTCAAAGTCAATTCTATTTCCACGCCACGGTTTCTCATCGTACCCACGTTCAAGAAGGTTGTGGCGGAACTGTTCGGCGGCAGCGACACGTTATAATTGCCCAGAAGATCTTGTTGTTTACGGCTGTAATAATTGACACTTCCGCTAAGCATGTTGTCGAAAAGACTGAAATCAACTCCCACATTCCAGTTCTTCCCTTTCTCCCATTTAAGGTCGGGATTCGCATTCTTGTCAAATCCCCATTCTTTTATATACGTGCCGTTATAATAGACCAGCTGCCATGATCCCATTGTGGAAAGCGACTGATAGCTCGCGAAATCCTGGTTGCCTGTCTCCCCGTAGTCGCCTCGCAGCTTCAGCTCGTTGATCCACGTCACATCTTTCATGAATTCCTCCTCGCTCAGACGCCATCCCGCGGAAACCGCCGGGAATGAACCCCATTTATGGTTGGCTCCGAACTTGGATGAACCTTCGTGGCGGAGTGAGAACGTGGCGAAATATTTATCCTTAAAATTATAGCTTGCGCGCCCGAAAAACGCTATCAGTTTAGAGTCGTTTTTATACGATCCCATTCCAAGCCGTCCTATCGCGCTGCTGTTGTATGTGCCCGAACCAAGATTGTCCGGACCGAGAAGATCTGAGGAGAAATCCTTGTTCTCTGCACTGAGACCGTCATTCACGAAGTATTGATAAGAATATCCCCCCATCAGTTTGAAATGGTGGCTGTCGGTGTCAAAGCCGTAGTTCACAAGCCATTCCAGCGTTTCCTGTTTGTTCTTGTCATATTTACGCTGAGCCTCGCCGTTACGTCCGGTCTTGTTGCTCACAGAAGAAGCCGCGGGACGGAACCAGCTGTAATCATTGTCGATGATCTGTTGCGAAAGTGTGATCTGGGTATCAAGATAATGACGTGAACCGGGAGCGAACAGAGGGAGCAGGTTCAATTTGAATGTGCCGTCCCAGTTTAGTATCTTCCTCTCTCCCCGGCTTTCCTCCAGACGGAGTGTCTCTACCGGGTTGTTGGTGTCATAAGTGGTGATATACGTGTACTTGCCCGGAGTGTCAGCGTCCATGACAGGTGTGGTGGGATTGATATACAACGCGGCGTTAAACGCGTTATAGTCCGCGTCATTATATTTTATGACCCTCGGCGCGGCGTTCAGTGTGATGGTGTAGAGACCGCTCATCCCCGTGTGTTTAAGCATAACCCTGCCGCCAACCTCCTTCTTGTCGGAACGGAGATCCACACCCTCGCTGTTCTTGAAGTCGATCGTTCCCTTATAGTTTGTCTTTGCGTTGCCGCCGGAAATCTGTAAAGTGTGGCTATGGGAAACGGCGGTGCGTGTAAGCTCTCCGAACCAGTCGGTATCCGCTCCGTAATCCTCTCCACGGTTCTGTTTCCTGAACTCATCCGCGCTCAGCACATCAAGCTCACGCTTGGGTGTCGTGATGTTGACATATCCGAAATATCTGGTATGGACATTCCCGTCCGTCGTCCCTTTTTTAGTCGTGACCACAATGACTCCGTTAGAACCCCGTGTGCCGTAAATGGCGGAAGCGGCTCCGTCCTTAAGCACATCTATCGATTCTATGTCGTTTTCGTTTACATTGTCAAGACTCCCTCCGGGCACACCGTCTATCACGATCAGTGGTCCGAGACCTGCGGAGCGGGAAGAGACACCCCGCACCTGTATGCCGGGGCTGCGGTTAGGATCTGCGGCGGCGGTGTTGTCGACAACAAGCCCCGACACCTTGCCCTGCATCTGCATCGCAGGATTACTGTTGCCTATCTGTAGAAGATCCTTGCCTGAAACGTGCGACACCGCGCTTGTGACCTCCTTTCTCGAGATGCTGCCGTAGCCGATCACTACCACGTCATCCAGAATCTGCGTATCTTCCTCCATTACTATGCGCAAAGGAGATGATCCGGTCACTTCCACATCAGTTGTCTTGTATCCTATATAGGAAACCTGAAGGACAGCCCCTGTCGCCACCTCCAGAGAGAAGTCTCCTTCCACTCCTGTGGCTGTCCTGTTGTTGGAAGTGCCCTTTTCCCACACTGTGGCTCCTATCACAGGCTCCCCACTGTTGTCAACCACAATTCCGGTCACTCTCAATTGCTGAGCCATAGTTTCAAATGACGTCCCCAAAAGGGCGAGACATAGGCACAGGATTAGCCTTACCGACATGAAATGCCGGCGTAAACTGATTTGTTTCATGGTGTTATGTATTATTGGTTATCTTATGCCATTCTTTCAGCGTTCCACAAATGTATTGAACGAATGCGGCTGGAGTTCCGCCTCAAGATAGCGTTTGCCGATTTTTACGGTGACAGGAACGGCGACATCATTGAAATTGCCCGCTATAACGGTATGCTTACCTTTGGAGTCACGGGTCACAAGTATCGGTTTCCGGTCGTCGCCCTGACCTTTGAATGCCACTACCTTCGACCCGGGGGCGATATAATTCGTATAATGTCTGACGGCGTGATATTCGGGGGTATATTCAAACGTGCGGTTTTTGGAATCGACCCTGATCAGGGCGTTTTGTTTCCATCCCCACGGACTTTCCCCATTGTCCTTGAGTATGAAGTTCCAGAAAGTATATTCATTACATCCGTTACCAAGATAATGATTTATGAGCTCGAACGTATGCTCCGCCGCCTCCCAGTTGAAGCTTCCCCAGCCACATTCGCTTTCCGAACACATGTAGCTCCATTCCGGATGGGCTTTCCTCACATGCGGCAAGACCTCGCGCCCCTCCCATTGGAACCCGACACCTTTTATCATCGATCCCAATTTATCATCCGAGAGCACTTTTTCGACATGGTCACGCCTGTTGGAATTGAAGGTGCCCATATACAGCTCTACATCCGGATGGTTCTTCTTTAATGTCGGCGCGAGATAATCGCGGTTGAAACGTATGGTGCCTTCCGCAGTCCACGCACACCCGGGATAAGGGGTATAGCTGTACGCCTCGTTCTGATATATCACGCGGTCTACCGGAATCCCCTGGGCGGCATATGCGTCGATAAACTTGCAGAACATGTCGGCATAAGCCTGAAGATAACGGGGATCCTGTATGAAATAGTCATTCTCTGCGATCTGACGGGGAAACACTCCGTCGCGCGCACCTGTGAGTTTCATTTCATCCGGATCCGTCTTACCTTCCGATCCTGCATAGAGAAGATAATCTATCTTTGGCGATACAGTGTTGTATTGGTTGCTCAGCACAGGGTAGTCATTGTTTATTTTCATCCATGACGGCGGACTCCATGGTGAGACCCACACCCTTATATCCGGGTTATATTTCTGCGCCGCCCTTATGAACGGAATTATACTTGTCTTGTCGCGGTCGATATTGAAATAACGCAACTCAAGGTCACCCTGCACCTCATCGCAGCTGTACCACGACCGGGCATAATCGTTGGCGCCCATCGAAACACGTCCACGGGTGGCACGCAATTCGCCGGAAGGGGAAAAGACCTTCTCCAGGATCTCGTCCTGCTCGCGTCTTGTGAGTTCGCAGAGCGCGTCCCAGTCAAGTTCGTTGAATGTTATCCCCCATGCGCGGAAGGTGGAGATCTCATCATCTCCACCCACTGTAAGATCGGGAGTGGATGTGGATTTGTCTCGCGTGCCTGCCTTTGATGTCTTCCATACATTGCCCTCCGTACTTTCAATCCTGTCGAAAGTCTGTGCGTGGACGCAAGGAGCAAGCAACAATGGAGTCCCGAATGCCGCGATGACGTTCAGCAACTGTCGTTTCATGTTCATTTAAGTTAAGTTTTTCAAGTTATGTTTCCCGGAACCATTTGCCTGTTTCAAGACTGACAAACTCCGGTGACGGCAAAATAAGCCATAAGTCTTCACATCATGGCAATAAATCCGTAACAATTCTAATTGACAGCAGTATACCTCGACAGTTTGTTACATTTGATATAGCAAGAAAGTTACATCTGTTGCATTTAGACCCCATCCCACAAAAAATGTTAATGCAGGGGCGGTGTATTTTCGAGGAAATTCCGCAAGTTGAAGAGGGAGTGTAGCGGGCTACACGACCGATGAGACTTGGCGGAATTTACCGAAAAGACACCGGACGGAGGTAACCTGTTCAACGACAACTGGAATTGAAATGTGAATTACTGTAAAAACAGTATCTGCCAAATTGGTTGAAATTACCTTTGCCTCGCAGCTTCCGGCCATCTTTGACCTTTTGGTTCAGTCGCATAGCCCGCTATGCTCCCTCACCTGCAAGACCAAATCTGACCGAAATCTGCGACCCCTGCGTTAACATTTTTTGTGAGATGGGGTCTTATCCCGGATTATCGCCTGTCATCATCCTCTTTCTGGATCCATACTGCGTCGGCAAAACACCGAACATTTCCCTGAAACATTTGCTGAAATATGCGGGGGTGGAGAAGCCGGCGAGCCTCGCTACCTCTTTCACCGGCACATCGGTGTCCTCAAGCATGGAAGCGGCTTTCTTAAGCCGTATGTCCCGTATAAATTCCGTCGGGGTCTTACCCGTCTGCGACTGTATGCGCCGGTAAAGATTCATACGGCTCATGCATAGGTCCGAACTCAATTGCTCGACATTGTAACGCGGATCGGAGAGATGTTCCTCCACATGACGCACGGCATTCTGAAGAAATTCCTTGTCAAATCTCGGCATCGCGCCTTCATCTATCCTGATATCCACTCCTGCCAGGACCACTTCTCCGCGACGCCTGTGAAGCTCTATGAGCTGACGTATCCTCCGTGACAGCCATATAGCCCCTCCGGTCAATGATAAAGCCACCACGCCATATATAGCGTAAGCCCACCATGTCTCATACCATGCCGGCAATATATTCAACACAATACCTGTATAAGGCTCACCCCAGCATCCATACCTGTCGGTCGCCTTCAGCTCAAGTTCATATTTCCCTTTCGGAAGTCGGCTGAAATAAGCTATATTGTTGCCGTGGGGAAGATATGTCCACTCGTCCTGCCATCCTCTCAGCCTGTATGCATAGCTTATGCCGGAGGCATGGATATGGTCAAGCGTAGAGAACGCGATCCTGCACTCTCCCTGATCAGGAGACAGCAGGATAGACCCTGTACCCTCGCCGGGAAGTATATGTGTCTCCCCCGAAGTGACGGATGTCACCACAGGCTTTATTGATGAAGCCGACTTATGGTCAAGTTCTGAAGATGACGGGATCAGGCAGAACGCGCCCATCCCTCCCACGCACACGCCGTCGTCAGTTTTCCTGACCGAATGCATGTAGTCCATCCCGATTTTCTTGTCCGTGGAATTAAAAACCCGGAAAGCCTTGTTCGACGGATTATATTCTTTTACATACTGGTCTGTAAGTATCCATATGTGTCCCGCACGGTCCGACTCCATGCTCTTTATGCTTTCACCACCCGACATGCAGCTCTGATCTTCCGAACGCAATACACCCGTTCCCGGAGTATGGCTATAGACACTCCCCTGAGAGGTCGCGCCCCATACAGTGCCGTCGGAGGAAAGGGTCACGGCTGTAAAATCCTCCCCGCCGTTGAGATACGAAATATCGCCGGAGGGAGAGACATGAAGGAAACCCCTGTCAGCGGCAGCCGCATACACATCTCCGGAATATCCGGCGGTCAGATCGTTTATCCTTCCCGTTCCTTCACAGATCTTACTTGCACGGTTGCCCGTGACGGGCATGCAATATATGGCGTTGTCCATGCCTATGTAAAGTCGTCCATAGGCTTCATGAAGCGCGGTGACATATCCTTTCCCCGGTAAAACGGTTTTCAAGTCGGCATGCACTTCATGTCCCTCATGGGTGAGGCGGAAGACCTTCCTCCCGTCGGCAGCCCATATACCATCCATGTCCTTACATTTCTCTATACATTTCTCGGTACGCAGCCTGTCCTGTCTCTCCCTGAGATAAGACAGGGAGCCGTTGCCCGGATCATAAAGGGTAAGATTGTCCCTGCCCTGCCATATCCAAAACATATCGCCGTCTTTCACCACGGCATCAGCCATTACCGGATACCCGGTCGTCTCTCTCGTGACGGATACAGGGTATCGGTCCACCTTGTCGGCATCTTCCGATATGATGAATGTGTGCGGAGTGAACCCCGGTACCCATATGTTGCCTGAGCTGTCCTTGAAAAGAAGGTCAAGCACTTTTTTACCTTCCGGTAGGAAAGTGGTGTCGGGATATGGATAAAGCATCCCGTCCCGTATGCCGTACACATAAAGGTTGTCCATCGTGACAGTCCATACGAGCGCACGCGAATCATCATAGACGATGTCAAGAACCTGTGTACCCTGAGATGAATATCCCCCTGAACATGTAGCGTCCTGAAGGACTATTCCTGCCTTTCCATCCCGCGAAGCGCCGGAAGGTATATAAGTCATCACACCATGCCCCCAGGTTCCTACAAAAAAACGCCCTTCCTCCTTGTCTTCAGCAATACATGTGGGATCGGACGGAAAATCTTTCGACTCAACAACAAACCTGTCATTTTTACGGTCATGCCTGAACATGGATTTACCTGTACACAACAGGCGAAGTTCTTTATTGCTGTCTTGATGGAAATAGATAGGGGTGACCTTTTTATCTTCAATTCCACACCAGTATGTCCGCATCACATCTCCACCGGATGTGAGACGGAATACTATTTCTCCAGAAGTAGCCCATATAGTCCCCTCGTCATCACAAAACAATACGTTGATATGGCTGGAAGAGAGACGTAGGTCGGATACGGCATATACGCCATAATCTTTTTTATCAAGATAATAAAGACCTTTGGTGGTTCCGAACCATATCTTTTTATTGAGCCGGTCCTCGGCAAGGCATGTTATATGGTTGCTTCTGACAGAATCTACACCTATGATACGAAATCTTGAGGTAAATTGCGGAAAAGGGGAGCGGAATACGTTGATCTGATAACCGTCGTCCCGACATAAGCCGCCACCTTCCGTGGCATACCACATATATCCCTCGCTGTCCTGAAGAAGACGATGGACGGGGGAAGAGGGGAGAAGATGTTGGGTGGGAAGCTCTGTCACCATGATATGGCGCGCCTGCACACACTGCCACGACATAACAAAAACATACAGACAGCACACCATCATACGGCATACATGCCTTCGGCGCACATTGGCAAAGGATTTCCTTGAATATATATTGTCACATCTATGTTTCATAGGTCAGGTATTGTGAATTACAAATTTAGAAAATAATTGCCGCTTTGGCAAACATCCCCGTCCGACACATATATATCAATGAATAAAAAAACGCGGAAGTCCGTTTCCAGACTTCCGCGCTCCGGCGTTACAGAAGCATTAACGCATCAGGATGCGCAACGCTTCTTTTTTGAGTTATATTCAAATGGTTTTCTTTCCCCACCAGGTGGTTTCGGAAAGACCGGCGAACACTATTGTCGCGCGACGTTCTGCATTCTCCCAATCGCATTCACGTTTGAGATACAGTTCGGCATCACCCACTTTCAGTATCCCGTTCTGTGCGTCGTAGCTCCATGAGGAGCCGTCCCATGCGCCGCCGGATACAGTGTGGTCGGCAGTAAGAGTCATTTCTCCTGACTCTTTCATCTGTGCATAAGAATAGGCGAGATCTATCACCTCCCAGCTTCCGATAAGCTCCTCTTCAGCTATGGCAAGCTGAGGCACCGCGCCGTAACGCTCCGGCATTACAAGAGGCCAGCCGTCTTTTGTCCATACTATGGAACGCACATGACCCATCATGAGGGCGTTGCTCGCGTCGTTGCCGTTCACACCCGCCGGGAAACGTGCCTGGGAAGCATAAAACCAGTTCCCGTCGCCGTCATCAAACACAGTGCAGTGGGAGAATCCCACCCATCCCTGTGAATTGGCAAATTTATACGGATGTGTCACCACCGGGAGAGCATCCCCGCCATTGTCGGTGATGTTTGTGCCATTGATATCCACATAAGGACCTTCGATATTGCGGGAACGTGCCACGCGTGTGTTGTAAGCCACGTCAAGCGCGTCGTAAGCAAGGAAAAGATAGTAGTATCCGTCGCGATAAATCACTTCAGGACCTTCTGAGCCCTGCCAGCGGTTGCCCATCTGGCGTGTGGCTATCAGTTTGCCGTAAGGGGCGATTTCAGCGTCTGTTCCCCACGGATTGCCTAATTCCGCAGCCACCTTGCCGGTTTCGGGATTCAGTTTCACGGCGGCGATACCGCTGTTCCATGACCCATAGACCATCCAGTGCTCGCCATTGTCAGTTATGATGACTGAAGGGTCGATCGCATTATATTTGTAATAGCAGTTTGCCCAGTCGTCAGGAGCCACGTGAAAATCAAGACCTTTGTCAGAAGCATTTGTAATCACATACCCTTTGTCTTCCCAACCTTCGTTGTCGGCAGGGTTGCTGTTTTCCATCATTCCGATAAACGCACGCTCTCCCCATGAGTTGTCGCCGTCGATAGTGCCGGGGACAACAATTGAATAATACATGCGGTAAAGGTCATCCCTTACTTTCACGACACATGGAGCCCAATATCCGAAGGCGTTCTCATCCGGTGCGGCGGCTCCGAGTCCCATGTCGGCACGGATCTCGTTAAGCTTAGGCACAACCCATTCGGGAAGAGCGGGCATTGTCCCTCCGAGATATTCCCAATTCACAAGATCAAGCGAACGGCGTCCATGAAAATGTCCCCCCTCTACGTGGGCGTTGCCATAGGAGGCATCGGTCTGATACATGTAATAATATCCGTCGGCAGCTTTCACGACAGAAGGGTCATGCACATTGGCGAGATTCCATTGGCTACGGTTGCCCCAGCCTGACAGATCAACATAATAATCCGGATACGACGGACCGCGATAGTGGACAAGCTGTTCCTGAAGCGAACCTTCACCGGTGGTAAAAACGAAATCGGAAGAATAGACCACATCACCTTTGTATTCGCTCATAAAGGCGCGCACATGGTATTCCCGCTGCGGGGCGAGATCAACTATCGTGACCTTGATGGTATCACCCGATACCGTACCCTCGTACACACTGCCGTAGATAGTAGGGTTGGGTGTCTCCGATATCACATAGCCCGCCTTGGTATAATGGGCGTCGCTCTTCATGTGAAACCGGGTCGCGAATGAGGCGTAACTGCCTCCGAGGTCTAATGTCCGGGGTGTTTCCAGGACAATCCCCTGTCCTTCAGGGTAGCTCACCTCGTCGTCGCTGCAGGCTCCTAAAAAAAGGAGACCTGCCGCAAACGCGATTGATAAATATTTATTTAATTTCATAGATGACAAATTGCTGATTAATAATTGCACATTGCTAATTTAATCAAAGTTCCCAACCCGGTGTCTGAGGATAGCCGGTCTTCTGAAGTTCGGCGTAAGGTATCGGGAAGAAATAGTTCTTTGGTGCGGTGAATGAATAGCGTGAGTCGATATCGCTCAGACCATAGTTGAACGTCTGTGACGTTCCTTCCCTTACAGAGACTCCATAAAGAGTGAATACCTGACGGTAACGAGGAAGAGAAGCTTCCGCGGTGGCGCTTCCGCCATTCTTCTCAAAAAGCTTCCAGCGACGCACATCGAAATAACGGTGATCCTCGAAACAGAATTCAATCCTCGCCTCGTTCTGGATGCGCTCACGGAGCTGATCCTGACTCATGCCGGCATAGGCGGGCATACCCACGCGGGCGCGCACCTGGTTTACATAAGTATAAGCCTCTCCGGTCTGCCCCGCCTCGTTGAGCGCCTCTGCGGCGGCAAGAAGTATCTCGGCATAGCGGAAGATGGGGCATGCGTGACGCTGACCGCCCACAGTGCCGTCCCAACGGATATTGTGCAGATATTTCTTTGAATAGTAGCCTGTGGCTGTTCCGCCGTTTCCTCTCGCATAATCGGCGCCTCGGCGGGTGTCGTCATTATTCACGTCTATGGCACGTGCCTCGTCACCGTCGCCCCATATCGATCCGTGATGGAGAATGGTCTGTTCAAGGCGTGGGTCACGGTTCACGAACGGATTCTGGTCGTCATAGTCAGGATCCTGGTCGATAGGCAACCCCTTGATTGTCTCATATGAATCGACAAGGTTCTGTGTAGGATTGAGATAACCGGTGGCGCTGATCGCACCTGTAAATCCGCATGGAGCGTTGAAATATTCGATCTGGAGAGTGTTTTCCCATACCGAGCGGCTCAGGATATACTCATTGTTGAGCACCGGGTTGGATACAAAACACTGATAATAGTTCTGTGAGGGATCATTGCTGTCGGTGGTATACAGACGGTAAGGATTGGTCTGCATATTGTTTTTTGCAATGAAATCTTTCGCCGCGTTGGCAGCCGCTGTCCAGCGCGACACATCGTTGCCGGGGTTGAAAAGAGGGGATGCGCGGTAGAGTAGGGCACGGGTCTTGAGAGCATAAGCCGCAGCCCCGTTTATACGTCCCCAGTTTTCGGTCTCGTTGGAGTAACGGAAAGGAAGATTGTCTTTATATTTGTCACATTCCTGCGCGATCCATTCCAGCACATCTGCCGCTGCCTTACGTTCAGGGAGTGTCATTCCCGGAGAAAGGATGATAGGGGTGCCGTTTTCATCGTCAGCCACAATAGGGATGTCGCCATACCATGACAGCAGGTCGAAATGCAGGATAGCGCGGAGCACTCTCGCCTCGGCATCCCATCTGTCGTAAAGGCGGTTGTCATCGCCCGCTTTTTCGGCATTGCCCACAACGTCGGGACGGGCGTTGAGAAGATACTGATTTATGCCGCGTATACCTTTGTAATCACGTTCCCAATAGAAATCGGCGAACCAATGGTTTGTGGCGTCATAAGCGTCGGCTATCACTGAATGGTAGCGCGCCACACCCCAGTAGTCGACCGCATTGTCCGTCATGCAGTCCTGGGAAAGACGGTACTGGGTATCGTTATATCCCTGAAAAGCGTCGGGAAGATAATCGTAAAGCTGGGCGAGATAGCCGCGGGTGCGGTCATAGTCGGAAAATACATTGTCTGCCTGCAATGTAAGGTCCACCTCTTTGTCAAGGTAATCGCTGCACGATACAGCCCCGAATGAGAGGATAGCTCCCGCCGCCAATGATAATATTTTAGAGTTCATTATGATATCTTGGTTTTGAAATTGCTGTCTGATGGTTTCCGGCAGGATCCGGATCCTGCCGGAAACCGAGAATTGAAAACAGAGTGTCAGAATTCTACGTGAACGCCGAAGTTGAATGTACGGGTCTTCGGATACCACCAGCAGTATGACATAGGCTTTTCGGGGTCCATTCCTTTGGGGAGATGGCTCCAGTTTGCCAGGTTATACGCGCTGAAATAGAAACGGCACTGGCTCATATGAATCTTGGAAATAAGGCTCGTAGGAAGGGAATATCCCACCTCGATGTTGCGGAGCGCGAAATAGTCTCCGTTCATGATCCATATGTCGTTCTGATAAGAACCGTTGTCACGTGATGAGTCTTCCGTATTGTAGGTGTAGCTCAGACGTGGATATTTGGCGTTGATATTGCGCGGATCGAGTGGATCGTCGGTATAATAACCCCAGGCTTTTGTCACCTCGTGTGTCGCGTTGTTGCTTCCCCATTCAGAGAATGTCATGGAAGGAGACAGGAACACCGAACGGTTGAGATATGCGGTGCCTACAACCTTCACGTCAAATCCCTTGTATGCCGCATATAGCGATATAGAGGGTGTGAGTTCGGGGATGAGGGTATATCCGTAGGGCTCCATGTCGCGGGAGTCTATCTGACGGTCGCCGTTGAGGTCTTTAAACACAGCTGTTCCGAGCTTTTGTCCTCCGCCTGAGAATGTGTTATAAGGATATTTCTCAGGATTTGCGATAGCATCAGCCTGCGATGTGGAGATCAGGGCGGGATCGGATGCCCAGCCGTTGAACCGGTAGGCGTTCCAACCACCGATCACGTCACGGTTTTCCCATTCATAGATGGACGCCACGGAAGCATAGTCCCTGATACGGTCGCCTGTCTTGCGCTGCCATTCCACCGAAGGTGCGATCTCGTCCATCTCGACAATCTTGTTCCTGTTCCATGAAAGGAGACCTTCCACAGTATAGCTCACCTCACCGATCCTGTTGGAGTGACCTATGGTGAGTTCAAGACCTTTAGATTCCACTTTTCCGTAAGAATCCTGCGCGAAAGTGATACCGAGGATGTCGGGGTTGGTGGAACGTTCGATAAGGATATCGCTACGCCATTCCTTGAAGATATCGAAAGAACCGTAAAGACGACGGTGCCAGAAATCCCAGTCAAGACCGAGGTTGAGCATCTTGGAGATCTCCCATTTGCTGTTGGGATTGCCGGCTACGCTCTCGATAAATCCCGGAACGATGGTGGCGTTGTGACCGAAGCTGTAACCTCCGGAAGTGGCGAAAGTTGACTGATAGGGATAACGTCCCGCTCCGGTGTCGCTCATACCTGACTTACCATATGAAGCTCTGAATTTCAACAGGTCGATATTAGGATTGCGGAGGAATTTCTCTTCTGAAAGCACCCATCCGAGAGAGGCTCCCCAGAAAGTGCCCCATTGGTCGCCGGGAGCGAAGTTGTCATTGCCCATCTGCGAGATGTTGCCGGAGACGATGTATCGTCCGTCATAAATATAAGCGAGTGATCCGTTGTACGACAGGTAACGGTCAGACGAATACATGGAGTTGTCTGTGTTCGCCTCACGCACGTTGAGCCGCTGCTGATAGGCGCGGATAAACGCGTTTGCCTGAACTCGGTGGCGATCGAACTCACGGTCGTATTTCAATCCGAAACGGGTGTTGAGAGTCCAGGAGTTTGCACGTTCGTTGGCGGTAGGATTGGTCAACTCGGAATAGCGGTTGGTCTGCGTGTATGTGAAATCCTCAACATTCTCCACAGCCATATTGGTGTAGTCATACGAATATGAATTGACACTGTTGGTCTGGGTGGACTGGAACACGTCGAACGCATCGAAGCTGACCACGAGATTTGCCTCAAGACCTTTTGTGATGGGATCGAGGATTCCGGTCACATCGACAGTTGAATACAACTGACGGCGACGGTTCTTTTCCTGACCGGATGAACCGAGCAGGTATGTCGGGTTGCTGGCGCTTCCGTCAACATACAGCTCTCCGTTGGGACAGTATACCGGACGCATCGGGTCTGCCTCCACGGCACCGAAAGTCGTCAGGTTGAATACCGGAGTAGTCGGCTGGAGAATATTGTCTATACGACCGCCGAGATCAAGTCCTACACGGAGATATTTGTTGACATTGATGTCAAGGTTTGAACGGAGGTTCCAACGGTTGAGAACGTGTTGTGTGGAGAAACGCTCATTGAAATTGGTACCGTTGGTGTTCCACATACCTTCCTGACGGAGATATGAGAACGACACATAATAACGGGCACGGTTGTTGCCGCCGGAAATCTGAAGGTTTGTCTTAACTACCGGAGCGGTCTCACGATAAAGTTCATCAAACCAGTTGGTGTTGAAATAGCGGTAACGGTCCATTCCGTCGAGAGTCTCACCATTGCAGACACGGCGATATTTTTCAATCTGGTCCGCAGTATAGAGAGGGTCTTTCCCGTCAAGATAACGCACCTGGTTCTTGGTAAGGGCGAGATTATAGGAATTTTGGTTCTCCACTTTTCCCGTAAGTGTCTGAAAACCCACCTCCTGAGTAAAATTGATATGTGTCTTTCCAGCCTCGCCGCGTTTGGTGGTGACAAGTATCACACCGTTGGCGCCACGCATGCCGTAGAGGGCGGTGGCGGCGGCGTCCTTGAGCACTGTCACCGACTCGATCGGGAAAGCGTCAAGGAAAGAGAGGTCTCGTTCCACATTGTCAACGATGATAAGCGGATTACGTGCGCTGGCGTTGAGTGTGCGGATACCGCGCACATACATCTTTGTCTCCGACCATCCCGGCTCGGAAGAAACCTCATAGGTCTCGACACCTGTGAGCAGGGAGTTGAAGGCATTCTGAAGCACTGTGACCGGATAACGCTGCAATTCTTCTCCGGTAACTACCGAACGGGAGTCCGTGAGGAATTTCTTCTCCTGTTCACCAAACGCCACAGGGGCGACATGAAGATAGGGATCGGTGTCAGGCTGAAGCACGATCTCTATAGGGGAACTGAAATCTTCCACCTGCTTTATCGACGTGATATAACCCACACATGTGGCGTTTACCTCATCGTCATAGTTCGCGTCCTTGATAGTGAATTCTCCGTTTTCATCGGTGAACACCACCTTGCTTTGCTCGGCAAGATTCACCACAGCCCCGGGGATGGGGTTTCCTTCAGGATCGACCACCCGACCTTTCAGGAGATTGCCCGTGGGGGCGGCGAAGACCATGGCGGAGCACCCGGTGATCACCGTGGCGGCAGCGACAAGTCTCGCTCTGTTTCGTATTTCATTTATGATGCGGTTCATAACTGTTCGATTTTTTCAGTTTGATTTTAAGGATTACCAGCCGGGGTTGTTTTCAAGCCCTGTCTTCCAGACCTCACCCTCGGGAATCGGATAAAGATACATACGCTCCTCAAACACTCGGTCCTGAGCTTTTTTACGGGATATCGTTCCGTCCATTGCCACGTTCACGCCGTATACTGGGCGGGAAAGAGCCTCCACAGCCACATTCCAGCGGCGCACGTCCCATGACCTGTGTTCCTCGAAGGCAAATTCCACGGTACGCTCCTTGTGGATAAAGTTACGCATGGCGTCTTTGTCGGCAAGATCGGCACGGTCGGCTACACTTCCGGTGATTCCGGCGCGATGGCGCACCATGTCAAGCATATCGAACACCTGCTGGCACGGACCGTTGAGCTCGTTCATCGCCTCGGCATAGTTCATCAGTATCTCGGCGTAACGGATAATTGTCCAGAGCCTGTAGGCGGTGCCGCTGTGGTTGGAGCTGAGGATAGATGCCGGGATATACTTGCGCATATAATATCCGGTAGGGGTGGCGTTGGCGTTGCCCGTAGGATTGTCAGCCATACCCGGACGCACGTCGATTGTGCTGTTATCGCGGGTCGTGCCCCATTGTACGCCCTGATAAAGGACGGTAGCCCTGAGACGTGGATCGCGGTTGTCCCACATCGCGGCGTCGCTGTAGCCGCTCGCGCTGTTGACCGCCGGCGTGAGTGATCCGGAAGGATAGACAGGCGCGCCGGTGGCGTCATACTGCATGAACGGAGAAGAGCCGTCTGCCATGTCATACATGTCCACAAGGTTCTGTGAAGGGCAGTTTCCACCTGAGCCGCCTTCGCCTACGGGAGTGTCAAGCGAGATTCCCGTCCATCCGATAGTCACGTCATTGCGGAAAAAGATAACCTCGTTGTTGTTTCCGGTATACTGCGTGCGGAGCACTGCGTTGGCATAGTTCTCGGCGGGATCGATGTTTGCCTCGGCGAACAGACCGAAGTTGCCTCCGAAATCTCGTATAAAGCTTTCGGCTGCCTCGGCGGCTTCCTGCCATGTGATACCGCTCTGCGCGGCATATCTCGGAGACGCCATGTAAAGTTTGATCCTCGACACAAGAGCACGGTTCATCGGCTTGGAAAGCCGTCCGATACGGTTCGCGCTCCATGCATCCTCATAAGACAAAAGATCGCTTTCCGCTTCTTCAAGCTCACGTAGAATGAAATCCACCACATATTCCTTCACGGTGGGACGCTCGGAATATGGTGTTATCATGTCCTGGGTGGGGTCAAGCACCTCCGTCACGATGGGAAGAGGACCGAACCTCAGGAACAGCTCCCAATAGAAATACGCCCTGAACGTGCGTGCCTCGGCACGCATGATGTCGCGGTCGCGTGCCTCCTGCTCGGGTGTCTTGGTGATATCGTTAGGCACCTGGTCCATCTGATTGATGACACGGTTGCATTTACGTATGCCACGGTAACGCGATTCCCATGTGTCGCTCAGCTCCGCGCTCCCTCCGCCTCCGTAATAATTTCCGATGTTGAAGGTGGTGCGGGTTCCTCCGGTTGCGAACGAAGTCTGGGAAAGATCTGTAGCGGCGTCAAGCCATGATCCGTTGACACGGTTCGCCCCGTGGAGAAGGAAGTTATAAGTGTCGTTATGAAAATATTCAAACATGCTCCAGCTTCCGAGCGTCTTGTCTTCGGTAAGCTCGTTGGAAGGCTGTTTGTCGAGGTAGTCGCTACACGATGTCATGGCGGACGTAGCCCCGAATATCATAGCCAAAGCTAAAAATTTATATGATTTCTTCATTACTTTATCAGGTTAGAATTGGATGTTGACACCGAAATTGACTGTCTTGCAGATCGGATAACGGTTTGATCCGTTGCTCTCGGGGTCTGCGAGTCCGTCGAGATGATCCCAGGTCACGAGGTTGTTGGCGTTCACAAAGAAACGACACTGGCTCATATATGCGTGCTTTATCCATTTCTCGGGGAGAGAATAAGAAAGCTCTATGTTCTTCAGACGCAAGAACGAACCGTTCTTGAGGAAGAAAGAGTTCTGACGCTGGTTGTGGTCGCCGTAGCTGTCATAATGGAGGAGAGGATATTTCGCGTTGGCGAGATTCTCGGCATCCGACAAGGCTGGATTCCAACGGTCGAGATGATGCTCTTTCACTTTGCCTCCATTGACAAACGCATACATCGCCTCGGCGTCATAGTAACGGCTCACATGATCCACACCCTGGAACATTATGCTGAACCCGATCCCTTTCCATTCAGCCCCGAGAGTCAGTGCATAGGTGTTTTCAGGAATGTTTGAATACCCTATGAAAGTCTCGTCACGGTCATCTATAAACCCGTCACCGTTCATATCGCGATATTTCAAGTCGCCAGCCTTGACCGTGCCGAATGTGGAGACAGGGAGATTTCCGCCGTCTATGTCAGCCTGGGTGACAAAACCGTCAGCCACAAGTCCGAAATACTGACCGATGGCATGACCGGTACGTTTACGGTAGTCTGTCTTGTTGGCGGGCTCATCCATTTCCGTGATCTTGTTCTTGGCATGTGAGTATGTACCGCTGATGTTGTATTTGAAATCGGGTCCGATAGTGTTGCTGTAGTGAAGCTCGATCTCAAAACCTTTGTTTTCAGTCTTGCCGAGGTTTCCTGCCGCTGAAGTCACGCCGAACCACCAGGGACGGGTGAGATATTCGGTAAGGATATTGTTGCGTTTCTCCCAGAAGAAATCGATATTACCGCTGAGAGAGTTGTTGAGGAATCCGAATTCGAGACCCACGTTGTATTTGTGGGCGCGTTCCCAGGTCACTCCATAGTTGGGATACTGCTGTTCGAAGATACCGGTCTGTCCTGACGTTCCGAAATAATAGTCGTTGGCTATCTGGCTCCATTTCTGCTCATACAGGAAGCGCTGTGCCACGCCGTTCACCTGGTATACGTCATTACCTACCTGCCCGTATGACGCGCGCAGCTTGAGGTTGTTCAGCCAGTCGGTGGAGTCTTCCATAAACTTCTCCTGGGTGATGCGCCAGCCTGCGGAGAATGCGGGGAAGAATCCGAAACGTTTTCCCTTCTTGAAGTTCTCTGATCCATTGTATCCGGCATTGAACTCAAAGAGGTAACGGTCGTCATAGGCATAGGTGATACGTCCCACAACACCTTGGTAACGCTTGGCGAGATCGCTCTGATAGCGGTAGTCGTTCTGCATGTAGAGCACCATGCCAGTCACGTCGTGCACATCATTGAATTTACGGGCATAATTTAGCTGAGCCTCCATGTAAAGCTTGTAAACCGTAAAACTTGTGCGGCTGCTGCCTAAGGTGCCGTCGGTATTGAAACGGTTGTAGGCGTCGATGCTCTGATAGTTGTCACGGTCATTGAGCTCGTAGGTGGCGAACGTCTTGCTATAGGTGGTCTTGTGATAGTTCTCGTAGTCGAAACTCAACATTCCGCGTGCGGAAAGTCCGGGGGTAAGCCAGTCCATCTTGTAGTCGGCGATGAAGTTGGTCTCGTTGATGGTGTTCACACCCTTGTAATATCCTGACTCGGCAAGAGTGGCATATACGTTGCTCTGATACTGGGAGCTTCCGCCGTAGAGAGTCTTTGTTGTCTCACCGTTCTGCACCTCATAAGCCACCGGGAAAAGCCATCCGGGAGTGTGGTTGAGCTGATAGAACACATTGCTGTAGGATCCGTCGTCCCTTTCGTCGGAGTTGGGACCGCGGCGCTCCTCGAAACGGGTGCCGAAGTTTACTGACAGCTGGAGATCCTTGGTCAGGAAGAAGTCGGCGTTGGCGCGGAATCCGTAACGCTTGTAGTTGAGGGAAGAGGAGTTGCCGTAAGGGTCGTTTGAAAGATTCTTGAAGAGCGACTCCTGATCGTAGTATTCAAGAGAGGCATAGTAACGCATTCTCTTTGTGCCGCCGCGCACGCTGGCGTTGTATCGCTGCGAAGGCGCGGATGAACGCAGGACCTCGTCATACCAGTCTACATTGGGATAAAGAAGCGCGTCTATACCGCTGAGCTGACCGTTGACCGACTTCTGGTACATGTCGAGGTCATATGCCGAATACTGGGAGGGAAGACCGTCGTTGGCAAGAGCCTCTTCAAGAAGAGACACCGACTCATATGAGTTGAGATAAGTGTTTTTGCGTGTAGGGGTCTGGAACTGCCAGGAGGCGGTAAGGTTTACGATCGGCTTCTGCTCCTTGCCGCGTTTTGTGGTGATAAGCATGACGCCGTTCGCACCGCGCACACCGTATACCGCTGTCGCGGATGCGTCTTTCAATACAGAGATAGTCTCGATATCGTCGGGAGCGATCTGGGAGAACGAACGTTCCACGCCGTCCACGAGGATAAGCGGCTGGGCATCACCCGCGAATGTGGCGCGGCCTCGGATGTAGATCGAAGCGTCGTCCGCGCCGGGGGCACCGGAAGTCTGGGATGTGATCACACCGGGAATCTTACCGGTGATCGCCTGTGAAAGGTTGGCGGACGGGGTTTCCAGAAGGTCACCCGAATTTACCTGCGAGATTGCGCCGACCACAGATTCTTTTTTCTGCTGACCGTAACCCACCACCACAACCTCGCTCAGAAGTGAAGTTTCTTCCTGAAGGGTGACAGTGATATTTGTCTGGCCTTTCACCTCTACTTCCTGTGTGGCATAGCCGACGTAAGAGACTACAAGCACCGCTTTCTTCGCATCCTTGAGATTAAGCTGGAAGAAACCGTCTATATCTGTGGCGGTACCGTTGGTAGATCCTTTTTCTATGACTGTGGCGCCAATCAAAGGTTCTCCGGAAGGATCGTTGACAACACCCTTCACTATCTGTGCCGAAGCCGGGAATGCGGCGAAGGCAAGAAAGAGAACCGGGAGGAGGAGGCGGAGCATCAGGCTCCGCCGTCCTTCGGCAATATTACGTTTTTTGTCCATTATGATGATGTCTGGTTAGATTTTAAGTTATTGATTATTCCATCTTTGCCCATGGATAATAGCCAACTTTGGAAAACTCGAGATATGCGAGTTCACAAGTGAAGAACAATCCTATCGGAGCAGTCAGTCCGCTCGCCGAGAATTTGTAGGGAGGCATCTCCCTGCCGTCGGCTGTGGTCTGCGTGCAATACATGTCGAGCTTCCCGCCAGCGAATGAGAAAAGGATCTTCACTTTGGCGTCTTTCATGTCTGCCACATAGCTTTCCCAGTCGAAAGCGCTCTCCATGGTGGTGTTGCCGGCGTCGAAACTTGCGCCCCAGCCATATGCGTCTGAACGGAGCACAAAGTTTTCCGCA
The DNA here is from genome assembly GCA_947174235.1 of uncultured Porphyromonadaceae bacterium. Lineage (GTDB taxonomy): Bacteria > Bacteroidota > Bacteroidia > Bacteroidales > Muribaculaceae > Lepagella. The sequence continues at coordinate 35,951 of CAMWID010000004.1, read as the reverse complement.
TAATCCGCCTCGCCTACCCAGGGACCGTTGGAACATACAAGAAGCCAGTTGTTCCAGTTCGCACCGGCGCCGGTGGTATGGTTCACGAATTCCACACCCCAGTTCTTGAAGTTGCCGTCGAAACGGTTGTTGGGAGAATGTGCTGACCACCATCCTGTGCTGCAGTCGGTCTGTCCGGTCACATATTGCCCGGCGTTATATGTCTGTCCCACGAACACTGTCTCCGGATTGATCAGGAGATGCGATCCTTCACAGGTAAGGAATGTACCGAGCACTTCGCTGTCTACACCCTCCACACGGATAGAATAGTGCCGTTCTGTGCCGTTTTCAGCAGTAACAAGAGCAGTCACCGTCACATTCGTACCCATACGCGTGATATCGAGAGAAACAAAGGCGCCATCCATTTCCGACATGAATGTAGTCCAATCGAAATCATGGGTGATATTGTCGCCGTTATAATTGTTGCCCCAGCCATAGGCGTCTGCGCGCAGATAGAGATATTCCGCATAGCCGTCGGCTCCGCGCTCCGGACCGTTGGTGAGCACAAGTCCCCAGTTGCACCAGTTATTGACGCCACCGCCATTATAATTGTAGAAATCATAATGCACGGTTCCGTCGCCGGTCAGATTCACATAGTCCGCCCAGGTGCTCCAGAATCCTGTGGTGTTGTCTTCAAGACCGACAAGTGTCCAGGAGCTCAGATCCGGACCTTCGCTGCCTGATCCGCCGCCAAGGTTGGGTCGTGCGGTCTCTTTTGCGGTAAGTGCGTTACGATATACCTTGATATCGTCCATATACAGGAGCGAAGAGCTCCCTTCGCCACCGATGGTCATGGTGGGGACGTTGTTGGCGAACCGCACAATTTTCGAGCAATCGAAATCAGTGACAGTCTTGCTGACCTTCCGGTCGCCGTCAACATACCATTCGTAGCCGTCTTTGCCAAGCACGACAGCCACATAATGCCATTCCCCGGGAGTCATGTACCCGGTGGTAACTTCAGACGGATCATTCTCGATCCATACACCATCGGCAGCGGAATAGCTGATTCCTCCGTTGGCGTTGATCGACAACATACCGTTTCCGGTCTCATTTACAAAGGTCAGCAAGGGGGCGGCGGCATCCTGGGGAACAACAGTCTCGTTTCCCTCCTCGTCAGAAGAAGTCAAGACGGGTTGTTTAACCCAGAATGTGAAAGAAGCCGCATCCTGAAGACTCACCTTTGAAAATGGATTGGAAAGGATGACGTATCCGCTGTTAAGTTCGAGCACATTCCCTTTGATCTCGTCTTCGATGATCTGAGGGGCAGTGCCACCCGGATTGGCGATAGGATTGAACGTGAAAAAGTCAAGTCCGTCTTCCGCCTCAAAGTCAAATGTCGCCACGTTTTCCAAGGTCGGATAGACCTGGTTCCCTGCCGGCGGGTCCTGTTGTCCCCAGTCTTCGCAGGATGTCATCGTGGTCAGTAAAACAGCAAGGGTTGCCGCAGGCATCCATTTCTCTGTCTTCATGATGATATTAGGTTGTTAAGAGGTTAATATTATTCTTTCGTCAGTTTGTTGTTATCTACCTTTATTGCTCTTTTTTTTGCTTTAATAGGTTATAAGTCCGGGCATGCCACGGATTTTCGGGTGCAAATTTAAATGATTCTCAACCCGCGCATGGTGGACAATTGTGTAAAGGTGGTGGACAAATCAACACCTCTATATATTTTTTTATTTTTTTGGCTCCATTTTCAACATTACACTCGGATTCATACCGTATTGCTGAGTAAAACAGCGGGTAAAGTATTTGGGATCATTGAATCCTGCCGAAAAGGCGATCTCTGACACGTTCATGTTTTTCGTCCCCCGGTTCTGCAATATCAGACTGTGGGCGACCTTGAGCCGATAGGAGCGCATAAGCTGGTTGGCTCCCTGTCCGAGAAGGCTCTGGAGCTTGCGGTTGAGAAAGCTCCGGCTCACTCCGAGGGCATCGGCGAATTCGGTCACCTCATAGTATGAATTGGTATAATTCTCCTTAAGGATCTCCATGACTTTGTTGACAAATTTTTTGTCTCGGCTGTCTTCCTTTATCGCCAGATGATCCACCTCCATATCCGCTTTGAATTGCCGCTGGTATCGGCGTTTGTTGGCGAGAATATTGTTGATGCGCGTCAGGAGCATGTCTTCGTCAAAAGGCTTCAATATATAATCGTCAACCCCCTGACGGTATCCTTCCATACGCGACTCCTGTGATGTCTTCGCGGTCAGCATTATGAACGGGATATGGGATATAGCGAAGTTTTCTTTCACTTTCCCCGCAAGCTCAAGACCGTCCATGACAGGCATCATGAGATCACTTATGATGAAATCCACCTCTTTTTCTTCAAGCAGGCGCAACGCCTCTTCTCCGTTACCGGCTTCTTCCACATTATAATGGTCGGATAGCACGGAACGCATGAACGCCCTCATGTCGGTGTTGTCTTCAACAACAAGCACTGTCAGCCTGCGGGATGCCGGAGCATCTTCAGTCATGACTGTCTGGATCAATCCGGGCGCGCCTTCTGAAGCCGGGAAATCAACCAAGGCATTTGCCACCGGCAGAAGCACGCGGAAAGAACAGCCATCCCCATGATTGTTGCGTGCGGAGATATTGCCCCCGAACACTTCCACAAGACGGCGGCAAAGATAAAGCCCGATACCGCTGTCGGCTGCTCCGATAAGCGGATATCTTATCTGGCTCTGACCCTGATAGAAATGATCAAACACTTTATCCGTCTCATCTTCTTTAAGTCCACATCCCGTATCGCTGACACCCATATAGAATGTATACCCTTCCCGGCAACGTGAACTTTTGAAAATTGAGGCATAGACTGTCACAGTCCCTTTGTCAGGGGTAAATTTTATGGCATTCCCTAAAAGATTGGTCAACACCTTGCGTATGGCATCCTCATTGTATTCAAACACCGGAGTCGGAAGATGATAGCGTGTACGTATCTCTATTCCCCGCTCCTCGGCATAAGCCCTGAAAGGAAGTATTATCTCATCTATCGTGTTCATTATGTTGCCTTTCGCGGTAGCGGCATCTATCTTTCCGGATTCTATCTTGCGGAAATCCATAAGCTGGTTGATCAGCGAAAGAAGATACCGTGAATTACGCTCCACGAAATTGAGCTGCTCGATCACCTTGGGATTGGTACTGAGTTTAAGCGCACGTTCTATCGGACCGATTATCAGGGTGATGGGCGTACGGAACTCATGGGTTATGTTGGTGAAGAACGAGATGCGGTCTGCCGTGAGCTGCTGCACTTTCCTCGCCATCTCTGAAAGCTGCGACTTCTGCTCGCTTATCTGCTCGTTGCGGAGACGCAGCTCATTGTTCTGTTCCCCCAGCTCACGGGCATGATCCTCAAGCATAGATTTTTGCTCGTTGATTTCCCTCACCCCTTCGTCGACAGCCCTCCTCAGATCCTCTCGCTGACGGGTGATATCCCTGACCCGCCATTTATATACACCCCATATGGCGGCAATGACTGCCGCCGCCACTAAAAGTATAAACCACCAACGCCTGTAGAAATTGGGTATTATCTCTATGTCAAAACTGGAGACAGGCACCATCGAGGCGGACTGCCCTTGCGCGATGTATTTCACTTCGAGTGTATAATTGCCGGGGAAGAGGTTCATATACACCACACTGTGACGGTTCTGGGGAAGTTCCTTCCAGTCTTCCTCATATCCCTTCATCCTGTAGACATATCTTCCATTGTCCTTTCCGGCATAATCCAATGCGGAAAAACCTATCTCGAAAGACCTGTCGTTCTCCGGAATGCTGGCGCCGGAGGGGTTGCTGAAGGTACGGTCGTTATTGACTGTGATAGATGTGAATCTCACCGGAAAAGTCCTGTCGAATCTTGAAGCGGCAAGCCCTTTCACGGCTACCATGCCGTCTATGCTGCCAAACAGCACATCACCGTTGGCAAGACGCCGGTAGGCATTCCAGTAAAACTGTTCGGTCTCAAGTCCGCTGTTGATCCCGAAATTCAGGAACCGCCCGTCAGGAGTCATGCAGGAGAGTCCATGATAGGTCGCTATCCATAGATTTCCATGGGGATCTTCAGCTATACCATGAACCACATCATTGGGCAAACCGTTGACGGAACTGTAATTGACAAATCTGACATCCCCGTTTTCTCTGTCGCAGCGGTAAAGACCGTTGCCGTTGGTACCTACCCATAAAGTGCCGTCGCGTGACAACGCCACTGAATTTATTTTCTCTTTTACCGTAGATTCGGGATCATCAAGCTTGTTCTCGTATCGGCACACCTCAAAATCTCCCGCTTTGTTTTTCTTTTTAAGATTGACCGATACCAATCCTTCAAGACCACCCATCCATAATCTCCCGTCAGAAGAGATGACGGCGGAAACACTCCCGGGTATACAATCCGCTCCTTTGAAAGGGATTGAAATACGGTTCGTCTCAAGATCGTAGGTAAATATGCCGTAATTCGCACCTATCCAAAGAAGATTATTGAACGGATCAAATACCAGCGCGCCGATATATTCAAGGCGTCTGCCGTCTTCGACCGTATTGACCAGACGCAGCATCTTTCCGGGATTTATCCTGGAAAGCATACACAAACCTCCTCCCCACGTACCAACCCACAGATGTCCTGTATGATCCGCGCCGATCGCGCTTACGGAATTATGTGGCAGAGATCCTGTCTGCACCGTATAATGCAGAAATCCCTTGTCGCAGCCGCCCACACCACGGTTGAGACCACCTTCTACTGTGCCTACCCATAAAGTGCCGTCTCCATCTTCGAATATGGCGTTGACAGGGTTCGGAGACAGTGACAACGGATCGGAGGGGCTGTGACACAGCATCGAGGAATAGAGACGCCGTGGGGAAATGATATTTATGCCGCATCCTTCGGTACCGACCCACAGGTTGTCGCCCTCAGACATAATGCAGTTTATAAAGTCGTTGTTCAATCCTCTGAGCATACCTCCCATATCAGAAACCGACACGGGATGAAAAACGTCTTCCGACGGATCATATATGTTCAGTCCGTTCAGACATCCCGCCACCAGCTCCCCCTTGGCTGTCACCTCAAGGGTAGTGACAAAACTTTGGGAAAGACCTCCCTCCTCCGACGTATATCGCTTTACAGCATGGGTGGAGAGATCATAGCTGAAAAGCCCGAAATCCGAGGCGATCCATATTTTGTTGTCATATGCCACAAAATCCGCTATATATCCGGAAGGATCAAGGCTCAATCCGTCAGATAGTCCGGTCACCTTGATTTTACCGGAATCGAAAACCAACCGGCTGACGTTACCTCCTATTCCGGTAAAAACCCCTTTCCCGACTCCCGGCAACGGCTCTATGGCTCCTACGGTAATGGTTGCGGTTGTCTCATGCGGTATGGTGACAACAGTAGCGATATCTCCATTCTCGCCAAGAACGATACATATCACATCTTTTGAATTGCGCATCCAGATGTTACCGTCGGAATCACAGGAAACATAAAAAACAGGATTTCTGGCTATTTCTTTTAAAAGATCATTCTTTTCCGGCATATCTGACACCGCCAGACTTTCAAGATCTATGATATCCACACCGCCGTCGCTTGCAACCCAGAGCCTGCCGAACCGGTCTTCGGCAACTTTCCTCACAAAAGTGCTACGTATATGCCCGGATATGGAATTAGGGGTGAAGTTGATGAATTCATATCCGTCATAACGGGCGAGAGAACCGGAGGTCGCGATCCACATGTATCCTTTGCTGTCGCGGTAGATGTCTTCCACGAAATTATGCGAAAGACCGTCGCGCATGGTTATGTTGCTGACTGTATAATTGTCGGCAAATGCCGAAGGGGTTAAATGCTCGGCTGCCACCCGTGAAATGCCACCGGCGGTGATAAAAACCAATAAAGTTATGAAAAGACGGAGTTTCATGTCAATATCAAAAAACAGGTATCTATGGTCAGTTTTCCCGGCGGTCAGAAAGCTTATTCCGGCACAGCCATCAATTTCAATGCAAATTTATAACTTTTTTCTTCAGTTACACAATCTTTTAACCATTATACTCATATATCCACCCTTTTGACTCAAATTTTCACCTTATTACACATTTCATCTTATTTTTTACAAGTTTATCTCCATATCTGATTTGAAATTACACCTCTGTCAATTTTATTAAATGTAATTTTGCAACATCAAAATTCAGGCAGGAAACTCCCTCGTCCGACACATCGGGCATGTTAGCAAATTGGATAACCGCCCCTGAAATCTATAACAATTCAAATCTGTTTGACATCATGAAAATCTTTTCTTCTATATGTGTTGCGACGATATTCGCTCTCCCCGCTGTGGCGGATACTTTCTCTCCCGTCTCTTCCCCGAATCCCTGGGCGGATGATTACTCTGCGATCGCGGGAATGCGGAACTGGAAAAGCTGGGGAACTTACAATGTTCACGATCCATCATGCCGAAAGGTAGGGGAATATTATTATATGTACTCCACTGACGCCATTTATAGGGAAAACCGAAAGGAAGCCCATGAAAACAATGTGCCGCTCGGATACATACAGATGCGGAGATCTAAGGATCTTGTAAACTGGGAATTTTTAGGATGGGCATTCCCGGAGATACCCGCCGAGGCGGTTGCCTGGGTGAAAGAAAAAGCGGAAGGGAAAGGCGCCACAAACATCTGGGCGCCGTATATGGTGGATTGTGGAAACGGAGTGTTCCGACTTTACTATTGTGTATCCGCTTTCGGAATGAACACTTCTTACATCGGAATGGCGGAAGCTCATTCCCCTGAAGGTCCGTGGATTCAGAAAGGTGCGGTGGTACGTACCGACAAATCTTCCGCGATGAACGCTATCGACCCGTCTGTAATCACAGACAATGACGGCAGACAATGGATGCACTACGGATCGTATTTCGGCGGACTGTATTGCGTCGAACTGGATCCCTCCACGGGTCTCGCAAAGAAAGCTGACGACCAGGGACACCTCGTGGCGCGTCGCGCCAACTGGAAGAAAGACAATCTTGAAGCCCCGGAAATAATCAGGCATGAAGCAACCGGTAAATATTTTCTCTTCCAGAGCTATGAGCCTCTGATGACCACATATAATGTCAGAGTGGCGAGGGCAGACCGCGCCGAAGGACCATTCGTTGATTTCAATGGTCTGAACGTGAGCGACACGACCAATAATTTCCCGATCCTAACAGCACCTTATTCTTTTGACAACCATCCCGGATGGGTGGGAACCGCGCATTGCGGGGTATTTGACGACGGAGAGGGAAACTATTTCATGGCGCATCAGGGCAGATACGCGAAAGACTCCGGTCTTATGGTGCTGCATCTGCGTCAGTTGTTTGTCACTCCTGACGGATGGCCTGTTGTGTCTCCCGAGAGATTCGCAGGGGTGAAGCCGAGAAATTTCAATTCCGCCGACCTGTGTGGTGAATGGGAAATCATAAGAGTCACAGAACCCCGTGTGGAACGGAACCTTGAAGCCGGTCAGATCCTGTGGGGGGAAGGCGATCTACGCGAGGGTGAAGGCAACCGTTCATTCATCCATCAACTCACTGAAAAGGAAAACGGAAAGACATGGAATTTTGATTCCGCAAACCAGATATTGTCGCTGACTATAGGCGGAGAAAAAATTTCGGGTCTGATGATACACCCCGGACACGACTGGGAACGCGAGACCGACACCGTATTGTTTACCGGTCTTGACGCTTCAGGAAGGACAGTGTGGGGAAAAAGGGTAAAATAATTTTAAGGTTCAAGTTAGATTGTAGACAGAACCGGACACAGCATACCGCCTGCCTCCGCTGACTTACAGTTTATCACTATCAACCTACCTTACAGTCTATCGCCATCAACCAGATTTGCAACTTGCTCAACCTTTGATTTGCAATATCATGTTCCCGAAATCAGAATCATATACATAATGTGGCAGTCTTTCTGACTGCCGACCATGAGAATAATGGAAGCAGTCCCCGGGCACTGACGGGGAACGGCTCCGGAAGTATCCCCGCGATATAGGCAAGCTGCCCGATGATCTGTGACGGAGTGTACTCTTTTCTGAGCTCACCCATACCCAAAGAAGCATCCCGCTTTGACAACCTTCTCCCGTCGGCATTGCACAAAAGTGGCACGTGGGCAAACTCAGGTGCGGGATAACCCAACAGTTCATAAAGATAAATCTGTTGTGCCGACGACAAGAGAAGGTCACTGCCCCGCACTACCTCAGTCACACCCATCAACGCGTCGTCTATCACTACCGCCAGCTGATATGCCCATGCCCCGTCACCTCTTCTGAGTATAAAGTCACCGCAATGCCCGGCGAGATTCACCGACTGTCGCCCGTAAAGCCTGTCGGTAAATACAATCTCCCGGTCAGGCACATATATTCTTGTCGCACGCTCCTGCCTTCTATTCTCATTGTGCGACATTCCCCCTCCGAAACGAGCGGGACGGCATGTACCGGAATAGACCACTCTTCCGTCGCTTTCGTGCGGAGCCTGTGTCGCCATTATATCGGCGCGGGTACAATAGCATGGATAAGTAAGACCTGTGGATTTCAATTTGTCAAGAGCTTTCTCGTATATTTCCCCACGAAGACTCTGACAATACGGTCCGTTGTCTCCTTTCCCCGCCACGCCACCTTCGTCCCAGTCAAGTCCGAGCCATTCAAGGTCATCCTCTATCTGAAGGGCATAGTCCATACGTGAACGCTGCGGATCGAGGTCTTCGATCCGCAGTATCCATCTGCCGCCTTCCTTCCTGGCTGAGAGCCAGGAAAGAAGTGCGGCGAAAATATTTCCAAGATGCATCCTCCCGGAAGGGGAGGGGGCGAAACGTCCTGTCATCGCATTGCCTCCACTTCCTCAGTGGTGAGAGGTATCTTCTTACCAAGACGGCGGGCGCCTGTCTCGGTGATAAGATAATCCTCCTCGTTGCGCAGACCGGTGAAATCTTTCCATTTTTCAACCTCATCATAGTTGATGAAGTCTTCAAACTTATGCTGACCGCGCCAGAGATCGATAAGCTCGGGAATAAAATAGATTCCCGGTTCGATGGTATGTACAAATCCGGGTTCAAGTGGACGTGCGAGACGGAGTGATTTCCTGCCGAACTGAGTGCTCTTGGGCTGACCGTCGTAACCAACCCATACCTCGCCGAGATTTTCCATGTCATGCACGTCAAGACCCATCATGTGTCCCAGACCGCAAGGATAGAACATGGCGTGCGCGCCCGCCTCGACCGCATCGGCGGGGTCTCCCTTCATGATTCCGAGACCCTTCAGACCCTCGCATACCACACGGCATGAAAGCTCATATACATCTTTGAACGGCACTCCGGGCTTCAACGCGTCTACCGCCGCGAGATGAGAAGCCACCTGTATGTCGTATATGGATTTCTGACGGGGAGTGAACTTCGGATCGACACAGATGGTGGACGACATGTCGCCGGCATAACCCATTTCCGTCTCCGCTCCCGCGTCAACAAGAAGCATCTGTCCGGATTTAGCCACATTGCCATGATAATGGTTGTGGAGAGTCTGTCCGTTGACAGTGGCGATTATCGGGAAAGAGAGTCTCATTCCAGCCGCCTGAGCCACTTCCTCGATGGCTGCGCTCACCTCACACTCCCTCATGCCGGGACGCAACATCTTTATCGCGGCTATGTGCATGTCGGCGGTCACGTCACATGCCCGTTCGATCTCCGCGATCTCCTCTTCTGTCTTATGGTTGCGCTGATCCACGACCGCACGTATCATAGGGATAGAAGGCTGCTCCGCTCCGGGAAGTATACCGAGAAGGTGAAGGAGCTGCACATTATGTTCCGCCCGGTAAGGTGGAAGATAATGCACCCTTCGGTCCAATATCTTGGCGCCGCTAAGATATTTGGCAAGATCAGCGGCAGGACGAGTGTCGGAAATTCCGACCATGGAGGCTTTCTCATGCAGGGTAGGCTGTGTGCCCATCCATACGATGTCGTCTATGGTCAGTTCGTCACCGAAAATTATCTCCCTGTCATTGTCGATATCTATGACAGCGTTAAGTCCGGCATACGGAAGCCCGAAATAATACAGGAATGTGGAATCCTGACGGAAATCATATGTGTTGTCGGCATAGTTCACACCGACTTCATTATTGCCTAAAAACAGGAGAATACCCGATCCGACCCTCTTCTTGAGAGCCGCACGGCGGTTTACATAGGTCTCTTTGGGAAACATGAGGTTAATTCGTTTAAGGTTAGAATATATCGCGAATTTACGCATTTTTCCCCACATTTGCCACAAGTTTCATGAATAAACCTCTCCGGGAAATTTATTTTGTCATATTTTATCTGCTGCTATTTTGTCTGCTGTTATTTTGTCTGCCTCACAACCTTTATGGTGCCGTCCGGATTATAGTGCAGCTCATCCACACATATCGAACGGAGGTTGCCTTGTCCGGAAAGATCCTGATTGTGATAGAAGGCATACCATTTCCCTTTATATTCCACGATCGACCCATGGCTCGTGTCGCAGCCGGTGGGTTCAAGATAGACCCCTTTATATTCCCACGGACCCATAGGGGTGTCGCCCATGGCATAACAGAGGCGGTTAGCCCCTCTTCCATCTTCAGCATGGTTGTCGGCATATGACAGATAATATTTTCCGTTATATTTGTGCACCCATGAAGCTTCATGGAAATCCTCAAGACCTTCCATCTCTTTGAGGGGCACGGCGAGTTCTATCATATTTTCTTTGAGTAGAGCGCCATAGCATTTGCCACCCCCGCCATAATAGAAATATGCACTGCCGTCGTCATCCACAAAAACGCAGGGATCTATGAGGGCGAAACCACCTACACCTTGCATCGGGGCATCCAGCGGCACGAAACCTCCGCTCGGGCTGTCACTTACCGCCACACCCACTTTCCATGTATTGTTCCAGTCTGAATCGCTCGGATGCGGGAAGTAATAATAATATTTGCCATTCCTGTACGCACAATCGGGCGCCCACATGAATCCCCCTTCCGGTCTGCCCCATTTCACCATGCCGGAATTGAGAATCTCCCCATGGTCTGTCCAGTTGACCATATCATCTGTAGAGAACACATGATATTTGTCCATAAGGTCACACCCTCTCGGAGGATCCACGTCGTGGGAGGCATAGACATAAAGTCTGCCGTCTTCCCATACATGTGCGGAGGGATCCGCCGTATAGATGTGGGTCACAAAAGGGTTCTTGGCTGCCAAAGGGAGAGACGCGGCGAGGAGAAAGAAAGACAATAAATGTTTTTTATTCATGATAATCGAGATTATTTTTCAGGATAAACCACTGAGGCTGCACGAGAAGCGGGGAAGATGTCAAGCGATTCCACCTTTTTACCCTTGGCTTTTCCTATCACTGTAGTGTTGCCGTAGGCATGAAGCTTGAAATCTGCCTCCCATCCGTCAGGGAGAGCCTGTGCCACAAGTATGCTGTCTCCAAGATTGTCCACAAGCATAGTCTGTACAGCCATAGCAAGCACTCCTCCATTGTCGAAATCAGGAACATAATCGCTGCCAGGATTCCAGAACGCGGGGAACCGTACCGACGGATCCTGTGCACCGGCATTATGCATCAGCAATTCAGCCATTTCTCCCGACAATCCGAGACGCGCAGCCTGCACCGCACACTGGCTCCAGCAGTTTGATGCCTTGAATTTACGCATATTGAATGTATTGAGGGCGAGCTCATAATCCGGCTGTGTCACGCCATAGAGTTTGAAAGGCCATATGACATAGCACTGAGGATTCTCAAAATTCCTGTCAATGCCAAATTCTTCCGCAGGTAGCAGAAGTTTTCCATCCGCGCTCTTCGGCAAAGGCGGCAACTTGGAAAGGACTCCTTCCCACTCAGCCACGAGTTCATTGCCGATTATATCGGCAGGAAGTCTTTTAAGCTCTTCTATATCATATGTAAGGGCGGCGATATAATCTATCGGGTTGAGACAATCCCAGAATTGTTCAAGGGGATGCAGATAGGGATCTCGATATTTGTCGGCAAGCTCCCCTACATTCTGCTTCTCGAGTATAGTCTTGAAGAACGAAGATTCATTCCTGTGATACCATCTGACACGGTCAGGCGAAGACACAAATGTATCGGCGCTTTCATGTGGTTTCACGGGGGAATCCACCAGCCCCCTGTAACTGGTGGAGAGAGGATCGTCGCCTCCTCCTATGAAAGTCATAGCCTCCGGACGAAGCAATTCCGAGGTGCATGCTATTTCAAGAGGAACTTTTGAATCAGTCTGGACATTGACAACCGGATTTTCAGCATCTATCCATATCTTTATATTGACCGGCAGTTTTCTTGTGCCGGCGGTTATCTCCACTTCCCCTTTGCGCAGGTCAAGAGTCTGTGAATAATTGTCGCTTCCGGTGAAAGGGTTTGGAGTGAAAGAGATCCTTACCCTTCCCGTCTTTAGCAACCGTGTCGCCTCGCTCCAGTTGTCGCTTTTCCCTATATACATCATCAGGTCGCCGTTTTGCTCCACCCATACATTCGAAGTGATGTCGCCGTTGCCCAAAGGCATGGATTCAAGAGAACCTGACACTGAAGGGGTATCCCACACCACATTATAGGAATCAAGTCTGGAGGCGATGTCTGCCGGTAGGGTATTGGTGGCAGCCGACAGGGGAGACATCATCTGAGACATGGCATACAAACATGTCGCCACCCGATACGGTTTCCAAAAAATTTTCATATTTGCGATAGTTTTATAATGGTTTTATGCGGGCGGCAATATATTTATCGCCGCTTCAAAAAGGTTATTCATGCATTCACAAAATTATTGTCCCTCCATTAATACAGATCTTAATTTTTGCTTAAAATGGTGTTTTCATCCATAAAATTGTAATTCCCTTGAAGATTTTCTTCCGGTTAAGCGAATATTAAGATTAAAATTAACCCACCCGAACTAATTTTGCATTGTGATCGAAACACCGACGCATACACACGAGCCGGTCAAGATTACTGTAATGGACAAAAACCTGACAATACCGAATTAACCAAAGAAACCGAGGTTTCTTAAAACTGTAACAAATTCATACCAATGGCGAATAAAACAATATTGCATATACAATGGTCGTACGGTAAAAAATCTTAAGATAAGTATTCATCTATTCCGAACATCAAAGCGATTGCGAACAAAATCATCAACAGTAACAACTACTACGGCTCCTCCGTGAGAAAAAATGGTTGTAGCGTTTTTTAGGTATAATATTATTATCAGATCCGTGCAAAACGGCAAAACCGGGAGAAACCGAGACGGTTTCTCCCGGTTTTGCATTATGACTTATTCAAATATTGATGCGGAAAGGGTGCTGAAATACGGAGCATTCCCTTATTTTGCTGAATATCTTGCGGGCAATGAGTTCGGCGCCCCGGTCTGTGGGATGAATGTTGTCGGAATAGCACCTGTTTTCCTCCCCGGCATAAGCATCGTGCAGGTCTATCACCGGAAGACGGTTTGCAAAAGCTATTTTCAATATACGGGGGGTTATCTCCTCTGCAATCACCTTTTCGTCTATACCCCATATCTGCAACGGGTCGTCCACACGGGCTTTCGCAGGCAGGCACACATATATTTCCGGCAGAGTCGGGAGATATTTAAACGAGTCGATGATCTCCTGATAATCCTGTTCAAATTCATCGGAATATTTCCAATTGTCCGGCTTGCTGTCGTTTCCTCCAAGTTTTATCACCACTATATCCGGCTGATAATCGAGAGCCTCCCGGCAACGTGCGGTGGCAAGCCATGAAAAAGGCTGTCCCGAATCTGTGCCCTTTCGCAACGCGGTGCTGCAGCTGACTCCGAAGTTCCTGACTTCAAATTCTTTTCCGAGCAGCTTCTGAAGCACTGCGGGATACGCTTTTGTCGACGGGTCGGTAGTGCCAACACCCTCGGTTATACTGTTGCCGATACATGCCACTTTCAGTTTGCCTGTGTGCAGAGGTTCCTTACACGCCGCTTTCTTTATGAACGGAACCACTCTTTCAGCTTTGTCCAATCCATGCGGATGATGTCCCGCTTCAGGACGTACCAGAGATTTAACCGGCGCACCGTAACGCCGATAAGTGTCTACTATAAGTTTTCCGTTTTTCTCGTAAGGCACTATTGTGTCAAGCCCTCCGCTGAGCAGCAGCACGGGGATATGCCGCATTGCCGGGATATCAAGATTATAGGCTGCATTTTCTTCAAACGAACCTCTCTCCGGATTCCTGCCCGACGGCTCCCATTTCTCCTTCACATCCCTCCACCATTCTTCGTCACGTCTCAGTTCAAATATATCCACAAGAGGATTGTCGAGAACAAGACATGACACTGTCTCAGGATAAAGCTGGGCACGTCGTAACGAGTAATATCCACCCCGGCTGATACCATTCATCACAGGCTTCGGATCAAGTCCGTGGTTTTCCACCATCAGTCGATAAAATTTCTGACCCGATTCCATTGCCTCCGGCCGCGCCCATTCAAACGTGTTGTCGTAATATGCGATTATGAACCCGGCATCCAGCAGGGCATCGTCTATAGAGGGGAAGGCTCCGAAAAATGCAGGACGCCACATCCAGGGATTTCCCGGCAACGGATCGTCAGGGACAATCACGACCGCATCCCGTCCCTCCAGTCTGAAATCATAACGGGCATACCCGTGGTAATCACTCTTCTTCCCTTCAAAACGGGGTGGGGCGGGAAATACCATAAAAGCGAATGCCATAGAAACAGCAGCCGCAACTAATCTTTTTATCATAAGCACTGTGTTTAATTAGTTGTAAGCAATTGTAATAAATCTCCCGATCTTTTACCGGTCGACATTTTGGACCCCGCAAGGGCAATTACGGTTTGATTATTTCCGTAAATGCCCGAGGATAGTTTCCTCCCAACAGGGAATGGTATTCCCTGCAAAAAGAGTTGTATACACTCTGGGCGAGACCCGTGCGACCCTGATAATGTAGTATCTGACACTTCATGAACAACGCATCTTCATTGATAGGGTCATGTTGGAAAAGCACATTCGCCATCTTAAGACGCATATCAAGGGAAAATGCTTCGTTGCGTATAAATTTCGACATACATTCTATGACCTCGTCTGAAAATGAGCTTTTGAACGGATCGATATAATCTACCTCCACATTGGGAAGCATAACGCCGTTGCCCAGCAATTCCAGAAGACGTGCGATATTACTTCCGCTTCCGTCTTTCATCAATGCCTTCGCCTCAAGATAATCTATCATTACATTCTCTCCGACCTCTATCCGGCGCAGACCCTTGTTGATAGTGACAGAGATATCACCTATCCGGGTGAGCAGCGACCTCAGTCGGCTGAGATAGACATTCCTGCTGTTTTTGGCTGCCTCTTCTTCCTTTCCTCTCCATAAAAGATTTTGTAATCTGGCATTGGAAATCCCTATCGAATTGTCGTCAGAGTGGAATACCAAAACAAGCAGAAGATTCTTCAATATCGGAGTGAACTGAGATGTCATGTCATTCCCCTCCCGGTCAAAAACACGAAAGCCCCCGAGGAATCGTATACAACCTCTGTCCATCGGATAATATATTCCGTCCGAAGGAGCCTCTTCATCTTCAAGCATTCTGCCGAAAAAGAACGGTGTGACGTTTTCCGCGACATTATCCCCGCCAGTCGCAACATTTTCCGAACTGTCAGAATCAGCTTTTGGAAGTTCGGATGATTCCAATGAGGCGTTCTCTTCTTTTTCACTATCCTCCAAGTGTGAGCCGGCATGAAGATTCTCATTCCCGGAAGTCAAGGAATCTGCTTCATTTATTTCATCCGGCATCCCGGATAAGTGACAGCCCTTATTTGCCGCTGATCTGCGGCATCTGATTGCCGTTATGACCACACCTCCCGCAATGACAGCCGCTGCTGCAACGGCTATCCAGACCACATGTCCGGATGTCCGGAACGGTTCTTTTGGCAAAAATTCAAGTCCCTCCGGCTGGCTCAGATCAGAAACAGGGACAGGAGGGAAGGGCAATTCATAGATTGAAAGTTCTGCACGGTCATCCACATCACTTGATATAAGAGCCGCATAGAGTTTACCCTGTTCAGGGGAATAAAACAGGTTCCCATAAAATGAATGGTTATCCATGTCAAAGCCCACCGGGAGAGAAACCTTTTCCATTTTGCCATTATCGGGACTGATTTTAAGTAAAACCCCTCCGTCAAGTGTTGAAAACACGTAAAAAGCTTTCTCTTCTGCAATATACACCATATTCTCCACCCCGATAAAATCGCTACCGAACGGAGAGGTATCATGTTTCCACAATGTCTCGACATTGTTGTCGGAAAGATTCACCCTGTACATGTCGTAATAAGCATGGGCGGATAACTCCTGACGCCCGGAATGGCATCCCCATCCTCCATAAATATAAAGATAGCCATCGACAATAGCTGTGCTCGAAGACCGACGCGGATCTATCTCGTCAAGGATTGCCTCCGTCTGAGGCTTTTTACTGAACGGACGAGAGATAAACAGGTTATTGTTATACCGGTAATGACCGTAACCGCCGAAACTCACGATTGCTGAATCCGGCTTGTTATAACATACAGAACTAAACCAGAAATCGTGGTCAGGATCCGCTTTTGACAGACTGCTCCATGTATGGTCTATCGGATTGAACGAAGAGAAGAGATTTTCCGACATATTATAGGAGAGGAGAGTATGCGATTCCTCTATATAGATCAGCTGATTTGGCACCACAGCCACATGATTCCCCCCTGTAGTGGAGATTGTGTCGACCACATTTTCCGACGGATGGAACACATAGAGCTCGTTTCTCCCTTTATCCACCATATAGAATGTGGCGATGACCGGGTCAAAAGCGACCGAGGGCAACACCAGCGATGAGGTAGTGTATATCTTGTTCCATGTGGCACCCTGGTCAATTATCCATTTGGGGTTTACCGCCTTAGCCGGCATCCCCGCTATTTCGTCATAACAGATATCCCCTCTGTGCCCGTGAAGTTTCCAATGTCTTATTTTCTTGCCTGCCAGCATCACCTCGATATCCTTTACAGTGACCGACGCGACATCGTAGAGCGTTTTCCCTTCTATAAGACACAATCCCCAGTCGATCCTGACACTTCTTACATTCTTAATTTCAGGATACGAGACACTTGTCTCTATGCCGTTATAAACCAACGACACTTTCCCGAGTTCCGGGGATATGGTTACGCTCACCGGAACCCATTCTTCAAGCGGAGGGGAGACAGACTGCAACTGCACTTCCTCACCGGTGACAAGCATCGGATAACGCACATCATTCTCGACACTATACATCAGGTCGACGTTGGCTCCGGTATCTGTGATTATCCTGAACACGGTACCCAAGACATTTTCCGGTCGCAGCCACACATCTGCGGAAAGACGCAATTCTTCCCCGTCAAGCATTATAGGCATGCCTCCGTCAAGAGACAAGGTGGTGTGCATGTTGCCCGGAGTAGGGTATGCCTGAATATAGAGCCCGTCCGATGGACGACGTATATCGGCTGCATATATGATTCCCGTAAAGACGACAAGCATACATAGCAAG
Organism: uncultured Porphyromonadaceae bacterium; assembly: GCA_947174235.1. GTDB lineage: Bacteria > Bacteroidota > Bacteroidia > Bacteroidales > Muribaculaceae > Lepagella. Next base: position 18,360 of record CAMWID010000004.1, on the reverse strand, counting down.
ATACCTTTTATTTTGTCTTTCATCATTGAATTTTCAGCATTTAGTATTGCTGCCGGTTATGAAGTTGTCTTGATTTACCGTTTTTCAGAATTCCTTATTGACTTGGGGATTATATTCATGGGGGTATCTCCGGAAGGTCTTTATTCCCGTATTCTGTTCCATGACCACATGAGGACTTCTTTGCACAAGTGTTGTCTTTCCCCGCCGATGAGGATTCACAAAGTTAAATATTTTCTTTCACCTCTCAAAAAATATCATCGACTTAAATGGTGATTTTTATCATGAATCTTCGTTTTTAATATTAAAAATCAAATTGTAAGTCTTTTGTTAATGATATTTTAATTATGTATTAAGCGAATCTTAGACCCTTTCCCGCAAAAAGCCCGTTTCGGAAGCCGGAGACAACTATCGGCTGCCCCAACCACAACCCTGCCGCCTCCCGCCGTCTCATTCCGTACACACGCCAGAACGCATGTTTTCAGATACGATATCCGTTGTTTTGTGAAATAAAATTAAAATATATTATAGCGTTAAGCACATTTTAATACTTTTTTTAACTCCATCTCCTTAATTTTGCCACCGTATTCTGAGCGCTCGATGAAAAACTCCAATCGGGAAAAGTTTCTCCTTAATATATTTTAAGGACATGTCCGGACAAATCCCTGAACGACGTTGTCAGTTTCTCGAATACATCATTAAAATGTAACTATTGCAATTAACCTTATTAATAACCTATGGAGACCAAGAGACACGCAGTCCGGTTCTCCTTAAAATTAACCACACATGAATAAACGGTTTGGTACAATGATTCTTTGTGGAGCCCTCGCAGCATGCACAATGGGGACTTTCACTTCTTGCAGCGATGACGACGACCGCTCGTCGTACGACGAATATCTCGACACCAAGATCAACGAGATCAACAAGGCTATCGCAAGCAATCTCTCTATCATCAACGTTTTGTCGGACGGCGGATCTTATGTCCTTACTCTCAGCGACGGTTCCAAAATCACCACCGGAGCAGATATAGATGTGACTGTAGAAGCAAACTGCATAAAGCTTACAGTCGGCGGCAAAGTATATGAAATCCCTAAAAGCGGAGGAGGATCGCTTCAGTTCGCTCCGGAATATGCCGACGGTGAAGTGAGAATAGGCGATGCCTCGGGCGCGACCGTGATGTTTATTCCAAATCCCGCGCTCACATCACTCGCCGGCGTAGAGCCTTCCGTGGCTGTGGCATATGAACTCAAGACACGCTCCGCAGATCAGTTCAAGGTAACTTTCGATGAGATTAACACCGACGGAATGATCGTAGGCAAGTTATATTGCCTTGACCAGGACCTTGCCGGAAAGACCGTGGGGGTATCTGTACAAATGGACAATAATGGAACAGTGCTCGGATCAAATGTCTTCACTGTAAAGGTGGCTGACGATTTCTCCTTCTCAAGCGAAGAGATTGATCCATCTATAGTACCTGCCGACGGAACCGCAGCCAATGCCGACGGTTCTTTCACCCTTCCGGCAATATCAGGCGCTTCTCTTGGAGCAGGATTCGACATGAAGAGCCTGTTCTCGAATCTCCCCGACGGAGTCTCTTTCAAAGCAGCCTCCGCAAGCAAGCAACCCGCCGGGAAAGCTCAGGAAAAAGCTTCAATCATCGCTAAATCAGTCAAGGCTGACGGTACATTCTCATGGGCGGCACGACCCGGCACCGACTTTAACGAAAATGAAGAGCAACCGGGATTCCTCATAAACATAAATAATGTCGCCGAAACTACCGTGGCAAAATTCTACATCACTATAAACGATGAGATCGCCGGCGCAAACTTCAATGTATTCGGCTCGGACATGGAAGTGGAATGGGGCAACCGCACAAACTTCCTTCAGCTCGGCGCACAGAGACTCGACGTTCAGGCATGGCTCGCATCCGCCCAGGACGAAGAGGGCGGACTCATATGCCACAACGGTCTCGAAGGGGTGATTCAGAAATGGAACGACGTGGCGGTGACAACTCCCGGCAACAAATCGATACTCATGTCGGCAGGAGGAGAACTGACCCTTGACGAACTCGGACAGGCGTACGCTCCGGAAGGGGTATGCCGCGGAATATTCTGGTACTATCGCGGACTCTCAATCCGACTCCCCGAATCAATGGCTCCATATACAGACCATCTTGGTGTGGAATGGACAAGCGGCGGCGAAGGCTGGGGCAAAGACTACTTCGTCAACGGCGACGACATGTGGTGGGGACAATATAACGAATTTATAGAGAAAGCCTGGGAAGAATTCGCGCCTCCCACAGCTGTCCACCTCGGTATCAGGGTAGATGAAAAGACCGGTGAGCTGATCACTCCCGAGAACTACACCGGATGGGGTATGCGTATCGCCTATGGCGTAGGGTATGAATATCTGTACGGAGTGAAGAACATCACCGCCGAAGGCAACGACAAACTCGGTATGATCTTCTTCAACCGCCGTGTAGCCCCGGAGGGAGCGACTATGCCGGAGGGAGACAAGTAATCTACTCTTATTTAAAGTTAAATTATTGTTGAAAGCTCCGGTTTCTTGCAACCCGGAAAACCGGGGCTTTCAACAGATTCCTTCACATCAGAAAAACGAATCAAGATGCAATGCAATAAAAACCGCATATCGAAAAAAGTCCGGCAGATATGGCAGACAGTTCTGACCGCGCTTTTGTGCCTGTCCGCGGCATTGCCGGCGACAGCCCAGCAAAGGCTCGTCAAAGGAACTGTCTTCGAAGGAGAGGATGAACCGGTCATCGGAGCCACCGTACAGGTGAAAGGGACAAACAGAGGAACAATGACGGATGTCGACGGCATGTTCCAGATACAGGCTGCCCCTAAAGAGACAATTGTCATCTCTTATGTCGGATATAAGACAATAGAAGTATCCGCAGCACAAACCGACATCACCGTGAGGCTCGAACCCGACAACGAGATCCTTGACGAGGTTGTCGTGGTAGGCTACGGCACCCAGAAGAAAGCCACACTTACAGGAGCTGTGTCTCAGGTAAGCAACAAGGAGATCGCTGTCACAAAGAATGAGAATGTCGTAAACATGCTGTCAGGAAAGATTCCCGGGGTACGCATATCCCAGCGTTCCTCTCAGCCGGGCGAGTTTGACAACGCCATTGACATACGTGGCATGGGAGAGCCTCTCATCGTGGTCGACGGCATACCGCGTGACAAGAATTATTTCTCAAGAATGGATCCCAACGAAATAGAATCTGTGTCGGTGCTAAAGGATGCCGCCGCCTCAATCTACGGCGTACGTGCCGCAAACGGCGTAATGCTCGTCACCACACGCCACGGTTCTGAACAGGATGGAAAATTCGACGTGACTTTCTCTTTCAATCTCGGATGGCAGGACTTCCTGTATACTCCGGAGACCGCCGACCCGCTGACCCATATGCTCCTGATGAACGAAAAGCAACTCAACAATAATTTCGGAGCAAACTATTTCGTGACACAGACCCCAAGATACACATGGCAGCAGATGGAGCCATATTTCACGGGAGAGAAGACAGGAACTGACTGGAGCAACGAACTATTCCGGAACAATGTGCCTCAGCAGCAATACAATGTGAGCCTGAACGGAGGCAGCCAGCGCATAAAATACTTCTTCAACCTCGGCTATCTAAAACAAGAGGGTTCTTTCAGAAGCGGGGATCTTGATTATGACAGATGGAACTTCCGTTCAAACGTGGACGTAAACATCACCAAAGACCTGAAGGCGGTCATCGCGATATCCGGATATATGGATGAGAAGAACCAGCCGTGGACCGACATGTGGACTGTCTACAAGATGGCGTGGACATATCCCACCACCGCGATGGCATGGATCAACGGTGACCATTCGCTCCCCGCATATGACACCGAACTGGGTTCAAACACCGAAAATCCTGTTGCTACCACCAACGCGTCTTTCACCGGATACCGCAAGGAGAAACATTACAATTTCAACGGAGCGCTTACCATGCAATGGGATCTCCCCTGGGTGAAAGGACTCAACCTGCGCGGATTCTACAGCTATGACTATTATACATCAAACGACACCCAGTATAAGCGTCAATACATGCTATACCGCCAGAATGCCGACGGCTCTCTCTCGGAATTTGACCGGAATCCGGATTCTTTCCTACAGCGCACCACGTACCCCTCATATGGCAACGTCATGCAGCTGTCGGCAAACTATTCCGGATCTTTCGGCGACCACAGCGTGAACGCGATGATCATGTTTGAGGAACAATACAACAACTATGACTCCTTCTATGCAAAACGCAACATGCTCCTCGACGGGGAATACCTGATCTATGGAGAGACAGACGGACAGGAAGTGGGGGCTCCATCAATATGGGACAAGACACGCCGGGCGGTTATCGGACGCCTCGGATATGATTTCGCCGGAAAGTATCTGATCGATCTCGCTTTCCGCGAAGACGGATCATCTTCATTCCCCCAAAACAAACGCTGGGGATTCTTCCCTTCGGTTTCCGCAGGTTGGCGCATCAGCGAGGAGAAATTCATGGAATCAATCTCCGACATCGTGACAAACCTCAAGATCCGTGCCTCTTACGGCAAAATGGGCGACGACTCCGGACTCTCCGCCTACCCTCCCACTGTGGTGGGATACGCGTTCAACCAGCGCAAGCTCGGGTGGATATACGGCGGGACATATATCCAGGGTCTGTCCCCGACAGGCATCCCTAATCCTAACCTGACATGGTATACGGCAGAGACATATAACGCCGGTATCGACTTCGACCTCTGGGGAAAGAAGCTTTCCGGAACTATGGAGATATTCCAGCGCCACCGCAAAGGTCTTTTCGCGACAAGTTCGGCGGTGATACCCGGAGAGGTAGGAGTAAGCCTCCCGCAGGAGAACATTAATTCCGACAAGACTTTCGGATGGGAGATCTCGCTCTCTCACTCAAACCGCATAGGCGATTGGAACTATTGGGTGACGGGACAGATCTCAGCTACCAAAAACCGTTGGGATTACCGTATAGACGGCATGGCTGGGAACTCCATGGAAAACTGGCGCCGCTATGATGTCAGTGGACGTAACAAAGACATATGGTGGGCATACGAGGAAGGGGGACGTTTCACAAACTTCACCCAGATCCAGAACCATCCCGTGACCGGAGCAAACTACGGCATATCCACCCTTCCTGGCGACTATTATTATGAAGACTGGAACGGAGACGGGGTCGTCAACGACCAGGACCTGCATCCCTATGCCACATACAACCTCCCGGTATTCAACTATGGCTTCACAATAGGAGGAGGATGGAAAGGTATCGACCTTACAACCACCTGGCAGGGCGCAGCCAAAGTTTATGCCCTTTATGATGAGGTTTTTACAGAGGTAGGGCCATTCAACGGCGGAGCATCGCTCACCAGATATACCGACAGATGGCATACAGCCAACGTCGGCGATGATCCTTGGAACCCATACACCGAATGGGTGGGCGGTTATTATCCCGCCACAGGCCACAGCTTCAACACCGGGTCTACCGGCATACACGACACCTCATATCTCCGTATGAAGACTCTTGAGGTGGGATACACCTTCCCGGAGAAATTGCTGGGAAGAACAGGCGTCAAACAGCTCCGGGTATACTTCAACGCTTATAACCTCCTGACGTTCTCAGGACTGAAAGGTATGGACCCTGAGCGTCCGGGACGTTCCGGAGGCTCCAACAACAACCGCGACGAAGGAATCTTATTCTACAATTATCCCGTGAACCGCACATTCAATTTCGGTGCGACCCTAAAATTCTAAATCATCCCAAAGTATAAAATTATGATCAATTTTAAATACATATGGGCAGCGGCGGCTCTCGGACTCGCTTTCGCGTCTTGCAGCGAAATGGATCTTGAGCCGAAAGGGATACTCAGCGAGAACACCCTACTGAAATCTGACGAAGGTATCAAGAAATATCTCGCGCTTATCTATCAGGACTGTCCGATAGAAGACTTCAACTATGGTCAGAACGGCGACCAGAAAGGATATGCCGTCAACGCCTCCAACGGCTGGCACCCCGGCAACCAGTGGCAGCCGCAGAAATCAAGCCCGGCATCCGTGACTTTCGAGGCTGCCGGAAGAGCCACTGAGTTCGGCGACGGTTGGGAGTATTGGCCTTACGACCGTATCCACGACATAAACAATTTCCTTGAACAGCTCCCGACATACGGCTCCAACTACACCGAACAGCAGATGAACGAATATCTCGCCGAAGGGAGATTTCTCAGGGCTTATTATTATTTCGGCATGGTGAAAAGATATGGCGGCGTGCCAATCATCGACCGTACGCTTGATCCGACAGCCCCGGCGGATGAGATCACTTTCCCCCGAAACACAGAATATGAATGCTGGAAATTTATTGAAGAGGATCTTAAATTCGCTATGGAATACGGCTCCACCACAAAAATGGCGGGACGTGCCAACCGATATGCGGCGGCGGCACTCATGAGCCGGGCGATGCTTTACGCGGCATGCAACGCAAAATACGGCGGATATATCGTGACAACAGGAGAGGCTACCAACCTCGGACTGATGGGGATGCCTTCCGACAAGGCGCAGGAATTTTTTCAGGCTTCTTACGACGCCTGCCAATTTCTCCACGACGCCGGATTCTCTCTGCATGACGGAGCCGACAAAGAAAAGGCTTTTGTGGAAGCGACAACAATCGAGGTGGCGGACGAAGACATTTTCGTGAAGCTATACACAGACCGAACTGACGCCATCTGGGATACATCGCTGTTCCATTGCTGGGACGTGATGACTCTCCCGACAGTTTCCGGAATGTCGAGCGCCGTAGGTTGCGCGATACAGCCCACATGGGAACTCGCCTCTTACTTCGAGCATCCGGCAATAGAGGATGAAAACGGATGCCCTGTGCGGTTCGACCGCATGGAGGATTTCTGGGATACCGACAAGATGGAGGCGCGGGCACGGGCAACCATATTCTTTTCAGGCATGACGGAACCTCTGTCAGGAACCGTAATCGACATGCAGGCGGGCGTGTATACATCATACCCCGGAACGGTGGCAGACGGCACCGAGGAAACTGTCCGCAGCGAAAACGACTACACGAATGCTTTCCGCATACGTGCCCAGCAACCCCTCACTTCTCAGGAAGTGAACGGCGTGATGACTAAAATCAATGGCAACGCCGGGCAATGTGACGGCACCGGCGACGAGGGTTACAGCTATACGGGAATGCTCATTCGGAAAATGGTGAGCACCACCGATGCCACCGGACGTCAGGACCTCATGTATTGCAAGACCCCATGGAAAGTGTTCCGTTACGGGGAGATCCTCTGCAACTGGGCTGAAGCAGCATATGAACTCGGAGAGATCACAGGAAACCAGTCGCTCAGACAAGAGGCGATAGACCATGTAAATGAACTCAGGGCGCGTGCCGGAGCGACTCCATATACGATAAAAGGTGCGCCGGAAGACATAGGATCTCCACTATATGGCTTCCGCATAGACGAAAACCTGCAGTTCATACGCGACGAACGCGTAAGGGAACTTTGCTTTGAGAACCAGATTCTTTTCGACCTACGACGCTGGAGGGTATATGACCAGATGTTCCTTGACGGGAAATATAAGCATACACTTTCCTGCTATTATGTGATCGACGAAGGGAAGTATATTTTCCTGCCGGAAGTGGAAGGACAGGGTCGACGCACAAATTTCTACCGCAGATGGTATTACGCGCAGATACCCGGAGGCGCGATCTCCAAGAATGCCAAACTTATTAGAAACGACGGTTATTAACCATATGAAAATATCCGACTATGAAAAAGTTATCATTTATAGCAATGGCAGCCTTTCTCGCCATTTCCGCCACATCTTGCATGGGTGTGGACAATTTTGACGAACCGGAGGCACGCTATACCGCAAGACTCATCGACAAGACCACCGGTCTCCCCCTGCTCACAGGGCAGGGGGAGGGGGCGGTAAGGCTCTGGGAAATGAGCTACAGCCTCAACCCATCCCCTCAGGACATTCCGTTCAAACAGGACGGAACCGTCTCCAACTATAAGCTCTTTGCCGGAACTTATGACGTGCAGCCACGCGGCGCATTCTGGCCTATGGAAAAATATGAGGTGAAAATAGGGAAGAGAACCGCCGAAGACGTAATAGAAGTGGTGCCGTACCTGCACATCAACGACTTCGAGATGTCGCTCGACAACTCCGGAAACCAACCTATGCTGACCGTGTCTTGCACACTGTCTGCCCCGGTAACGGTAGGACTCCCCAACATACGCCTTATCCGCCCCTTCCTAAGCACCAACCATTTCTGTAGCGGGAGCATGTGCATCGGCGAATACAACAACATTAAGGAATATAAGACCGAGATCAATACCGCATGGGCTGACCTCAAGAAGAACGATGACGGAACCAAGACACTACCGTACTCCTACACGCTGCCTGTGAAACGGGGATACCATTACTGGGTGCGCATGGGAGCGTATGTCGACGATGAGTTCCACAACTTCAACTATTCCGAAATCAAGGAGATCGAGATCCCCCTGACCAAAGACGGAGAGAGTTGAGAAAAATAATTTTGAATCCCAAACATCATATTAAATGAAAAAGACTATCTTGTTGTCCGCATGCATCCTTGCCCTCGTCTCTCCGGGGATGCAGTCGTGCGGAGACGACAGCGATTATATTCCGGAAAGGATAAAACCGGTTGAGCCCGAACCGGAGCCGGAAGACAACGTGTTTAATGAATTTGATTTTCCGGTACACAAAGACGGGGAAAAGTTCGACACATACCGAGGTCTCGTCATGGCAGGCTATCAGGGATGGTTCGGCACCCCGGGCGACGGCTGCAAGCATAACGACTCACCCAACACCGTGTGGTATCACTACCGTGAAAACGAAACCTTCGAACCGGGAGTCCTCAACAATTCCATCGACCTATGGCCCGATATGAGTGAATATGAGGTGAAATACGACGCCCCGTTCTATTATCCCGACGGATCACAGGCTCAGGTATACAGCGCATACGACGAATCGTCGGTGCTCCTCCATTTCAAATGGATGAAAGAATATAACATCGACGGAGTTTTCATGCAGAGATTCGTGGGGGAGGTGCTTAACAATCCTGCCGGTAAAGACCATTTCGACAAGGTGATGCAGTCTGCCATGAAAGGGTCAAACCAATATCAGCGTGCCATATGCGTAATGTATGACCTCGGAGGATACAACACCTCTGACGGGAACTACAACACGGACGCGCTCCTTGCGGATCTTTCCGAACTCAACGCCAAATATAATTTCACGAATCGCGATGCCGGTCAGAAGTTCTATCTTTATGAAAACGGTCGTCCGGTCGTGGCAATCTGGGGGGTAGGCTTCCCCGACAAAACTCCGGCGTATTTCTCCATGAGCGACATATCCAACCTCATAGACAGATTCAACGAGATGGGATTCAGCGTAATGCTCGGAGTCCCCACTTATTGGAGAGTCGGTGGGGGCGACACGATTTCTCCGCTTGCCCAACTTACCGAAGTGATCAAAAAAGCCGACATAATAATGCCATGGCTCGTAGGACGGTTCGGTTATGCCTCTTATGCCGACCACAAAGACCGTATAGCGGGAGATATCAAATGGTGTAAAGACAATAATATCGTCTATGCCCCGCTGTGTCTTCCGGGAGCCACCGATCTGCACATGCATCCGCAATACGGACCGAATGAAGGACGATATGGCGGTCAGTTTTTCTGGAACCAGATATATCACTCCGTAAAATCCGGAGCCGAGGCGCTTTACATAGCCATGTTTGACGAGATCGATGAAGGCACAGCTATCTATAAAGTGCTAAATCAGAAAGACGTGCCAAGCAACGTGCCTACAAAAGACTACTGGATACTCTATAAGGACGGCAGCCCACGGAAACGTTCAACGGAATATACCGGGGAACTGCTTCCCGGAGAATGGCAGGTGAAAGCATCTGAAATCGGAAAAGGGATACCGTATAATACCGGAGATCCGGAGGGTATACCTTTCTATGGCATTGAAGACAATCTTCCCACCGACCATTACCTGTGGCTGACGGGAGCCGCAAGAAAGATGCTGAACGGAGAGATACGTCTTTCCGAATCGCTCCCGGCAAGGGAATGACACGCATCCTGAATTAAAATTGAAAAACAAGTTCAAAACGATTTTATTATCCGGATATGAATAGATTGACAAGATTTATATTTCTTCTTTCTCCACTGACAGTGATGACTGTCGCATGCGACTCATCATCTGCCAAAGCTGCGGAAGATGCCGTAGATCCTTTCGAGACTATCGCCGCCAATCCTTTTATCACCCACATGTACACGGCTGACCCCTCAGCCCACGTATGGGAAGACGGAAGACTGTATGTATATGCCTCCCATGACATCGACCCGCCGCGTGGATGTGATCTTATGGACCGTTATCATGTATTCTCTACAGACGACATGGTCAACTGGACAGACCACGGGGAAATCCTTAATTCTTCGCAAGTGGAGTGGGGCAGACCCGAGGGCGGCTTCATGTGGGCTCCAGACTGCGCCTTTAAAGACGGGAAATATTATTTCTATTTCCCTCATCCCAGCGACACCAAATGGAACGACAGCTGGAAAATCGGGGTGGCAGTGAGCGACAAGCCCGCCTCTGATTTCAAAGTGATCGGGTATATCGAGGGGGCTCCGGCAGAAATTGATCCGTGTATTTTCGTGGATGATGACGGACAGGCATATATCTACAACGGAGGAGGCGGAAAATGTTTCGGTGGAAAGCTGAAGGACAATATGACAGAACTTGACGGACCTATGCAGCCGATGACCGGACTTGAGGATTTTCATGAAGCCACATGGGTACATAAATATAACGGCAAATATTATCTCTCTTATTCCGACAATCATGACGACAACTGGAAAGACGGGGTGAAAGGCGACAACCGTATGCGGTATGCCATGAGCGATTCCCCGCTCGGACCCTGGGAGCATAAAGGGATATATATGGAGCCTACAGACAGCTATACCAATCATGGCTCTATCGTGGAGTTCAAGGGGCAATGGTTTGCATTCTACCACAACAGCAACCTTTCAAAACATGACTGGCTGCGATCTATCTGTGCCGACAAATTATACTATAACCCTGACGGAACTATACGCATGGTGGAGCAGACCCATTGAGCAAAAAAAGTCAGAATAAGTAAAATTTCTTTCATTTTTACGAGATCATTCTATCTTTCCCCTCTTGTTGAAAATAACATCCACAGATCTCTATAAAAATTCCTATTTAATGGCGTATCCCGCTGATGCATAGATCACCGGGATACGCCATATTTTTATAAAGAAAAATTTGGTTTTATCAAAACTTATTATTACATTTGTTGCAGTATAAGCAATGACATTTCTTAGGGAGTCTTGGAGACAAACCGACATCCCGATATCAATCAGAGTTAATATTCCTATTGTTTCACGGCTCAAACTTTTTAAAGGGAAAGTAATCGCCACCATGTAAAACTTCACAACAACTTGATCTCATGAAAAAGATGACTCTTACTGTTTTGGCGATATTCGCCACTGCAATCCCAGCAAGCATCTCGGCTTCAATAGCATTTACAGCCCGGTGCGCCAACGGAAACTATGCCGTACAGACGGTTGAACCGGAATTTTTTGAAGGTCAGGCGGATCTTCCGCCTAACTCTTCCGTTTTATCTTTGACAGCCTTAAACCATTAATCCATTCCATCATGAAACACAATCCCTTTAAAATATCGTTATTATTGACATTAATGATTATATCGGCATTTAATGCTGACATAACCGCTCAAAAAAAAATCAATAACCCCAATATATATACTATTGTAAAGGACACAGCTTTATGGGAAATGGTATATATACATACTACTTTCGACCCAAGAAAAGACAGATCTGAATCTAAATTTGAAATCTTGATAAACGGACCTACCTATATTTCTTATGGTAGCTACGGCAGGTTTCAACTCGATTCAATCGGCAGGGCGGATCCGGATCGGTTTACCAACATGACCAGGGAAGAATATTCCGCGCTACGCAGAAGTCTTGAGATAGAATTGGAAGCAACTCTTATAAATAAGAAAGAAGGATCTTTAGAATATCTTGGAAGAATTTTTATCAATTCTTACCGTTATGAGGAACCGATACCTCAGTTCGATTGGAATCTTGAAGACGAAACCATGGAAGTGATGGGGTATGAGTGCAGAAAAGCAACCACCACCTGGAGAGGAAGGGAATGGACTGCATGGTATTCCGATATTCCGCTCAATGCCGGACCATGGAAATTCAACGGACTCCCCGGATTGATCCTGAGACTGGAGGATTCCAAGAATGAGCATTTCTTTGAGGCCGTGAAATCTATGAATGAACAATTCCCTTTCGGTTATAAAAAAGCTCTGTACTGCAAGACCAACAGAAAAAAATATAACGATGAACTGACGGACTATAAAAGAAACGCCGGGAAAATGTTTATGGATTCAGGTATGGTGACAATCACCGAAACAAACAGAGAAAGCAATTTCAGGAAGGTCGGACTTTTCCACAATCCGATCGAGCTGGAATAAACCACTCAAGGGAATCGGCCGGGAGTTAATCTTTCATATTGAAGTCGTTTAAACCTTTTTCTTTTATAACCCCTTCACGTTATGATCAGATTTCTTTTATTAACCATATTGGCTTTTTCATCTACAGTCTGCGCCCAGATTATAGTGAAAGGGAATGCCTATGACACGGAAAAGAATCCTGCCGGAGGGGTGATCGTGCGCCTTTATGACCGGGGGAAACTGCGTGCTTTCGCCACAACTGACCTAAACGGGGAATTTTCTATCAAAGTGACCCAAGTAAGCGATTCCGCTTCGCTGCGCTTCATATCTCAGAACCATGCCACTCTCGATTATCCTCTCTCAAAGCCGACAGAACCGGTAAAGGTCTATCTCGAGCATAAATCTTTTATGCTTCAGGAGCTAACTGTAAAAGCCCCTGAAAGAAGGATTAAAGGTGATACTATTGTTTATGATGTGGCAGCCCTCACCAAAAACGGAGACCGCTCTATCGAAGACATCATAAAGAAAATACCCGGCATACAGGTAGACGGTGCCGGCGGGATTTATTATGACGGGCGCCCGATCAATCATTTCTATATCGAAGACCTCGACCTTATGGGAGGGAATTACTCCGTGGCATCCCGCAACATCAACCCTTCAGATGTGTCAAGTGTAAGCGTGTATGAAAGGCATCAGGACAAGAAGGTGCTGAAAGGAAGTGTGGAGTCGGAACGTGCCGCCCTTAACCTGAAACTGAAAAAAGGACGGATGCTGAAACCGTTGGGGTATGTGGAGGCAGCCTCGGGTGCCGGAGACGACGTGCTGTGGAAAGCATCCCTTTACTCAATGCTCATATCTCCGAAAAACCAGACAATCGTTTCCGCCATGGGTAACAATACCGGCGAACTTTATGGGAAACGATTGACCGACGACAGATTGAATCTGTTTTCTTTCACCCCGTTCGGCGAACCTCCCATAAAAAAAGACCGTTTCGTCGACAATATCTCCGCTTTCGCCACTGCAAACTCTCTTTTAAAATTAGGAAAAGATCTCACAGTAAAAGTCAACTCCTCTTACGACCGCAACCGCGAGAGATTCGACGGATCGACCGTGACTGATTATCTCAATCCTGACGGCGAAGATATCATATATTCAGAATCTGTTGACAACAGACCGGAATATCAAAACGTTGCCGTAGGGCTGAACGTCGAAAACAATGCCGGCAAGATATATTTTTCCGAGACTCTGGCATTCAGCGGAAATTTCGCACGCAATTCTTATGGAGTGACATCTTCTTCGATTCATTCCCAGCGGCTATCCGCCGACAACTTCAATATTGCCAACATTCTAAAAACCATCATCAAATCCGGCAGAAAACTCTATGAGATTCAATCAGAGACAAAATATTTCTCCACCCCGGAAACCCGTCTCACCGCTACCGATGTATCATCGGGGGCTGAGATTTTAAACCAGTCTGTGAAGAAAAAGTCTTTCTTCAACCGAGAAAGCACTTCTTTTGAATGGGAGACTTCCTCTCATGTCTCATTCGGAACATCTCTCGCATTCGAAATGTCGCACGACAGTTTCATATCGGGTGGCAGGGCGTATGAATCCCCCTCCGGCGACAACCATGTTTCCGGATACAGTATACTCACATCCGCCCAGCCATTCATCAAGATAAAATTTTGGAAAGCAACATGGAAAACTTCCGTGCCCCTTACTCTTTATAATATCAAATATCATAATCTGCTGACCGACTCCAGGCACCGATACAACCATCTCCTCCCGGAACTGACCTCATCCCTTTCATGCAGGTTCAACCCTCTGAACTATATCTCTGCCTCCGCCGGACGCAAACATACCGTAGGCGACATGCGCGACTTTATCGACAATCCTCTCCACACAACTTTCAGAAACATCCGCACCCTCGGAACCGGGAATCTCAACAAGGGGCATGAAGATTTCTTTAATCTTTCCTATTCCTATCGCGACATTATGGCGGGATTCTTTCTAAATTCTTTCCTGTCAATGAAGAAAACCGAACGCAACTCTATCGCCATACATGACGTGAGTTCCGAAGGGACATCCAATTCGTTTAAAAGCTCCACAAGCAAAGGAGACATGACAAGCCTGCAGATTAGCATTTCAAAAAAAGTAAGACCATGGAACACCACATTCTATCTCAACGGCAACTCGATGTGGAGAGCAAGTGAAAGCATACGCTCTTCGTCTCTGGTCAAAACCAAAAGCTCGTCATATGGCATCTCTGCAAAAGCCGAGACATATCAGATATCCGACATGCTGATGATCTCCGTCAACACAACCTATTCCCTCAGCCGGCAATCGTATGGAACCACACTTCCATCATCATCGTTCAATTCTTTTTCCATTTTCGGGAAAATAGGGATATATCCCGTCAAAAATCTTGAACTTTATGCCACTGCCGACTATTCAAAGATAAAGCTGGGCGACGACAACTATAAAAACAACTTTTTTGTAGATGCCGGGATACGCTATTCCCTGAAACGATTTGATTTTGAACTGAAGGGAACGAATCTCACAGACATGCGCAGATATGAATACACCCTCTACAACTCCATGGACATAACTTTCTCGTCTTATGACATCCGTCCCATGGAGCTGACCGCTTCCGTGAAATATCGGTTTTAGACCGCCTCTGCCAAACTTAAAAAGAAACGGAACCGCCACGTATGTATCGGTTCCGTTTCTTTGGTTCAAATGCATTATAAATGATCATTTCCTGTCTTTCAGAAGGTCGCGTATCTCTGTCAGGAGCACTTCCTCCTTTGTCGGCTCCGGATCGGGCGCGGGAGCCTCTTCCTTCTCTTTCTTCATAAATTTCATGATCACCCTGAGAGCCACAAATATAGAGAGGGCTATAATGATGAAATCAACTATATTCTGGATAAACAGACCATAATTGATCGCCACTTCCTCAACAGCCGCCTGCCCTTCTGCGGTGGCTTCCTGCGCCGGTTTGATCACATATTTAAGGTTCTTATATCCGTCGCCACCCGTCACAAGAGAGATGACCGGCATAAGGATATCATTCACAAGCGAAGACACGATCTTGCCGAACGCGCCGCCCACGATAACACCCACAGCCATATCCACCACATTCCCTTTAAGCGCGAACGCTTTGAAATCCTCTAAAAATTTACCCATTATCTGTCTATTTTGGATTTAAATAATTTAAAATTCATAATCCCTGATACTTCCCGGCTACTGCCGCAAGCGGAAAAAACCGCTTTAGTAAATCACATAAACAATAACAATAAAACAGGCGAAGTGTCAGATTCACCCTCCTGATTCCGCACATACATAATTTCCGGAAAAGATTCTTAAAATTTGAGCCACGGACTGTTATTTATGCGAATCTACAAAAAATTTCTCTAAAAAAGACTATTTTTAAAGTTAAAAAACACTTCACCGTTAAAAATCGTTCATTTGCGATTGCCATACCGATTTTTTTTTATAATTTTGCATACCTAAATAGGCGAAGACCAAGAAAAGGCGTCGCCGACAGGGCACCGCCCCGCCGACGCGGCATACAGGTAAGAATCTATTAAATACGGAGGAAACGGAAGCATTACTCTCTTCCGGATCTTTCAGACGCAATAAATTGGAAATTTTTTATTAAAATATTTAGAACCCAAAACAATATTTTAAAGCAATGACAAAAATTGGTATCAACGGCTTTGGCCGTATCGGACGTTTCGTGTTCCGTGCCTCTGTTAAAAGAGACGACATCGAGGTTGTAGCAATCAACGACCTTCTTCCCGTAGATTACATGGCTTACATGCTCAAGTATGACACAATGCACGGTCGTTTTGACGGAACTGTTGACTACGATATCGAGAAGAGCCTCCTTATTGTCAACGGCAAAGAAATCCGTGTGACTGCATGCAAGAACCCCGCTGAAATCGCATGGGGCGCTGTAGGTGCTGAATACGTTGTTGAGTCTACAGGTCTTTTCCTCACTAAGGAGAAAGCTCAGGCTCACATCGAGGCAGGTGCCAAATATGTGGTTATGTCTGCTCCTTCTAAGGACGACACCCCCATGTTCGTATGCGGTGTTAACGCCGATACTTACGCAGGTCAGCAGTTCGTTTCAAACGCTTCTTGCACAACCAACTGTCTCGCTCCTATCGCCAAGGTGCTCAACGACAAGTTCGGCATCAAGGAAGGTCTTATGACTACCGTTCACTCTACAACCGCTACTCAGAAGACTGTAGACGGTCCCTCTATGAAGGACTGGCGTGGTGGCCGTGCCGCTTCCGGCAACATCATCCCCTCTTCTACTGGTGCTGCAAAGGCTGTGGGTAAAGTTATCCCTGAGCTCAACGGCAAGCTCACTGGTATCTCTATGCGTGTCCCCACTCTCGACGTGTCTGTGGTTGACCTCACTTGCAACCTCGAGAAGCCCGCTACAAAAGAGGCTATCTGCGCTGCAATGAAAGAGGCTGCTGAAGGCGAACTCAAAGGTGTGCTCGGCTACACTGAGGACGCTGTTGTAAGCTCTGACTTCCTCGGCTGCCCCCTCACTTCTATCTTCGACGCTAACGCAGGCGTTTACCTGACCGAGAACTTCGTGAAGGTTATCTCTTGGTATGACAATGAGATCGGCTACTCCAACAAGGTTCTCGACCTCATCGCCATCATGAAGAAATACAACGGCTAATCAGAAATTATCTGACAACAGCACAACAACAGGCGGAAGAATCATCTTTGGTTCTTCCGCCTCTTTTTATGCACCTTCCAATCCTAAAGAAATCCCCTTCCGCCAATCTTGACGGAAGGGGACAGCCAGCATAGCCACCGTCTGCGGCGGCTACATATATTTCTGCAGGGATCACTCGCCGTCTATCTGCGACAGGGCGAAAGCATACGCCCCGACAGATATCGCACGGCTCGCTCCAAGTTTGGAGATACACACCCCGATACGCTTCATCGGATCATAGTTGACGTAATCATTTGTACCATACACCTTGATACGGCGGTTGTCGCCATGAGCGAACTTGTCAAACTCATCGGGATCATCAAGATCAAACACCTCCATCTGAACTCTTTTGAGGGTCTCGTCTCTCAATGTTCTCATATCTCCACGCATCGCCTTGAGCAAAGATGGCATTATAAACTCACGTGCCGCCGTGATGCCGCCTCCTATCACCACAAGCCCGTCTACAAGTGTGACCGCCGTCGCCATGGCGTCGCCCGCCACCTCTCCGAACATTGCGAATGCCTTTTTTGCAGCCTCCACATCTCCCGGACGTTTACCTTCAGCTATCTCACATATATCCTTCGGCTCGAATCCATGGTCAGCATTACCTGAATATTCCGCATAAAGACGTTTTATGGCACGCACTGCCACCCCTTCCTCGACAATCACTTCGTGGTTATATTTATGAGGAAGACAGAAAGTCTCCACACATGAATTGTCGCCACGGTTGAGACGGTTGTCAATCACCATCCCTATTCCGAAACCGGTGCCGAACGTATATCCGAGCATATTATGGTAACGTTTCGGCGAGCCCGTCTCCGCAAGACGCGCGTTCACCTCCGGCAAAGCCCCGCAAAGAGCCTCCCCATAGGCGAAAAGATCACCGTCGTTGTTGATAAACACCGGAAGACCGAATTTCTTTGTCAGAAAAGGGCCGAGCGCCACCCCGTCACGGAAAGAGGGGAAATTGGGGAGGAAACCTCCTATTATACCGTTGGCATAATCAGCCGGACCGGGAA
>CAMWID010000003.1 GCA_947174235.1 uncultured Porphyromonadaceae bacterium | reverse complement strand
TCAACTCGAAAATATGACGAAATCTTGAAAAAGAAAAAAGTTTAAACAACTTCAAAAGATACAGCTTCGGCATCAAGAAATACGAAAAGAATCACCCGATATGAAAGCGAAGGAGAAAGTGGAGCCAAGAGCCCCGCGCATGAAAAAGAAAGATCTTCAGGAGAAGATACTGTCTTTCCTCGAAAAGGAGAAAAGGCAGGCGTTCAACTATAAGCAGGTCGCGTTTGCCGTGGGTGCCACTCATCCGGCAAACAGAAATGACGTGATCAATATCCTCGATGAGCTCGCGGCTGCGGATGTAATACTTGAGGTGGATCTCGGCAGATACAAGGCAAACAGCAACCGTGGCACAGAGAATACCGGGGTATTCGTGCGCCGCAGCAACGGCAAGAACGGAGTAATGATCGACGACGAGATCATACTCGTGGCGGAACGCAATTCGATGCATGCCCTCAACGGCGACAAAGTGCGTGTGGAAATTTCCGCAAACCGCAAGGGACAGGAGCCCGAAGCGAAGGTGATCGAAATAATAGAGCCGAAAGATCAGGTGTTCATCGGCACTCTCAATGTGGAGAAGAACTATGCGGCGCTGGTGACGGATTCAAAATATCTTGCCGCGGACATTATCATACCACGTTCGAAACTTAAGGGAGGCAAGACAGGCGACAAGGCTATCGCACGCATCACGCAGTGGCGTGACGAAGAGATGAATCCGCGCGGAGAAGTGGTGGACATTCTCGGAAGAAAAGGGGAGAACACCGCCGAGATGCATGCCATTCTCGCGGAGTTCGGACTGCCATACAAATATCCGGAAAACGTGGAGAAGGCTGCGGACAAGATTGATGCGGGGATCACTCCGGAGGAGGTGGCGAAACGCGAGGATTTCCGTGGCGTGACCACCTTTACCATCGACCCGCGTGACGCCAAGGATTTCGACGACGCCCTTTCGATACGCCAGCTTGCCAACGGCAACTGGGAAGTGGGAGTGCACATCGCCGATGTCACGCATTATGTCACCCCCAATTCCATCATCGACCGCGAGGCTCAGCAGCGTGCCACGAGCGTGTATCTTGTAGACCGCACGATACCGATGCTTCCCGAGCATCTGTCGAACGGGATCTGCTCTCTGCGCCCAGATGAGGAGAAACTCACATTTTCCGCCATATTCGAGCTGGATGCGAAAGCCAATGTCATCAACTACCGTATAGGCAGAACCGTGATCCGTTCAGACCGCCGCTTCACTTACGAAGAGGCGCAGCAGATCATAGAGACCGGGGAAGGGGATTTCTCCAAGGAAGTGCTCACTCTCGACAGACTGGCGAAGGAACTGCGCCGCCGCCGTTATGAAAACGGGGCGCTGGAATTCGACAGGGCGGAAGTGCGCTTCGAGATAGACAACGACGGCAAGCCCGTGAGCGTGTATTTCAAGGAATCGAAAGACGCCAATAAACTGATCGAGGAGTTCATGCTTCTCGCCAACCTCACGGTGGCTGAAAGCATAGGGAAGGTGGCGAAAGGGAAGAAGGCGAAAACGTTTGTCTACCGGGTACACGACAATCCAGATCCGGAGAAGATAACCAATTTCTCGCTCATAGCGCAACGGTTCGGATTCAAGGTGAAGACCGAGGGGAGCGCTAAGGAGGTCAACAAGAGCCTTAACCGGATGCTGAAGGACGTGAAGGGACGCGGAGAGGAAAACATGCTCTCGATGCTTGCGATACGGAGCATGGCGAAAGCCACATACACCACGGAGAACGTAGGGCATTACGGACTCGCTTTGGAATACTATACCCACTTCACTTCCCCGATACGCCGCTATCCCGACATGATGGTGCACCGTCTTATCGCCAAATATGCCGACGGGGCGAGAAGCGCCGACAAGCAGAAACTCGAGGACCAGTGCAAGCATTCGTCCGACATGGAACAGCTTGCGGCGAACGCGGAGCGCGCGTCGATCCGTTACAAACAGGTGGAGTTCATGCAGGACCGTCTCGGGGAGACTTATGCCGGGGTAATATCCGGCGTGACGGAATGGGGGCTTTATGTAGAACTTGACGAGAACAAATGCGAGGGACTCGTGCCTGTCCGCGATCTTGCCGACGACTACTATGATTTCGATGAGAAGAACTATTGCCTTATCGGCAGGAAGTATCACAACAAATATACCCTCGGCGATCAGGTGAAGGTGCAGGTGGCGCGTGCCGATCTTGACCGCAAGCAGCTTGATTTCGCGCTTGTCTCCGACGACGGCAATCCCAACAAGCCTCTCAAGGAACACAAGAACAAGAATCCCCGCCACAATCCGAAAGACAAGAAAAAGAAAAGCCGTTCCCACGGAGGGAACAAAAGGCGGAAAGGGTGAGGAATTTATTAGAAACTGAATTTTTGAGAACACTTAACTAAATAAAATGAATCGAAAGAAAATAGCGACATTGATAGGTGGCGTCGCTCTCCTTGCGGAGGGTGGCGCCGCCAATGCGTCAGGCGACGTGGTCGTAGCCACGGATGCCTACACATGGAAGGGGGATACGCTTTATCAGGACGAGTTTAAGGCGTGGGCGGAAAATCCGTATGAGATACGTTCCACCTATAAAGGTCGCCCCGGATATTTCATGCCGATAGATCAGGTGTGGAAAAAGAAAAATGATCTTTCCTCCTATCCCAAGGTAAGCGGCGGCAACCCTCTTATGGAGGCTGTCTACAACATGGGACTTGACGAGATGGTCAACGCCGTGGAGCCGGACACCACACTCCGCACAGGAAAGGAGTGGGCGGGTGTGTGGACCCGCGATGTAAGCTATTCCATCATCCTTTCTATGGCTGCCATGCAGCCGGAGGCGTCGATGATCTCTCTCCTAAAGAAAATCAATGGCGAGGGACAGATCATACAGGACACCGGATCGGGTGGAGCGTGGCCCATATCCACAGACCGCATGATATGGACTGTGGCGGCATGGGAGATATACAAGGTGACCGGCGACAGGAAATGGCTTGAGACGGTATATCCGGTGGTGGAACGTTCCATTGCCAAAGACGCGGAGACAGTGATAAGCGAAAACGGACTCGTGAAAGGGGAGACCTCTTTCATTGACTGGAGAGAACAGAGCTATCCGAAATGGATGCAGACCGCCGACATCTCGCAGAGCGAGGCGATGGGCACGAACGTGCTCTATGCGGCCGCATTGAAATGTGCTTCCGAGATGGCGGAAGTTCTCGGCAAGAAAAAAGAGGCGGCTGAATTCAAGAAGGCTTCAGAAGATCTTTCCGCTGCCATCGACAAGACATTCTGGATGCCTGACAAGGGTTATTACGGAATGTACACATACGGCAGGGACAGCAAGATCCTAAATCCGCGTGCAGAGACCCTCGGTGAGTCGCTTGCCATACTTTACGACATCGCCCCGGAAGAGCGTCAGAAATCAATCTCTGAGAACAATCCTATCACGAAATACGGACCGGCTATCTTTTATCCGCAGATTTCAGATATGCCCAGCTACCACAACAATGCCCTCTGGCCTTTCGTGGCATCTTACTGGACGCTCGCGCAGGCAAAGGCGGGCAACGAGCAGGGTGTGCTCGAAGGTATCGGAAGCGTGGTACGTCCGGCTGCGCTCTTCGCCACCAACAAGGAGAATTTCAATCTTGACAACGGCGACATCTTCACGGAGCTGAACTCTTCCAATATGCTCTGGAGCCTTGCCGGAAATATAGCTCTGACAAATCAGATTCTGTTTGGCATCCATTTTGAGAAAGATGGATTGAGGATAGAGCCGTTCGTGCCGGAAGCGCTTGCAGGGGAGCGCACGCTGTCGGATTTCCCTTACCGCGGAGCGCGTCTTGACATAACCGTAAAAGGATATGGCGACAAGGTGCGGTCGTTGACCGTGAACGGGAAGCCATTTTCTACAGGAAATGGGAATGTGATCCCCGCCAAACTCCTTAAGGGAGACGTAGACATTGTGGTGGAGATGGCAAATCAGTCGATCACACCGATGAAGGTGAACCACGTCAATAACTCGAAAGCCCCGTTGACTCCGGTAGCATGGCTTGCCACAGACAGCAGACTCTCCGGAGAAGGTGTGCCCGCGGCAAATCTTTTGGAGTGGAATCCGATCGAATATATCGGGGAATATATAGTGCTCCGCGACGGGAAAGAGGTGGGTCGTACCAGGCAGACCTCATGGCAGGCGACGGAAGAAGGGGAATGGCAGGTGATAGGCGTATCTGGGCAAGGAGTAGAAAGTTTCGCTTCAGAACCGCGCAGCAACCGTGCAAGGGTGTTCATTGATATGGATGGCGAGGATGCGGATATGCGGTCGCCGGAAGTGTCGTACAAACCGGGAAACGGTATCAGAGGATACCGGGGGAAAGGGTTTGCCGAGACCGACCGCAAATCCGCGCCGGTGACGGCACGGTTTGAGATGCCGGCATCGCTGGGCGCCGGGGAATATACTCTTGCGTTCCGCTATGCCAACGGCAACGGTCCTGTCAATACTGAGAACAAGGCTGCGATACGCAGTCTTTATGTCGACGGCAAGGACGCGGGCACGATAGTCATGCCTCAGCGCGGGGTCGGCAACTGGGATGACTGGGGAATGTCAAATTCCATCCGTGTGAATCTCGGGAAAGGGTCGCATGAAGTGAAACTGGTGTTCAATCCGGAAGACGAGAACATGAACATCGGCACCAACCATGCCATAATCGACGGGATACTGATAGAAAAAGTATCGGAACAATAAAAAATAATGACATATAAAACGGACTGAGACATAGAAATGTATCAGTCCGTTTTATTTTATGTGCTCAAAAAATGCATGAAATTTTTTGGTCAGTATAGAAATAATGCCTAACTTTGCATCGGGTGAGTCCTGCACGACTTGCTCCCCGTAAATCCCCCAGGTCTTGACCGAAGCAAGGGTAGCGGGTTGAGCTGTGCGATGCAGATCGCTCGCCCATTTGCCTCTTTAGCTCAGTTGGCCAGAGCACGTGATTTGTAATCTCGGGGTCGTTGGTTCGAATCCGACAAGAGGCTCAGGAAATGCTGCTTGCAGCATAGCGTTGAATGTTTTTCATAATTTTGTTTTGGCGGCGTGTTTGTGAAAGCATGCCGTTTTTTTTAATGAAGCCGCCACGATCGGCTGCCGCCCGCTGAACACAGATGGCGGACACGGCACAACAGACAACGAACAACGTACAACATGTATATATACAACATAACTTTTGTGATGTCTCCCGATTCAGAGGAGAGATTCTATGGATGGTTGCGTGAAAGCGCGCTTCCGGTTCTTATGGCGGGGGAGTTTCCTCCTTCCGATCCGCGTATTCATAAGGTGGTGGAAACAGGGGGTGAGAAGCCCGGTCCGGAACACGGGCTGAGCATGGCGCTTCATGTGGAGTTCCCGACAGAAGAGGCGGCACATGAATGGCATGACACCCGTTTGCCGCAGGCGCTTGCAGATTTTAACCGCAAATTCGGACCGTATGCCGCTTTTTTTATCACGATGCTTGAAGTGTCCAGGTTATGAGCGAAGGGGCGAAAAAGGGTGTCCAGAACGCTTCAGCGGAGACCTCAGCAGGCGCCGGGTCATGCAAGATCCGTCCGGAACACGATTTCGAGCGCATAATCATGGGTATTGATCCAGGCACCAACGTCATGGGATACGGCGTGCTCGGCATAAATGGGAAAAAGCCGGAGGTCATAGTGATGGGGGTTATTCAATTGAGCAAGTTTGAAAGCCATTATCTGCGGCTGTCCCGGATATTCGAGAGAGTCACCGGACTTGTGGAACAATATCTGCCCGATGAATTGGCTATCGAGGCGCCGTTCTTCGGAAAGAACGTGCAGTCTATGCTGAAACTCGGAAGGGCGCAGGGTGTGGCTATGGCTGCGGCATTGTCGCGCGACATACCTATCCATGAATACGCCCCTCTGTCGATCAAGCAGGCGGTGACGG
This sequence comes from uncultured Porphyromonadaceae bacterium, assembly GCA_947174235.1. Taxonomy (GTDB): domain Bacteria; phylum Bacteroidota; class Bacteroidia; order Bacteroidales; family Muribaculaceae; genus Lepagella. The sequence goes on along the minus strand of CAMWID010000003.1, from coordinate 103,389 downwards.
GAAGCGGCGCGGCATCAAAAGAACAGGTGGCAAACATGCTTCGCCATATCCTGAAAATACCGCAGGACAATATGCCGAGGCTCCTTGACGCTACCGACGCGCTCGCAGCCGCCCTTACACATTTTTATGAGACAGGGAAACCGCAGATTGAAAAAGGCGCCAAGTCATGGGAACAGTTTCTCAGGCAAAATCCCGACAGGATAGCTCCGAGGCGTAAATAATCGCGTCAAGACAGGATATTCTGAATTTTTTTAGGTAATTTTGTAAGGAGGGTTGTTTCTCAGTAAATGACTCTCTTTTTACCATGTAAAAAAAATATATATTTATGGATAGATATCAGAAAGCTTTAAGCGACAGCAAGGTCGTTTGCGATGACGCGGCGGTGGCTGCTGAAGTGCGGAAAATATTGGAAAAGGCTCCTGAATATGAGAACCGGGATGTCTATGAATTTCTTTTCAGCTCAATAGATCTTACCACATTGAGCACAGAAGACAGTCAGGAGAGTGTGACAGCGTTCACTAAGCGCGTGAATGATTTCGACAACGAGTATCCCCAGTTCAAGAATGTGGCGGCGATATGCGTCTACAGCAACTTTGCCGATGTGGTAAGTTCCACTCTTGAGGTGACCGGTGTAGATGTGGCTGTCGTCGCAGGCGGCTTCCCGTCGAGTCAGACCTTCACTGCGGTGAAAGTCGCTGACGTGGCGTTGGCGGTGGCTGGTGGAGCCAATGAGGTCGATGTGGTGATGAACCTCGGATACCTTCGCGACAAGAATTATGAGGATCTCTGCGACGAGCTTATAGAACTTAAGCATACAGCGAAAGATGCCAAGCTGAAAGTGATCCTCGAGACGGGAGCCTTGAAGACAGCGGAGGCTATCAAGGAGGCGTCGATACTTGCCATGTGGAGTGATGCGGACTTCATCAAGACCTCGACAGGAAAGATTTATCCCGGAGCTTCGCTTGAGGCGGCGTATGTGATGTGTCAGTGTATCAAGGAATATTATCAGCAGACCGGCAGAAAGGTAGGCTTCAAGGCAGCCGGTGGAATCCGTACAGCCGAGGAGGCTGTGCAGTATTACACAATCGTCAAGACTGTTCTCGGCGACGAATGGCTTAATCAGGATCTTTTCCGAATCGGCGCGAGCAGCCTTGCCAACAATCTGCTTGCCGTGATGCTCGGCGAAGAGAAGAAATTCTTCTGATCAACCGATATAGGGGCATCGGCGCATCGCTTTTCCAAATTAAGTCAGGCGCGGTTTGTGAAAAATTACAAACCGCGCCTGTAGTTCATTGATAAGGTTCTTTCTGATGTCGTATGGAGATAAAACAATTTCGGACGGAAATTCCGGAATCCAGTCCAGATATTCATGCGGGCATCAGTTTTTCAAATTTCGAGTCCGTATTTGTCAAGGAGGGATTGGAATTCAGAGTCGGGTACGCGGCGGTAGGTTATTGTCCGTGACGGGTCAAGGGTGAAACCTTTGTCAGCTTCCTTAAGAAGCGCGCCAAGTATCTCGCTTTTCGACATGCCGTCATATTTCTCATCCAGGAGGTTGTCTGCCCAGCACCATACCATCTCGGTCTCCGATACCGACATGAGCTGGTAGACATTTGGTTCGCCTTCCCTTCCCATGTAGACAATAAAATTATATCCCGGTTCATAGATATATCCGTCAGGCTCAAGCACTCCGACCGTCTCTCCGTCATATTCTTCGATAAAAAGGCTGTAAATCCTTGTGTCGCTTTGGATGTAGAGATAATGGTTTGTGGAATCCGACCATACACCCACGAGGTCAGACTCTGTCCTGACCTCCGGATCATTGTCGCTGCAAGAGGATAAAGAGATGGATAATGCCGTCATAATGATCGTGAGGACGGGGCAGATGATGCGTTTGAATGTAGATTTCATAATCATTACTGTATAAATTTAGGGCAACGGTATCGCCGCTTAAATAAAAACGTGATTTAAATAAAAGAGTTTGGGTGGATCATCGGAAACCGGTTGTTCTGCCGGTTAAAATCATCTGAAGACAGGCGCAACCGGATATCGGAAAATATATAGAGAGCCTCACTAAAGTTTCTTAAAGAAAAAGGAGCTTCAGACGGAAGCTCCTTTCGCTATTAAGAAGGATTGTTGTCAGTCCTTATACTTCTTGAAAATGATGGCTGCATTATGACCGCCGAATCCAAATGTATTGGAGAGCACGGCATTGATTTCGCGTTTCTTTGCTTTGTTGAAAGTGAAATCGAGATCATAATCCACTTCGGGATCGTTGTCTCCTTCAACGTGGTTGATGGTGGGAGGCACGATGCCGTCTGTGATAGCCTTCACGCTGAAGAGAGCCTCGATCGCGCCGGCAGCTCCGAGAAGATGACCGGTCATAGACTTTGTTGAACTGAGGCTTACCTTGTAGGCGTGATCTCCGAACACTTCCTTTATCGCCTTTGCCTCGCTGATGTCGCCCACAGGGGTGGATGTGCCGTGAAGATTGATATAATCGATATCCTCAGGTTTCATTCCGGCATCTTTGAGAGCGTTTTCCATTACGAGACGAGCTCCGAGTCCTTCCGGGTGAGTGGCTGTGATGTGGTAGGCGTCTGCGCTCATACCACCTCCGGCTACCTCCGCATAGATGTGCGCGCCACGTGCCTTCGCATGCTCGAGTTCTTCAAGCACGAGAGCTGCGGCACCCTCGCCGATCACGAATCCATCGCGGGATCCTGAGAACGGGCGTGATGCGGACGCGGGATCCTCGTTGCGGGTGGAGAGCGCTTTCATGGAGTTGAAACCGCCTACACCTGCGGGGAACACGGCTGCTTCCGCACCGCCGGTGACAATGGCGTCAGCCATGCCGAGGCGGATGAGGTTGAAGGCGTCGACGAGCGCGTTGTTGGAAGAAGCGCAAGCCGATACGGTGCCGAAATTAGGGCCGCGGAAGCTATGCTCGATAGAGATATGTCCGGCAGCGATGTCGGCGATCATCTTAGGAATGAAGAAAGGGTTGTATTTAGGACCCTGCTCCTCACCGTGGAGGGCAAAATAGCCTGCCTCCTCCTCGAAAGTGTGGAGACCACCGATGCCGGCAGCAAAGATCACTCCTACGCGGTTTTTGTCTACATTCTCATTTTCAAGGTTCGCATCATTGATAGCCTCGTCGGCAGCCACAAGGGCATACATGGCGTAGAGGTCGAGCTGACGGGCTTTCTTGCGGTCAAAATGATCCGCAGGATTGAAATCCTTCACCTCGCATGCGAACTGAGTCTTGAACTTCGACGCATCGAAATGCGTGATAGGCCCCGCTCCGCTTACGCCGTTGACCGCATTTTCCCACGCGGTCTTGGCATCATTGCCAATGGGAGTGAGCGCGCCGAGTCCGGTTACTACAACTCTTTTTAATTCCATATCGGGAAGTTGGTGTGGGGATGTGTGGGTTAGATTATTTCGAGTGCTCCTCGATATATGTGATGGCGTCACCTACAGTGGTGATCTTTTCTGCGTCCTCGTCAGGAATTGTGATTCCGAATTCCTTCTCGAACTCCATGATGAGCTCTACAGTGTCGAGAGAGTCTGCGCCGAGGTCTTTGCTGAACTCAGCTGCGGGAGTAACTTCGTTCTCGTCTACTGTGAGTTTGTCTACGATGATAGCTTTTACTCTTGATGCTATATCTGCCATAATTTCTAAATTAATTTGTTGTGAATATTGAATTTTGCGTAATTTCAGGATGCAAAGTAAACGAAAAAATTTCAATTGAGGAAATTTTTCAATAAAAATTGCACGGAAAAGTGAATTATGTGCAGAAATTTGAGCGGTTTTTATAGAATTGACATGAGAAAATAAAAACAGCGGCGTTGCGCCGCTGTTTTCTGAATTGATGAATTTATATTTACGGAAGCCGCATGGATCATACGGTCCATGTCTCGGCTGTCTTGACGATCATGTCGCGGAGGTTGGAGAATCCTTTCTTGGCTTTCACTTCCTCTACCTGTGCCTCGACATCATGGTCATAGGTCGGGGCGTCGACATCGCGGATCACTCCGAGTGCGAGGGGAAGGTCGTGGCCGTCCATGAGGGCGAGCTGCCTGTGCAGGATGTCGTCCGCCGTGTGGGCGTCATGCACGAGCACATCGTCGATCGTGTAGCCGTCTTCTCCGACAGTCACCGCTTTCAGTGCGAATCCGTCGCGCACAAGACCTCTGTTGTTGTCTTTGCCGAAAAGCATCTTCTCTCCCTGACGCAGGGTGATCGTACGCTCGGCACGTACCTCTTTGTCGGAGAGCCATGTGTGGATGCCATGGTTGAAGATCACGCAGTTCTGAAGCACCTCCACTACAGCGGCGCCTTTGTGGCGAGCCGCCGCCACCATGATCTCGCGGGTGATGTCGAGAGTGATGTCAAATCCTCGTGCGAAGAACTTGCCTCGCGCTCCGAATACGAGTTCTGCGGGGATGAACGGATCTTCTGTGGTGCCGTAGGGTGATGATTTCGACACGAATCCACGGTCGGATGTGGGGGAATACTGTCCTTTGGTCAGACCATAGATCTTATTGTTGAAAAGAAGGATGTTGATGTCGATGTTTCTGCGCAGGGCATGTATGAAATGGTTGCCTCCGATGGCGAGTCCGTCGCCGTCGCCTGAAATCTGCCATACCGTGAGATCCGGGCGTGAGGTCTTCAGACCTGTGGCTATCGCCGCTGCGCGGCCGTGGATGGTGTGCATGCCATACGTATTCATGTAATACGGGAGGCGTGAGGAGCATCCGATGCCGGAGATCACGGCGGTGTCTTTGGGCGCCACTCCGATCTCAGCCATAGCCTTGTGGAGCACATTCAGGATTGCGTGGTCGCCGCATCCGGGACACCAGCGGGCTGTCTGTTCGTTTTTGAAATCGCCTGCCACGAAAGTTTTTGTCATGTTGTCTTCCATAAGGTTATGCTTCAGCTATATGTTTTTTCACTCCGTCTACGATCTCTTTCACGAGGAACGGCTGTCCCTCTATCTTGTTTATACGCAAGATCTCCTTGCCGGGCATGTGCTGCTGCAGATAGTCGGCAAACATACCGGTGTTGAGTTCTGCCACGATGACACGTTTGAACTTGCCGAGTTCCGCGAGCGCGTTCTTGGGAAGCGGGTTGATGTAGCGGAAATGAGCTACGGCAACGGGAGTGCCCTCCGCGTTAAGTTCGTTGGCGGCGGTGAGGATATGTCCGTAAGTTCCGCCCCAGCCCACGAGCACGGTGTCGGCGTTTTCATCACCCTGAAGCTTGAGTTCGGGGATGTTGTCGGCGATACGCGCGATCTTTTCACGGCGCACGTTGACCATGTGTTCATGGTTGGGACCGTCGGTAGAGATCACTGATGTCTTGAAGTCTTTCTCGAGACCGCCTACACGGTGCATCGCCCCTTCCGTGCCGGGCACCGCCCAATAGCGGGCGAAGGTTTCGGCATCACGGTCGAAAGGCTTCCATCCGTTTTCAAGCTGTTCTTTAGTAACGAAGTTGGGCTTGATTTCCGGGAAGTCTTCCTCTTCAGGGATCCTGAACGCGGAAGATCCGTTTGCTATGAACGCGTCGGTAAGGAGTATTACCGGGGTCATGTGCTCGATAGCGATACGTGCAGCCTCGAATGCCATTGTGAAGCAGTCGGTCGGACTCGCGGCGGCAACCACGCAGAGAGGGCTTTCGCCGTTTCTTCCGTAGAGCGCCTGCATGAGGTCAGTCTGTTCTGTCTTTGTGGGAAGTCCAGTGGAAGGACCGCCACGCTGCACGTCGATAATGACGAGAGGAAGTTCAGCCATCACGGCGAGACCGATACCCTCGCTCTTAAGCGCGAGACCGGGACCGGAAGTGGTGGTGACGGCAAGGTTTCCGCCGTATGACGCGCCGATGGCGGAACATACGCCGGCGATCTCGTCTTCCATCTGGCATGCCTTCACTCCGAGATCCTTGCGTTTTGCAAGCTCGTGTAATATGTCGGTGGCGGGAGTGATGGGATATGATCCGAGGAACAGTGGACGGTGGCTCTTTTCAGAAGCCATGATAAGTCCCCATGCCGTAGCGGTGTTGCCGTTGACGTCGGTGTATGTGCCCGGGACAGTGGCTTCGGTCTCGATACGGTATGTCGGCATCGAGGCGTGGGTGTTGTGACCGTAGTCCCAGCCGGCATGTATCACCTTTTCATTTGCCTCATATACGGCAGGCTTTTTGGCGAATTTCGCTTTCAGTTTTGCGAGCACCTTGTCGACCGGACGATCGAGAAGCCAGCAAAGCAAACCGAGTGCAAGCATGTTCTTGCATTTCATTATCGCCTTGATGTCCATTCCGGAACCTTCGAGGGTATGTTTCAGAAGGGTTGTCATGGGCACGAGCATTATCCTGTCGGGATTGATGCAAAGTTCGGTTATGGGGTCTTCAGTCTGATAGAGGGCCTTTTTAAGGTTTGCCGGAGTGAAAGAATCACCGTCGCAGATGATGATTCCATCCGGTTTGAGATATTTCAGGTTGGTTTTCAGCGCGGCGGGGTTCATTGCGACGAGCACGTCTGCGCTGTCGCCCGGAGTGTGGACATTTCTGCCTACGCTTACCTGATAGCCCGAGACTCCGCTGAGAGAGCCTTGCGGGGCACGGATTTCTGCCGGATAGTCCGGGAAGGTGGAAATCAGATTTCCTTCGCCTGCCGAGACGTTGGAGAAGATGTTGCCGGCGAGCTGCATTCCGTCGCCGGAGTCACCGGCGAAGCGAATAACTACCTTCTCAAGAGTCTGTACATTTGTAGACTGTAGCATGGGTCTGGTTAGATTTAGGTTTAATCACCACTGGCAATTTGTCAGTTAATTATGGCGCAAAGTTAAAAAACTTTTTTTTTGCGAAAAAATTTAAATAATAAAAAATTCAATGAGGTATGAATTTTTTTCAGGTAGGTGAGCTAAACGCTGAATTTGGAGTGTAGTATTCAAATTTTTTACCATTTTAATACATTCCCTGCAGAAGTCATCCTTCTTTAGAAATCCCGTCTTTCTTCAGATTCCGTGTCCTCTGGAAAAATTGTGGATATTGCATGCGCATGGCGAGGCGATGAGGATTCTCGCGAATATATCCGTATCAGGAGGCAAGACTGCGGTCAGCATAGAGCCGGTTTGCTGCAAGGTGAAAGAAGGAGGAAATCAGAACGTTGAGCCGTAGTTGGCGCGGTCAAGGGAGCGATAGCCGATAGCTTCGGCTATGTGGCGGGAGCATACGTTCTCTGAATTGTCGAGATCCGCGATGGTGCGTGCCACGCGCAGGATACGGTCGAAAGCCCGCGCGCTCATGTTGAGCTTTGTCATGCGGTCTTTAAGCTTAGCAAGCCCCTCTTCGTCGGGCCATGCATATTTATGGAGCAGTCGTGAATTCATCTGGGCGTTGCAATAGACCCCTTTTTCTCCTTGAAACCGCAATTGCTGGACAGATCTCGCCGCAATGACGCGCTTTCGGATGTCGGCGCTGCTTTCGGCGGGAGACGTGTCCGCCATGTCGTCAAAAGATACCGGCTGTATCTCGACCTGGAGATCTATCCTGTCGAGAAGGGGACCTGATATCCGGTTCATATAACGGTTGACGGCACCCGGGGCGCATGTGCATTGTTTTGTGGGATGTCCGTAATATCCGCACGGACAAGGATTCATTGAAGCCACAAGCATGAACGACGCCGGATAATTGACGGTGTATCTCGCTCTTGCCACGGTAATGACACGGTCTTCGATAGGCTGGCGCAGCACTTCGAGCACCTGTCTCGGAAATTCCGGGAATTCGTCCAGAAACAGGACTCCGTTATGGGCGAGTGAGATCTCGCCCGGCATGGGGTTAGATCCTCCTCCGACAAGTGCTACAGGCGACACCGTGTGATGCGGCGTGCGGAAAGGGCGTTGGGTCATAAGCATCGAGCCTCTTGACAGTTTCCCTGCCACGGAGTGAATCTTTGTAGTGTCGAGCGCCTCTCCCAGGCTCAGCGGAGGAAGAATGGACGGGATGCGTTTTGCCATCATTGATTTCCCCGCTCCGGGGGGGCCTATCATCAGGAGGTTGTGTCCTCCGGCGCACGCTACTTCAAAAGCCCTTTTCACACTGTCCTGTCCCTTCACTTCAGAAAAGTCGAAATCAAATTCCTCAGCTTTGGCGGCAAACAGCTCTCGCGTGTTGATTTTTACCGGCTGCAGGTCAGATGCATCAGATACCAGTGCGAGTGCCTCTCCGAGAGTCCTGACCCCGAAGACTTCGATCTTGTTGACTACCGCGGCTTCTGTGACATTTCCTTCGGGCACTATAAGGCGCTTGAATCCGAGTTCCCTGGCTTTGACCGCCATCGGGAGGGCGCCTTTCACCGGAAGCACCGATCCGTCGAGCGACAGTTCGCCCATTATCATGTAATCTGAGAGATGGTCCGCCGGGACAAGACCGTGGGCGGAGAGAACCCCGATCGCCATGGGGAGATCGAACGCCGCTCCTTCTTTCTTTATGTCGGCTGGTGCAAGATTTATGGTGGTGCCCTTCCTCGGGAATTTTACCCCGCTGTGTGAAATTGCCGACACCATGCGCTGATAGCTTTCCTTGACAGCTGTGTCGGGCAACCCCACTATCATGAAGACCGATCCCGCGCCGCCGTCGGTCTCTATGGTGACGGGAAAGGCGTCTATGCCCTGTATGGCTGCGGAATAAACTTTTGTGAGCATGGCGGTTTATCGTTTTGTGTTTTTATCCATCAGCGACCGGAATATGGAAAAGGCTTCCCGGGTATCGTCGCCCCGGTATTTCTGGATTCCGTCGGGTGAGCACACGATAAAGTAAGGAGTGCGCGGCACTCCGAGAGTCATGATCCTGCTGTCGGCGAGACCTGCCGGAGCCCATGCCCTGACCACGTTTGCGAGAGAGTCAGATCTCAGCGGGGAACGCCAGGCAATGGAGTCTGCTTCCATACATATGTCGGCTATTATGCGCAGGGCGGAATCGGGATATTCTTTTGACAATCCTCTTATCGAGTCTATGAATTCCTTCCTTTTGGGAAATCCTGCATGCCAGAAAAAAAGCAGTGTTGCTCTTGCGGAGTCGGGACGCAACGTGTCGACTCCATGATGAAATGACCTGACCGTCATCGAACGCAATATTCCGGGGGTCTTGACATAATTGTCGGGCTGGTCGGCACGTCCCGCCATCGTCGTCCATAGGGGATCGCGTGCATCCCCTTCGAGACGCAGCCATAGGCTGCGGAAAAGTTTTTCATTGTCTTTGCGGGAGAATGCGGTCAGCAGCATCAGTGCGGACAAAGGAGACGAAGGATTGGCTGTCACATATCTCGCAACCAGGGCGTTTGTCTTAGCGGGGTCACCGAGGCTGAGTGTGTCGGAGTTTTCATTTCTCCATTGACTCCACAGCATGTCGGTGTCGTTCCCTTCGATCGTCCAGGTGTAAGGATTAGCGGATTTTCCTGAAATCTTCAATTTTTCTCCGCGCTTCACATATATGGCGATCCGTTGGCTGCCTGCTCCCGACAGATATATCAGCGATGGATTAATTGTCTGTCCTTTCAGCACAAACTTTCCGTTTACCACAGGTGCGGCGGTCTCGATCATCATCCCTCCGCGTTTGTCGGAGGCATAATACGATACCTTATAGTTGGCAGTCACATCGTCGGAAAGATTGAACTCAATGGAAAAGTCCTTTCCGGCACACGCTGACAGCAACAGGACAAGTGATAAAAAAAATATGCGTATAATCGAAATCATACGCAAAAGTAGTATAATAATTTAAGTTTCCCAACAAATGTAATGTCAAAATTCAGGAGATTATTGACCGGGAGTATAGTTTGGGTATAATATGAAGCCGCACATGCCTCCGGGCGTATGCGGCTTCTGCCGACCGGTTATTCTGCTATGGAAAAATCATCTGGAAAAACAAATGTCGCGTGGGTGACAGCTGTTGATTCAAGATTGTCAAGACATAGGTCGAGCATGTCGCCTGATTCGATATCCTTTCCCACGACGTGCCACGAATTTTTTCTGAACTTTACTCCATACGGGGCGAGAAAGAGTGATTCCTTTCCTCGGGGTGATGGCTCCGACAGAGTGATGTTGAGCACGTTGTCGTTCTGGATTGCTTCGATTATGTCATATAGTCCGCATTTGTCTTCCGGGAGAGCGTCCATGCTTATGCGTTTGTCCATCCTTTTTAGATCGCATTCAATGTCTGAATACCCGAGCTTCTGGAGCATCCATATTTTAAGGAGGGTGGAATTTCTGTCAGGTTCTTCGTGGATATAGTAACGGTGTCGGTCACTTCTGTCGCATTCGATCCTTATGCCGAAAAGGCTTTCTATGGCATGGCGGTGGTTGTGGAATGTGCGGAGGGCAAGCGGAGATTTGTCGTCATTGATGGCAGAGCTTAGCCATCGGTCGGCAATTTCTTCAAACTGCACCTTCTTTGCATGTCGTACCGTATCTACGAGCCACACATATCTTCTGAATAGATCGCGTTTCATCGCTGTTGTTAGTTCTGATTGGTGGTTCTTAATTAAGTTTATAACTGCTACAATGGCACAAATATAATGCAAAAAATCAGAACAACAAAGAGTTGTCCTGATTTTAACAATTAAATGCGTTCAAACGCTGTATAAATGTCGTTAAACAGTCTCCGTATTCCATGTGGGAAGCATTACGGTGCATCCGCTGTAAGTCTTTCAGACGTATTCTTCCCCAAACCGGCTTTTGACCTCGTTGACAATCTGGCGTATTTTCTGTTCGTCGGCTATCGGATATATCAGGAGAGCGTTGCCGTTGTCTGCAACAATATAGTCTTTTAGCCCGGCAGCCACAATGATCTTGTCGCCGCTTACGGCGAACATCGAGCCTGAACAATCGGATGCGAGCACCTTGCAGTTCTGCGTAACATTTCCTTCCTGGTTTCTCGGAGATGCCTCATATAGCGCGTTCCATGTCCCGAGGTCACTCCAGCCGAGATCGACGGTCTTCACGAAAACATTGTCAGCTTTCTCCATTATCGAGTAGTCAATGGATATGGAGGGGGCGTTGGGGAACACAGAGTCTATGAACTCCGGTTCGCCGGGTGTGGCATATACTCCGTCTCCGGCTGAGCTGAAGAGATTGGCTGTCTCTGGATCATATTTCTCAAATGCCTTCAGGATGCTTTCGGCTGTCCAGAGGAAAATTCCTGAGTTCCAGAAAAATTCGCCGCTCGCGAGAAATACTTTCGCCATCTCGATATCCGGTTTCTCCGTAAACGACTTCACTTTCCGTATTCCGGGATAGTCTTCCACAGCTTTTCCTTGCTGTATGTATCCGTAGCCTGTGTTGGGACCTGTGGGGTTGATGCCCAGCGTGAGCAGCCTGTCGCCGTTCTCTACGAAGTCGAGCCCTTCGCATATAGCCTTTTCAAATTCCTTCTCCTTCAGTACAAGATGGTCTGAAGGGAGTGTGACTATCGAGGCTTCAGGGTCGAGTGCGTGGATATGGTGTGCCGCCCAACATATGCAGGGGGCGGTGTTGCGCCTTGCCGGCTCAAGCAGGATGTTTGATTCTTTTATTTTCGGAAGCTGCTCTTTTATGATTCCGGCATATTGCCTGTTTGTTACGAGAATAATGTTTTCCGGGCGTACTACGGAAGTTATCCTTTCTACCGTGAGCTGAAGAAGGCTTTTCCCGGTTCCGAAGAAGTCAAGAAACTGTTTCGGGCGGTCGTTGCGGCTGAACGGCCAGAATCTGGAGCCTACGCCGCCACACATGATTACGCAATAGCGATGTGAATTCATACTTGTTGTGGATTGAGGAATTGGCGGCGTTCAGGCTTCGGCAGTGGGATGGAACTGGTGTTTCACTCCTTCGACCACATTGAGCATATAATCGCCGAGTTTTTCGGCTTCGCTTATGAGGTCCATAAAGAAGATACCTTCCTGATAGCCGTATTCCTTGTTGTTGATATTATAGATATTGGAGTCGCGCAGGTTGTTGCGCAGATTGTTGATTTCTCTTTCCTTGTTGTATGCCTTTATTATAAGGGAGTCTTCCGGAGTCTCCATTTCGCGCAGGATCTCAAGCATGTTGTCCATACCTTCCTGTACAAGCGTGAACATGGTGTCGATCTCTCCGAGCACGGAATCTGTGAATTTTACGTGATTCTGGTGTTGACGCGCCACAGTCTTGGCTACGTTGAAACATCCGTCGGCTATTGATTCTATCTCGCTTATGACCCTGAGCATGCCTGCCACTCTCATTTTGCCTTCCGGACTTAGACGCCCTTCAGCCACATGATTGAGATAGGTGCCTATTTCGATATCCATGCGGTCGGATATCTCCTCATATTTCTCGAGACGGTTGTAGGTCTCTGTATATGCAGATTCTTTTTCCGGAAGATGGACGATGTCGCGTGCCATCTTTAACATGCGAGCGACGCGCTCTCCATATACGGCGATCTCTTTCTGTGCCTGCGTGATGTTGAGCTCGGAAGCCGACAGCATCCCTCGTCCGATATATTTCAGGGTGAATTCTTCTTCCATATCTTTGTGGCGGGCGGGCATTATCCAGCATACCACTTTCACATACAGTTTTGTAAACCATATCATGATCAAGAGGTTGCAAGCGTTGAATACGGTGGGAAACATTGCGAGCCCGAATGCTACCGATGCCTGTGCCTTTGATGTGAGCCCTCCTTTGGGATCAAGGAGCGTCGATTCTCCCATGGCGGCTTCCTGGGTGCGGTCTATGTCGAGAGGGTTTATTCCGTTGCACCATTGGGTTATGTCAGCCACAAGCTCGGTAAAGGGATGGAATAAGAAGAGCACGATGACAGAACCGATCACATTGAAAAGGACATGCCCCATGGCGGTGCGTTTTGCCGCGAGGTTTCCGCTCAGAGAGGCGAGTATGGGGGTTATGGTGGTTCCGATATTTCCTCCGAGTATTATGGCGCATCCAAGAGAGAATGATATCCATCCCTGGGAACACATTATAAGCGTTATGGCGAAAGTGGCGGCGGAACTTTGTGCCACCATAGTGAGTATGATGCCGAGAAAGAAGAAAATCAGCACTGATCCGAAACCGAGGGTGGTATAATTGGTGACAAACCTGAGCATGTCCGGATTTGCCTGCAGGTCGGGCACATATTTGCTTATGAGATCCAGTCCCATGAAGAGGAAGCAGAAGCCGATCAGGAATTCACCCATTGATTTGTATGTGCTCTTCTTCATGAAAAGCATCGGCACTCCGACTGCGAGCAGGAGTATGCTGTAGTCTGAGATGCTTACTTCAAAAGAAAAAGCGGAGATTATCCATGTGGTGACTGTCGTGCCGACATTCGCTCCGAATATCACCGCCATTGATTGGGCGAGGCTCATGAGCCCGGCGTTGACGAAACTCACCACCATCACAGTGGAGGCGCTTGAGCTTTGTATCAAGGCGGTTATCACGATTCCGGTGAGCACCCCGGTGACGCGGTTTTTGGTCATGATGCCGAGTATGTTGCGCAGGCGGTCGCCGGCGACTTTCTGGAGACCCTCGCTCATGACCTTCATTCCATACAGGAAGAGACAGACAGCTCCTAAAAGACTGAGGAAGTCTATAACGGTATAATTCATCGGAGATGGTGTTTTTGCTGGTGGCAAAATTAACGAAAATTTTTCAAATATCAATTAAAATGGCTATTTTTGTAGGTGGATAGCCGAGTGAGTAATGCGGCGTCTTATAATAATATGGAAGTGAACATGATTGTGGCTGCGGGAAAAGACGGCGCTATCGGAATGAAAGGGGATCTGATATGGCGGATATCCGCAGATCTCAGACGTTTCAAATCTCTTACGACGGGACATCCTGTGATAATGGGGAGAAAAACGTGGGATTCCCTGCCTAAAAAGCCGTTGCCGGGACGGCGTAATATCGTCGTGACCCGCAATCCGGGATTCTGTGCGGAAGGATGCGAGGCTGTCGGTTCGCCCGGCGAGGCTCTTGCTCTGACCGAAGGTGAAGAACCTTTTGTGATAGGTGGAGCCGAGATATATAAATCGTTTTTTCCATATGTGTCCAGAATTTATCTCACAGAAATAGACGCCGCATGTCAGGATGCCGATGCCAGAATGGTTCTCCCCGGAGATATGCCCGGATGGAAGGAGGCGGAAGCTTCGGAGATTGAAGAGACTCCGGAGGGGGTGAAATACAGATATGTGACATATGTGAGAACGGGACAGCGCTCTTTGTGATCAAGAAATAATAACCGGCAATGAAAATCGCTATAGTCAACAAAAGTGATTCCACGGGAGGGGCGGCAGTTGTGAGCCGCAGGCTGATGGAAGCGTTAAGGTCGGTAGGGACCGACGCCCGTATGGTGGTTGTGGAGAAGTTGTCCGGATCCCCGTATGTGGAAATGGCTGCTTCCAATCTTGCGGTTAAGAAAAGTTTTATATCCGAACGTCTGAAGATATTCATGTCCAACGGATTTGACAGGGATACTCTTTTCCGGATAGATACCGGTTCAGACGGACTTCCCTTGTGGCGCCATCCTGTCATAAGAGATGCGGATGCGGTATTGCTCAACTGGGTCAATCAGGGGATGCTGTCGCTTGACGGGGTAAGGAAAATTCTGGAGACCGGGAAGACTGTCATATGGACTATGCATGACATGTGGTGTATGACGGGGGTATGCCACCATGCGGGCGCGTGCGACGGTTTCAAGGGAAAATGCAGAGAATGTCCGCTTATGGCTAAAAAACTGGCGGACCGTTCCCTTCCGGTAAAAATCCAGGATAAGAAACGGCGGTTATATTCTCTCCCAGGAAAAATCAGATTTGTCGCAGTGAGCAACTGGCTTCGCGACAAGGCTTGTGAAAGCGAACTTCTTGCTTGTCAGGATGTGTCGGTGATCCCCAATGCCTTCATACTTGACGACAGGCGCCGACGTGAGCCAAAGGGTAGCGGCGACAGGATAACGATGGCTTTCGGAGCGGCACGTCTTGATGATCCGATAAAAGGGCTTCCCGTTCTGGTGGAGATGACCCGCGTGCTAAAGGAGTGTTATCCTTCGTTGGCGGAGAGGATGGAGCTTGTCACTTTCGGGGGGGTCAGAAATCCGTCATCCTTGAACGGCATTGGGATTCCGCATCGGCATCTCGGCTTGATCCGGGGGGAAGAAGCGGTAAGGAATATATATGATGCTGCGGACATTGTGGTTTCCTCCTCAAGTTATGAGACACTCCCCGGCACCCTTGTCGAGGCGCAGGCGTACGGATGCCTCCCGGTGAGTTTTAACCACGGGGGACAGAGTGATATAGTGGATCATCTGGAGACCGGATATCTTGCAGAATATTCTGAAGACCCGATTGTCGCGTCGTCGCGCCTCGCCGAAGGCGTGGCTTGGGCGGCGGGGGTGGTCGAAGACCCGGAACAGATAGGGAAGAGGCGTGAAAAAATGTATGATGAAGTGCTTCGCAAATTCTCCCCTGAAGCAGTGGCGGGGAGGTATCTTGAACTTATCGGGAAGGCGATTTTATAAGGGTAAGACAATAGGGGTGGTTTGGATTATATATTTTTTAGTTAACTTTGCGGAGGTATTGATGTAGATCTGACATTCTTTGCCTTCATTATAAATATGGCGAATAGATATGGCGAGAGACCTGATAAGCAGATATGTCTGGATCGTTGACACTCTTTCCAGGTATGAGCGTCTCACCCGCGAGGAGATCAACAGGCTGTGGATGAGGTCGCATCTTTCGGACGGCAATCCGCTGCCCGAGCGTACGTTTTATCATTACCGTCGTGCCATAGAAGAGAATTTCCATATCGACATCGCGTGCGACAGCCAAGGACGTTATTATCTTGATCAGGATAATTCCCGCCAGGGAAAAGCGTTCACCAACTGGATGCTTGACTCATATGCCGTGAGCAGCGCCATAAAAGATATCAACGCGCCCATAGACAGGGTTGAAGTGGAAGACGTGCCATCCGCACGCGAGTATCTGCCGGTGGCGCTTGACGCCATACGCAACTGCCGTAAGCTGGTGTTCACATACGCCGGGTTCAACAGGTCGCGGGCTGAGAAAAGCATAGTGTTCCGTCCATATCTCCTCAAACGGTACAAGCAGCGGTGGTATATGATAGGGCTTAAGGAGAAGGGGGATTCGGTCCGGACATATGCCCTTGACCGAATTCCGGAAATGAAAATAATGAATGAAGAGTTTGAGATGCCGGAAGATTTCAATGCCGAAGATATTTTCGGATGTATCGTGGGGGTGACCACCTCCCATGCCCAGGTCAGGGATGTCAGGCTCCGCGCCACCCCGACGCAGGCAAAATACTTCCGCGCGCTGCCGCTCCATGCTTCCCAGCAAGAAGAGATCCACGACACTTATTCCGTGTTTTCCTACAGGCTCAAGCTCAATTATGAGCTGGTGCATGAGATCCTCGGACTCGGGAATGCCGTGAAGGTGATCTCTCCCCCCGAGCTGAAAGCTATGGTTGTGACGGAATTAAAAGACACATTGACCCAATATGACGAAAATACTGAATCCTGACATATATGAGCGTATCACTCCCTCGGGGGCGGAAATACTCAGACGCCATGCCATAAGTTGCAACTCGAACGTGCGGGAAGCGCTTCATCAGATAAATACGCTTTCGGGCGAGTCGATGACGCTTTTTGTCATTGATCCTTACGGTTGTCTGGTCGGTACGGTCACGGATGGCGATATCCGGCGAGCCCTGATCTCGGGTGCGGAATTGTCGGATGCCGTGGAGAGTGTGATGCACAGGGCGTTTCTTTCGCTTCTGCCCGGAGAGGACTGCTGGCTCACCATAGCAGAATGCCGGAAGCGTCACATAGCGTTGCTTCCAGTGGTCGACAAGGGGCATATCACGGATATCCTTGATCTCCGCACCATGAAGACGCGTCTTCCCATTGACGCCGTCCTTATGGCAGGAGGAAGAGGGGAACGCCTGCGTCCGTTGACACTCACCACTCCGAAACCACTGTTGCCTGTAGGTGGGAAGGCTATAATAGATTATAATGTCGATGAGTTGGAACGGTGTGGGGTCGACAGAATTTTTGTCACGGTGAATTATCTCGCCGACAAGATAGAGGAGCATTTCGGCAAACGTCGCGGCAGGGTTGAAATCACGTGCATACGGGAGCCGAAGCGGCTCGGCACCATGGGGAGTCTCGCTCTTGTGGAGGGACTTGAAAGTAGTAATGTCCTGATGATGAACTCCGATATCCTCACCACTATCGATTTCGAGAAACTATATCTTCAGCATAAGAAGACCGGGGCAGACCTGACCATGGGGGCGGTGCCGTATACAGTGTCTGTGCCTTTCGCCATAATGAAAATGGATGGAGGGAAAGTGAAAGGGCTTGAAGAGAAGCCTACTTACAACTATTTTGCAAACGGTGGCGTTTATTTAATGCGCAGGGCTCTCCTTGACCGTATCGTGAGGGGGGAATATCTTGACGCTCCGGATTTCATATCCGCGCTGATAGCCGACGGCGGTTCGGTGGGATGTTTCCCGATAGAGGGTACATGGATAGATATCGGATCGCCTGACGATTACCGCTATGCCAACGATCTGATGAAGAGAAAAACGTTTTGAGGCGGATTGCCGCCTGACCATATAATTATAAAAGGAACAAGCAATGGCTGAATCGAATTTCATAGACTATGTAAAGATACTCTGCCGTTCAGGCAAGGGAGGCGCCGGCAGCCGTCATTTCCACAGGGCGAAGTATGTGCCCAAAGGTGGACCGGACGGAGGGGACGGCGGCCGTGGAGGCCACATCATATTAAAAGGTAACCGTCATATGTGGACACTTCTTCCGTTGAGGTATCAGCGGCATGTATTCGCTACTGACGGACAGAGCGGAGGAGCCGGACGTTCGTTCGGCAAGGATGGAGAAGACCGTATCATAGAAGTGCCTGTCGGCACGGCTGTATTTGATGCCGATTCCGGAGAATTTCTCTGCGAGATAACGGAAGACGGGGAGGAGATCAAACTTCTGCGTGGCGGAAAAGGCGGACTCGGCAACTGGCATTTCGCCACATCCACCAACCGTGCCCCGCGTTATGCACAGCCGGGACAACCTGCCATAGAAAAGGCTGTGATCCTTGAGTTGAAGCTGCTTGGTGACGTGGGTCTCGTAGGGTTCCCAAATGCCGGTAAGTCGACATTGCTGTCCGCGATTTCTGCCGCCAAACCGAAAATAGCCGATTATCCGTTCACGACCATGGAGCCGAGTCTCGGAATCGTAAACTACAGAGGTGACAAATCGTTTGTAATGGCGGATATTCCCGGCATAATAGAAGGAGCGAGCGAAGGGAAGGGACTTGGGCTTAGATTCCTGCGCCATATAGAGAGGAATGCCGTGTTGCTGTTTATGATTCCTGCAGACAGCAACGACATAAGGAAAGATTATGAAGTGCTTCTGAAAGAACTGAAGGAGTTTAATCCGGAGCTTGCCGACAAGAGCCGCGTGCTCGCTGTTTCCAAATGTGATATGCTCGATGACGAGCTGAGGGATGAGATAGCCAAAGAATTGCCTGAAGGGATTCCGACAGTGTTTATCTCGGCGGTGACAGGACAGGGTCTCACGGAGCTTAAGGACCTCCTCTGGAGAGAGATCAACTCTGAGGAGAATCAAGTGAAGTCTACCATGACCCACCGCAATCTTGATGTGCGTCACCGGGTTGAGGAGGAAGATGAGTTCATATTCCATCAGGATGACACGGAAGAAGATGATTATCCGCTTGATGACAGTGACTGGGAAGACGAGTTCTGGGAAGAAGAAGACAGCGTGAATGGATAAGCCCCTTGAGATAGATCTTCACGCCATTCTTGAGCGGCGTATGCCGGCAAGGATTGCGTCCATTGTACCAGGTTTTATGATCACCGCTCTGGAGAAACTTATCAGGCAGGACGAGCTGAATGCCATGCTCAGGGCTGCTTATCCCCTCCGGGGGTCGGCGTTCGCACGTAAGATTCTTGAGTTTCTTGATATAACCGTGGAGGTCAAAGGCATTGAAAACCTTGACTCTCACAGCCGCCTCATGTTCGCGTCAAATCACCCTCTCGGAGGGCTTGACGGCATCTCCCTTATCTCGGAACTCGGATGCCGTTACGGAGACGGCAACGTAAGGTTTCTTGTCAATGACATGCTTATGAATGTGGAGCCCCTGAGCGATGTCTTTCTCCCGGTCAATAAATATGGAAGCCAGGGGAGAGGCGCCGCGAAAGCTATCAATGAAGCGATGGCGTCCGGCAGACATATCCTGCAGTTCCCGGCGGGACTCGTTTCCAGGCTTCATCCCGATGGCGTCATCGCGGATCTGGAATGGCAGAAATCATTTGTGTCCAAGGCGATCGAATACCGTCGGGATATAGTCCCCGTGAAATTCGAGGGGCTGAACACCCCCACATTCTACAGGGTGGCTAAATGGCGCAAGAAGTTAGGTCTGAAAGTCAATATAGAGCAGGCATTGCTCCCGGGGGAATTATGCAAGGCGAGAGGGAAGACATTCCGGATCATATTCGGCAAGCCGGTTGGCTGGGAATCTCTCAAAGCAAGGGAGGAATCTCCAAGGCTACTCGCCGCCGCGATACGCAAGATGGTCTATTCCCTTGAATGGTAAGCTGTCTTATCCGGGAGAAATAGTAAAATCGGGGAGCAGGAAGTGGAGCGGTAAGTGGAATAATGCCGTTAAGTGTGTATTTGTTTGAGAAAAATATCAAATTGTGGGATATTATTATTAAATTTGCAATTTGATTGGATATTGTCGGGATAAGCCGGACAATTAGGCTGTCTATAAAAAGATTAGCCGTCTTCAACAATTTGATTTTAACTAAAAAACATCAACAGATAATAAGTAATGGATAAAAACACCGGTATAGGATTGCTGCTTATGGCAGTAGTGTTTTTCGGGTTCATGTGGCTGTCGCCGCGCAACGTTCCGGAGTCGGAGCCTGATGACAGCGAGATCGTACAACCGGCTTCATCACAGTCAGGTTCGGTAGACGCATTGTCAGATACTGAGCGTGAGTGGCTTGTAAAGAATATCATAGAGCATGGCGAGCAGGTGGTGCTTGCAGACAGCACCCATGCCGCACGTCTTTCAGACGGAAATCTCAACCTGCTTGCCGTGGGCGATTCGGTGAGCGGAACGGTTACGGTAGACGGAAAGACTCTTGACTGGAATGACATATGCCGCGCAGACCTTAAGAAAATGTCGGTGGCGGAGCAGCGTAAGGCGATAGGTCTTGTGCGCGGAGCCTCCGTGTCTATGGGCAGATACGGGAAATTTGCCCGGTTCCTTGCCGGAATGGATTCTGTCGTGAGGTTGGAAAACGATGTGTTGAAACTTGAACTTAACGCGAAGTCGGGATCTATAACGAGGGCGGAACTCAAGAAGTACGATACTGAATACACTCCTGACGAGAGCCAGAAACGCAAGGAGAAAGTGGTGATATTTGAGAATGGATCAAATTCTTTTGATTTCCAGCTTCCTCTTCCGCAGGGTGTCAGCTCGTCAGAACTTTACTTTACTCCTTCGGTGCTTAATGATTCCACGGTGCTTATGTCGCTTCCGGTGGCAGAAGGTGCTTACTGGGGCATAGAATACACACTTCCGAAAGGAGAGAATTATGTAGTGGGGATACGCATCGTGCAGCGTAATATGGCGGATATAGTGGAGAGCAACAACCGCAATCTCGGCATCAACTGGCATCAGGACCTTATCCGTCAGGAAAAGGGGAAAATGTTTGAGGAAAGAAACTCAGCGCTTTATTACAAGTTTGCCGGAGGGTCTGTTGAGAATCTGTCAGAGAGTAAGTCGGATAAGGAGGAACGTCAGGCAAAAATACGCTGGATAGGGTTCAAGAACCAGTTCTTCTCTACCGTGCTTATCGGTCAACGTCCTTTCAACACTGCTGATTTCCAGTCTGTCTATCTTAAGAATGACCCATATCTTCTGAAGAAATTTGACGCGCAGGCAGTGGTTAACGACTATGACTGGCGTGCGGAAGTCCCCGCGGCGTTTTCTCTTTTCATCGGACCAAACCTTTATCCGTTGCTTTCTTCGCTTGACAAGAAGACAGTCGCTGACGAAGATCTGAAACTTACCAAGATAATACCGCTCGGGTGGTCGGTGTTCAGATGGATCAACACCGGAATCGTGATACCGATTTTCAATTTCCTCGGATCGTTTATCTCCAACTATGGCATCATAATCCTTATCATGACCATCTTCATCAAGCTTGTGCTTTTCCCTCTCACATATAAAAGCTACAAGAGCCAGGCGAAGATGCGTATCCTCGCTCCGGATATCAAGGAGATAAATGATAAATATCCCGGCAACGAGAACGCCATGCTGCGTCAGCAGAAGACAATGGCGCTCTATAATAAGGCGGGAGCCAATCCTATGTCGGGATGTCTTCCCATGCTCCTCCAGATGCCGATACTGTTCGCGATGTTCTCGTTCTTCCCGTCTGCCATAGAGTTGCGCGGGCAGAGTTTCCTTTGGGCAAAGGACCTTGCGGCTCCTGACGCGATCATCTCATGGAGCGGCAACATCCCCCTTGTCACGGAATATTTCGGCAACCATATATCGCTGTTCTGTCTGCTTATGACAGTGACCAATATCATCTATACGCGTGTCAACATGCAGAATTCCCCGGGACAGATGCCCGGGATGAAATGGATGATGTATCTGATGCCTGTATTCTTTATGGTGTTCTTCAATAATTATGCGGCTGGTCTTTCCTACTATTATTTCCTGTCGCTTTTGATCACCATTGCCCAGACTTACGCTTTCCGGTTTATTATCAAGGAGGAAGATGTGAGGAAGACTATGGCGGAGAATGCTAAAAAGCCCAAGAAGAAAAGCGGGTTCATGGCACGTATCGAAGAGATGCAGAAACAGCAGCAGGCAATGCTCCGCGAGCAGCAGAAGCAGCGAGGCAGCCGCCGCTGACACTTCGGCGGAGTCTTCCGTATTTGGCAATGAAAGATCTGCGCACCATACGTATTTTTTTATCCACGCTCTTTTTCATAGGCGCGGTGGCTTATCTTGCGGTCAGCCCGACGATACATCCTATGGAGAAAGTGGTGGAGAAGGTTCAGATTGTCCCCTCGCTGATATCAACCGGCATGGGGACAATCATCATATGGCTGTGTGTGACTTTCGTGTTTGGCAGGATCTATTGTTCGTCGGTATGCCCGATAGGGACTCTTCAGGATCTCGTTATTCCGCTGCGTAAGTTTTTTCCCGCACTCAGGCGTCCGTTTTCTTATAAGAAGGCACACCCTGTGAGGTATCACATCCTTATAATCTATTGCATATGCCTTGTGCTCGGGGCTGCCGCGGTCTCATTCTGGATAGAGCCATGGAACATAATGCGCAACATATGTGGCGCGATACATCCTGAAGCGGCAACGGCTGCCTGGCTGACGTTCGGGATAGGTATGGCGACGGGTATCACGGCGGGTCTGGCGTCTTTGCTGCTATTGGCTGTCTGTGCCTTGATGACGGGCAGAGGGTTCTGCAATACTGTATGTCCTGTGGGGACGTTGCTGGGTTGTTTCCACGACATGACGCTCTGCCATATAGAGATCGATCCGGATAAATGTGTCAACTGTATGAAATGCGAAGAGATCTGCAAGTCGCAATGTGTCAAGGTAGTCGGAAGATATGTCGATAATTCCCGGTGTGTGCGTTGTTTTGATTGTCTGAAAGTCTGTCCTAACGATGCCATACGCTACCAATGGAACCGCAACCGGCGTTCCACTCCGCTGATCAGAAAAGTCAAAACCAGATAAGCAACAAAAAACTATGAAACAATATCTCCAGCTTCTTGAACATATTTTGGAAAACGGTCATAGGAAAAGTGACCGGACAGGTACGGGAACCATATCCGTTTTCGGTTATCAGATGCGTTTTGACCTGTCTGAAGGATTTCCTCTCCTTACCACAAAGAAAGTGCATCTCAAAAGTGTGATATACGAGCTTCTATGGTTTCTGGCGGGAGATACCAATGTGAAGTATCTTCAGGATAACGGGGTGAGGATATGGAATGAATGGGCGGATCCGGACGGAGATTTAGGGCATATCTATGGGTTTCAATGGCGTTCATGGCCGGGATATGACGGAGGCTTTATCGATCAGATTTCAGAAGCCGTGCGCACAATAAAGGAGAATCCGGATTCCCGCCGGATAATTGTGAGCAGCTGGAACGTGGCGGATCTTGACAACATGAATCTTCCACCCTGTCATTCGCTCTTTCAATTTTACGTGAACGACGGAAAGCTTTCGTTGCAGCTCTATCAGCGTAGTGGCGACAGTTTTCTCGGTATCCCTTTCAATATAGCGAGTTACGCGTTGCTGACGATGATGGTGGCGCAGGTGTGTGGTCTGAAGGTGGGGGAATTTATCCATACGCTTGGCGATGCCCACATTTATCTTAACCATCTTGAACAGGTGAAAACACAGTTGGCAAGAGTTCCGAGAAAGTTGCCAGTAATGAAAATCAATCCGGAAGTTACAGACATTTTCAAATTCAGATATGAAGATTTCACGTTGGAAGGATACGATCCGTTGCCGGTGATAAAGGGGGAGGTAAGCGTATGATCAGTTCTATACGGATAAGGATGGCAGTCCTTGGAGGTTTATGAAGTGATAAAAAATTATTGGCGGAGCATCTCACGACGTTCCGCCAATTTGCGCTTTAATTAATTGATTTTATCAGTTCCCTAATTTTAAATTTACACCTAATTATCCATTTGTTTCAGTACCCGTCAAATAAGAAATATTTTGTATTTTGTGATACTGCCTTGAGCGAGAATATTCTTATTTTGTTTTGGTAAAACTCAAAAACCTTAAAAGGTTTTTCTGTTTTCGGGTGCAAAGTTAATATGTTAAAGCGTGGAATGCAAATTTTTTAGAAGAAAAAATAACGGAAAAAGAGATTTTTGGGCATAAAAACGACTTTTAGAACAATTTGGAGTAGGGAATGAATCTTTTTTAAAGATTTTGTCTTCACAATATGCATTGCAACAATCAATTAACAACAGGATTGTAGGGTGTTGATTTTCGGCAGACGGAGTGAGGATATCGTGTCATTTAAAGGGGGGTGTCAGGATGAGAGAATGTATCGAGATCAGCATATGTAGCTGTTAAAGAAAGATTTCTTTGACCTGACCTCATAAGGAACGTGCAAAAATGAGTTGAGGAGATCGTAGAGACTTGAAAATGTTTTAAATTTGGGATTTAAGGATGGGATTTGAGGATATGGGACTCTGCAAGGTTGGGTAATATCTGATATCCGTCTGATATTTTTCAATATTTTTTCAAAAATTTTGCAGTGATGTAAAAATGTATTAATTTTGCACCGGTACGGTGCGAATGGAGATTTCTCCATCCCGCTTAAAAGGGAACCGGGTGTGAATCCCGGGCAGTCCCGCTGCTGTAAGTTCCAACCCGACTTCCGGGTCATTTATCGTCACTGTGATTTCTTTAAGGAGAATCATGGGAAGGCGGATCCGGAGGGGAACAAGCCAGAATACCTGCCGTACTGTTTTGTCTGTTCGAAGGCTTGCGAGGACGAGTCGGAACGAGATCATGGCATCGTGGAGAACCCGGAATAATGATATAGATGTGCGGTGGAGGCGCAGGGAATGCGACAAAACAGCGGAACGGCTCTCAAAATGTTATCCTCCGGCCATGCTCGCCTGATTATCCTCCAAGCCTTTGTTTTTTGTGATAAGTTTGTATGTAAATATTCCTCAGGAATGCTGTTTGTCACTAATTATGTGTGATTTGTGGTCATATGTGTGAATAAATTGCGTATAATGTTTCATGTTTTTTGTAATATGAATTTAATTTGCTAAATTTGGCGACTAAATTCATCTACCGTTCCGGTTATTATAATTATGCCGCATACCCATGGATAAGTTGTCTTTGAAGGCTTGAACATATTTTGGGTGGGAGGCTCTTAAGTTTGTAAAACATGAAAGTTTTAAAGTTTGGCGGCACATCTGTCGGCACTGTAAAAAGTCTTACCAATGTCAAGAGGATCGTGGAGGAAACTCCGGGAAAGAAAGTTGTGGTGGTTTCAGCCTTAGGCGGCATAACAGACCTTCTCATCTCCACAGCCAGACTTGCTGTTGCTGACGACATATCTTATCTTGATTCGTATGCGCGTATTGTGGAACGTCATATCACTGTCATTGACGGAGTAGTGCCGGAGTCTCGCCGCGACGCCACCATGGCAATGGTCAAGATGATGCTTGACGAACTGGGGAATATATATAAAGGAGTGATGTTGCTCCATGATCTCTCTCCGCGTGCCCTTGATATCATAGTGAGTTACGGCGAGCGTCTTTCAAGTGTGATAGTCTCTAATATCATAAAAGGTTCTACTTATTTTGATTCACGGGCATTCATACGTACCAAAGAGGGTCCTCACGGGTCGCAGGTCCTTGACTCTGAATTGACCAACGCTCTTATTGGCGAGAAGGTGTGCTGCTATGACTGGGACACCGCTGTGATGGGCGGATTTCTGGCAACAGATTCCAAAGGGGAGGTCACAAACCTCGGTCGTGGAGGAAGTGACTATACAGCATCTATAATGGCGGCGGCGCTTGATGCGGAGATACTGGAGATCTGGACTGATGTGGACGGATTCATGACCGCTGACCCGAAAGTTATAGACACTGCCTATGTGATCGACGAGTTGACCTATACGGAGGCAATGGAGCTTTGCAACTTTGGTGCCAAGGTGATTTATCCCCCGACTATCTATCCCGTCTATCACAAGAATATTCCGATTCTTGTGAAGAATACGTTCAACCCTTCCGCTCCGGGCACTCTGATAAGCCGAGATGTCCCTCACAGAAAACCGGGAGACAAGGCGATCAAAGGTATATCATCCATCAACGATACCTGCCTTGTAACCATCACCAGTCTGTGTATGGTGGGCGTGATAGGTGTGAACTCAAGAATATTCAATGCCCTGACGGCAAAAGGGGTGAGTGTGTTCCTTGTGTCTCAGGCAGCCAGTGAGAACAATACCACCATAGCGGTCAGAAATGCCGACGCGGATCTTGCGGTGCGTACGCTCAGGGATGAGTTTGCCGCCGAACTCGCCTCCGGAATGTTTAACGATATTGTGGCAGAGCGGGATCTCGCTACCGTGGCGGTGGTAGGTGAAAACATGAAGCACACCACGGGACTTGCCGGCAAACTGTTCAACACTGTCGGGCGTAACGGTATAAACGTCATAGCCTGTGCGCAGGGTGCGTCGGAGACCAATATCTCTTTCGTGATAGAGCGCAAGAGTCTGCGCAAGGCTCTCAATGTGATCCATGATTCGTTTTTCCTTTCGGAATGCCAGGTCTTGAATCTTTTTCTTGTCGGAGTCGGCAATGTGGGAAAGAGTCTTGTCAATCAGATATCTATGCAGCAAGAGAAACTTCTCCGGGAAAAGAACCTGCGTATAAATGTAGTGGGAATAGCATCAAGCAAGAAGGCTGTGTTCAACAGAGACGGTCTTGACCTAACCGATTTCCGGGCGTTGTTGGAGAAAGAGGGAAAAGACGCCACTCCGGCTATGATCAGAGACGAGGTGTTGAAAATGAATATATTCAATTCCGTGTTTGTGGATTGTACGGCGTCACATGAGATCGCCGCTCTCTATAATGATCTTCTCTCGCATAACGTAAGTGTGGTTGCGGCTAACAAGATCGCGGCTTCTTCCGACTATTCTGAATATGTGGAGCTGAAAGAGATTGCAAGGCGCAAGGATGTCAAATATCTTTTCGAAACCAATGTCGGTGCCGGTCTCCCGATCATCAACACAATAAACTCTCTCATAAATTCCGGCGACAAGATCCTTAAGATCGAGGCTGTGGTTTCAGGTACTCTCAACTATATCTTCAATGTCCTTTCCGCAGACGTGCCCCTGAGTAAAGCTATAAAAATGGCGAAAGAAGAGGGATATACCGAACCCGATCCACGCATAGATCTGTCAGGTAAGGACGTGATCCGCAAGCTTGTCATCCTTGCCCGCGAGGCGGGGTATGCGGTGAGTCAGGAGGATGTGGAGAAAAACCTGTTTATCCCGGAGAGTATGTTCGAGGGTAAGGCGGATGATTTCATTGGAAAGATAGAGTCGCTTGATGCGGATTTCGAGAAGAAACGTGCGGAGGCGGAGGCTGCCAATGAGCATTTCCGTTTTGTAGCGTCGTTCGACAACGGAAAGCTGAGCGTAGGCCTCAGGCGTGTGGGAGCTTCACATCCGTTCTATAATCTTGAAGGAAGCAACAACGTGATTCTTCTCACCACCGACAGGTATATGGAATATCCCATGGTTATAAAAGGATACGGCGCAGGCGCTGAAGTGACTGCTGCAGGTGTTTTCGCAGATATAATCAGTATTGCAAATATTCGTTGATTTTCAATAGAATATTTATAAATATAACAAATATTATAATTTCATCGTGCTTTTGCACGATGAAATTATGTATTATTTAAACAGGATGAAACATATCATTATCTTAGGCGACGGCATGGCTGACGGGCCGTGCGAAGAGCTGGGAGGGCTTACGCCTCTCGAGGCTGCTGACACTCCCGCTCTTGACGAACTTGCACGACGAGGTAGAAACGGACTCCTCGCCACGGTTCCGGCGGGTTTCTCTCCGGGCAGCGAGATCGCGCATCTCTCTCTGCTTGGCTATGATCTCCCGGAAGTTTTTGAAGGGAGAGGCACTCTTGAGGCGGCGAGCATGGGAGTAGAAATCGCTCCCGGAGAGATGGCAATGCGCTGCAATCTCATATGCATTGCCGACGACGGCACTATAAAGAATCATTCCGCCGGACATATTTCAAGTGAAGAAGCGTCGGAACTGATAGAATATCTTAACAGGAATCTGGCGGACGGCAGGTCTGAGTTTTTCCCCGGGGTGAGCTACCGTCATCTGCTGAAAGTAAAAAACGGAGACAAGCGCATACATTGCACACCTCCTCACGATGTGCCGGGACATCCGGCAGCGGAAGAGCTTGTCAGGGCGGAGGTCACAGACGCTCAGGAAACTGCGGACTATCTGAACGGTCTTATCTGTCGTTCCCGAGATCTGCTTTCCGCGCATCCGGTGAATCTGCGGCGTGTGGCGGAAGGTAAAGATCCAGCCAACAGCATATGGCCGTGGAGTCCCGGATACAAGCCTGCAATGAAGACTATGGGAGAGATTTTCGGTGTCAGGGAGGGTTATGTGATTTCGGCTGTGGATCTGATCTTGGGCATAGGCGTTTACGCCGGATTGCAACCGATATACGTGGAAGGGGCTACAGGTCTGTATGATACCAACTACGAAGGTAAGTTGCGTGCCGCCGTAGATGCGTTGAGAAACGGAGCTGATTTTGTATTCCTCCATATAGAGGCAAGTGACGAGGCGGGTCACGAAGGAGACGCGTTGTTGAAAAAGAGGACTATTGAGAATCTTGACAGCCGTATAGTCGCGCCGTTGCTTGAGGAGTTGGCATGCTTTGACGAGGAGGTGGCTGTGGCGCTCCTACCTGATCATCCCACGCCATGCAGAATCCGTACGCATACATCGGATCCGGTTCCATTTGTGATAATGAGAAGCGATGTGACTCCGGACAGGGTTGTGAAATATTCAGAAAAAGCTGCCGTCGCCGGCGGTTATGGTCTTTTGAAAAATGATGAATTTATAAAAGAATTTCTAAAAAATGAAATATAGAAGCACAAAAGGCACCGTGCCTGAAGTATCTCTTGAAGAGGCTGTGGTGAAAGGACTTGCCCCTGACCGGGGACTTTATATGCCGGAACGTATAACAGTGATGCCGGAAGATTTTTTTGACAGACTTCCGTCGATGTCTCTGCCCGATATCGCCTCGGAAGTGGCGTCTGTCTTATTTGGAGAAGATGTGGATGCGGATTCGTTGAAAGCTTTGACTGTGGATGCCATGAATTTTCCGATACCTCTTGTAAAGGTCAAAGAAGGCATATATTCGCTTGAGCTTTTCCATGGACCCACGCTTGCATTTAAAGATGTGGGGGCAAGGTTTATGGCGCGGCTTCTGGGATATTTCAACCGTGATAATAAAGATCGAATGGTCAACGTGCTTGTCGCCACTTCCGGAGATACAGGAAGCGCGGTGGCAAATGGATTCCTTGGCGTGGATGGAGTACGCGTGTTTGTGCTCTATCCGAAAGGGAAGGTCAGCCCTATACAGGAGGCACAGTTCACCACCCTTGGCAGCAATGTGTCGGCTCTTGAGATCGAGGGCACTTTCGATGACTGCCAGGCTCTCGTCAAACAGGCTTTCCTTGATAAGGACCTCAATGACTCGATGATGTTGACTTCCGCCAATTCAATAAACGTGGCGAGATTCTTGCCCCAGATGTTTTATTATTTCTATGCGTGGGCACAGGCGGTGGCGGCAGGAAACGATCCGGATAATATCGTGATGTGTGTGCCGAGCGGCAACTTTGGAAATATCTGTGCCGGACTCATTGCCAAACGAATGGGTCTCCCGGTAAAACGGTTTATCGCGGCAAACAATGCCAACGACATATTTTATCAATATCTCGTCTCGGGGCAGTATAATCCGCGTCCCTCAGTGCAGACTATAGCCAACGCGATGGATGTCGGAGACCCAAGTAATTTCGTCCGTGTCCTTGATCTTTATGGTGATGACCATAAGAGAATCACGGCAGATATAAGCGGTTGCACTTATTCTGACATGCAGATAGCTGAAACCATGAAATCGGCATTGGAAAAGACGGGATATCAGCTTGATCCTCACGGTGCGGTTGCCTATCGGGCGTTGGAGGAAGGATTGCACACGGGAGAGACAGGAATTTTTCTGGAGACGGCTCATCCTGCAAAATTCAAAGAAACTGTGGAGACTATCACGGGTGTCGGGATAGCGATTCCGGAGCGTCTCCGGTCTTTCATGCTCGGGACAAAACAGACAGTCGGACTGCCTGCGGATTTCAAAGCGTTCAAGAACTATTTGCTCTCGTGCTAATGTAACGGATGTCAATAAGGTGTCGTTGTCCCCGAGGGTTCAGCGGCACCTTATTGTCTTTATTGCTTATGGTCTGACGAGATAAAATACTACCCCTGTGGGGTGCCATTCTTTCCGTGGTCCGTAGCTGTTGGAAGCCTCGATGGTGTAGGCGAAACGGGTTCCGTCGCTTATCTCGTATAAAGATACTGTGTCGGGAGTGCGCTCTTTCATGACATATCCGATACATTCCCAGTCGTTTGTGGGTTGTATAAGCGATAGAATCTGGCTGCCGTCAGTGTATACATGAGAATAAAGGGGGATGGTTCCGGTTGTGTTGTCTCGGTAAAGGCTGCCTAATACTCCGTAAAATTTCAGTCCACCTTTGTCAGCGAGTTGCATCGATTCATCGTAGCTTGTCACGTAGCGGTAGACTTTGCCATTGCTGTTCTGGAGGAGCGGGACAGTGGCGTCCGCCTTTATCTTGCTTTCCTTTATGTAGTTTGAGATGGCAACGTCGATCTGCGATTTGAGACTTGCGTCTTTCACCGCATAAGAAAGAGGCTGCAAGTCGCCGTCAGACAGTGTGATCAGAGCCAGATTGTCATTATCCATAGACGCTTGCCAGGATGAAGTGTCGCCTAATTTACCGGTCTCCGGATCATATTCCACAAGTGAGACATCACCTCCTGAAAAAGTTTTGGTCAGGGTGGCTCCGTAATTGTTTATTCCGGCGAGAGTCAGTGAGAGATCGGGTCCGAGTTTGTCAAGCAATGATTGTTCTGCGAACATATATCCTTTATATGCGAGCGATTCCTTTTCGGAGGATGAAGCATCGACATAGGCTCCGTAAAGCGTCCGTACAGACACGCCGAGAGATGTGCTCACGAGGAAATGCGTTCCATATTTTTCTATCAACGCTTTTGGTTTCAGGGTTGCGGTGTCGGCGATAAATTCATCAGAAAGAGTTTTTAAGATGTAGTCTTTGGAGGAATGGGCTTTGACGATTTCAGAACGGGTCCAGTTGTTGGAAAGGATGTAAGAGGCATTTGACGAGAGGGTGTTGAGCGTGGCGTTGAAACACGTCTCTCCGGAGGGTATGTCTGATTCAATCCCGGCATCCGCCATAAGCGCCGACAGGAAATCAGAGGGATTCTTTCCGGAAATTATCTGTCCCATGCTTGATGCGGGGGCGCTGAAGATTGATAAGAGATCAAGATCCGCCTGTTTCTTTAAATCGATCACTGATGCTCTCAGGGATGAAGGGGATAGGTAATCTCCGGTCACGTCATATCCACGTCCGAGAATATTGCGGTATCCTCCGCCGATATTTGTCTTTACTTCAGTCTTGCAGTCGGAACATGACGGACTTACATAATAATCAGTGATTTCAGGTGTGGGAGAAGGATCCGGATTGGGTCGGGTGTTGGTAATGTGCGGGGAATCTCCGCATCCTGCCAGAAAAAGTAAAGCGGCGGTTGGAAAAAGGTATTGTTGTTTCATTCCGATTTTCATAATTGTGGTTTGTCTTGAGAAAAAAGTTTATATTACAGACTTTTGAGAAAATATTATACCGGCTTCCGATGAAGCTTCAATATATAGACAAATATAATGGAATAAAATTACACTGACAGGGAAATTTCTTAGATACGGAGACGGGATATAGTCACTTTTTTACTGTGACTATATCCCGTCTCCGTATATTCAAGAATTATTATTTACTCTTTTTTGCTGAGGATCCGGCTTTTTTTGTTGAAGCCTTGGTTCCGGTTTTCGCTGATGAACGGGAGGAGGTTTTTGTGGATGATTTGCGTGATGAGGCTGCGTCCTGGCTTTCCATCAGTTTCTTGGCATCTTCGAATGTGAGCGCGGAGGCGTCGGTAGTCTTCGGGATGCGGTAGTTTGTGGCTTTGCGGGCTCCTTCAGGCTTATAGGCGAGATAGGGTCCGTATCTTCCATTCAGCAGTTCAAGTCCCGGCATCTCCGGGAATGCTTTTATCAGTCTGTTTGCCTCTTCCTCTCTTTTTGCGATGATTAGTTCTTCCGCCTCTTCAAGAGATATACTTTGCGCAGACTTGTCTTTCGGTATCGACACGAACATTGCGCCATGCTTCACATAGGGTCCGAACTTCCCGATCGCGGCTATTACAGGTTGCCCCTCGAATTCACCGACCGTGCGAGGCAGTTCGAAGAGTTTCAGAGCTTCCTCGAGAGATATTGACGCCACGCTCTGATCACCGCGCAGGCTTGCAAAAAGAGGTTTTTCCTCGTCGGCGGCGTCTCCTATCTGGACCACGGGACCGAATCTCCCTATCTTAACATACACCGGTTTCCCGTTTTCGGGATGGTTCCCGAGAAGGCGTTCGCCTACTTTTCTCTCCATTCTCAAAGAGTTGATCTCCTCGATGTTGGGATGGAAAGAGCCATAGAAATCAGAGATCTCGTTTTGCCATCCTAATTTCCCTTCGGCAATATCGTCAAATTTTTCCTCCACTTTTGCGGTGAAATTATAGTCAAGGATATCCGGGAAATATTCTGTCAGGAATTGATTGACAATCATTCCTACATCCGTTGGAACCAGCTTCCCTTTCTCGCTACCGGTATTTTCGGACAGAATCTCTTTGGAAATCTTGCCGTTTTTCAGCGACAAGACTTCATATTCTCTCTTTATCCCCTCTTTTTCACCGCGTTTCACATAGTCTCGCGCCTGAATTGTGGATATTGTAGGCGCATATGTCGACGGTCGTCCGATGCCGAGGTCTTCCATTTTTTTCACAAGCGACGCCTCGGAATATCGTGCCGGAGCTTGAGAGAACCTCTGTGTGGCGGATATTTCCTCAGCGTCAAGATTGTCACCTGCGTTCATAGGGGGCAGCTCGACAAATTCACGGTCGCGGGCGTTTTCAGTTTTCCATACTTTCAGGAAACCTTCAAATGTCACAACCTCACCTTCTGCCTTGAATGTGTCGGAAGATCCTGACACGGATATCTCCACATTGGTTTTTTCGATTTCGGCATCCGCCATCTGAGAAGATACGGCACGTTTCCATATCAGTTCATATAGACGTTTCTCCTGAGAACTTCCTTCTACTGTATGGTTTGAGATATAAGTGGGTCTGATCGCCTCGTGAGCTTCCTGTGCCCCTTTTGAATTCGTATGATAATGACGGATTTTCAGGAAGCGGTCGCCGAGAGATGATTTTATTTCCCCTGCTATGTCGCGGAGCGCCATGTCAGAGAGATTGGTGGAGTCGGTACGCATATATGTGATCTTACCGTCCTCATATAGTTTCTGAGCCACCATCATTGTCTGATTGACAGAAAATCCGAGTTTGCGCGAGGCATCCTGCTGGAGAGTAGATGTGGTGTAGGGTGGGAATGGCGATCTTCTGGTGGGTTTCACCGCTACATCAGTCACGGTAAACTCCGCGTTTTTACAGATATTGAGAAACGTCTCCGCCTCATTTGTGTCGGAAAGCCTGCGAGACATTTCCGCTTTAAAAGACTGGGTGTGCGACGGCAAGGAGAAAAGCCCGGTGACTCGGAAGAAAGGTTCCGGGGAGAAGCTGTCGATCTCTTTTTCCCGTTCGCATATAAGGCGTACCGCGACACTCTGCACACGCCCCGCCGAAAGCGACGGTTTGATCTTTTTCCATAGCACGGGACTCAATTCGAATCCTACAATACGGTCGAGCACTCTCCGTGCCTGCTGGGCGTTGACACGGTCAATATCAATAGTGCGGGGATGCTCTATAGCCTCGAGGATAGCGGGTTTTGTTATTTCATGAAATACGATCCGTTTGGTTGTGGCGGGATCAAGATCAAGCACTTCAGCGAGATGCCAGGCGATAGCCTCACCCTCGCGGTCTTCATCGGAAGCAAGCCATACGGTGTCGGCTTCCTTGGCTGCTTTCTTCAGTCGTTTCACCAAATCTTTTTTATCGTCCGGTATTTCATATATAGGCTTGAAATCATCATTGACATCAATGCTGAATCCGTGTTTCTGAAGGTCGCGTATATGACCGTAGCTCGACATGACGGAGAAGTCTTTGCCGAGGAATTTTTCTATGGTTTTTGCCTTTGCAGGCGATTCGACAATTACAAGATTTTTCATCTTTATGCGATTTTAAACCCGTACTTGGCAAGCAGGGGGGTGTCGCAAGGTGACACCGGTTTGTATTTGGGCGCAAAATTAACACTTTTTTTATTAAACACATAATAAGGTGAGAAGTTTTGCCTTTTTACGGCAAGGGGACGGCATGCATGTCTAAACAAACTGTAAAGCATGTTAAGCGTTGGTTAAACCGTGCGCCTATACCCGAACTTCACGAGAAGTGCCGTTGTTTATCAATCGAAACCCGAAATCAGACAATGACTCTGATAGAAACTGATGTATATAATTCGAAATCGGACAATCGGATTGCCTTTCGGGATATGTTTCCGCAGACAATCCATGGTGTCTTAAATTATTAACTTAAAAATCTAAAAACACAAAACAGAAATAATGGAACCAATTATCAATCAGCAGTTGCCTGAGTTTAAAGTTCAGGCATATCATGACGGAAAGTTCGTCACAGTCACCAACAAAGATGTTGAAGGGAAATGGGCGATCTTCTTTTTCTATCCTGCCGACTTCACTTTTGTCTGCCCGACAGAACTTGAGGATCTTGCTTCTAAATACGATCAGTTCAAGAAGATGGGTGTCGAGGTTTATTCCGTGAGCACCGACAGCCATTTCGTACACAAGGCTTGGCACGACACTTCAGACCGTATCAAGAAGATCACCTATCCGATGCTTGCAGATCCTACCGGACTTCTCGCCAGGGCATTCGGAGTCATGATAGAGGAAGACGGCATGGCATATCGTGGCACATTTGTGGTCAATCCGGAAGGGAAGATCAAGATCGCTGAAATTCAGGACAACAATATAGGACGTAACGCCGACGAACTCCTCCGCAAGGTAGAGGCTGCCCAGTTTGTGGCATCTCATCCCGGCGATGTGTGTCCCGCCAAGTGGAAACAGGGCGCCGAGACACTTAAACCGAGCATCGACCTTGTAGGCAAGCTCTGATGCGGAACATCAGTCTCGCTTGAGACTCAGCGTTGAGGCATCATAAATTAAAGATCAAGAGATTGGAAGATTTTAGTCATTGTCTTTTAATCTCCTGATCTTTTCTATAAATATGAGTCTCGAAATCGGATAAATATCATAATCTTTTTCATGATTAAGGTGATTAGGTGAATTTATCCATACCATTGAAGTTGTTTAACCAATTTTGATTTGTTATTATAATTAAAGACGTTATGTTGGACAAAGATATACTTGCGCAGGTGAGTCAGGTGTTCGCCTCGCTTAATACGGAAATCCGTTTTGACCTCACCGGTGACCCAAAGGACGCGAAGACCAAGGAGATGCTGGAATTTATAACTGAGGTTGCGTCGTGTTCCCCGAAGATTGAGGTTGGGATGACCGAACTGGAAGGTGTCAGTCCGCGTTTTGCAATTTCCCGGGGAGGTGAGCCCACCGGGATTGTATTCCGGTGTATACCCGGTGGACATGAGTTCACCTCTCTTCTACTTGCCGTGCTCAACAGCGACGGACAGGGCAAGAACCTTCCCGACAGCGCAACTTCCGGGAGGATAGGAAGATTGAAGGGGAGGATACAGCTAAGCGTCTTTGTCTCGCTTGAATGCACCAATTGTCCTGATGTGGTTCAGGCATGTGATGTCATGGCTCTGTATAACCCGAATCTTGAGGTGGAGATCATCGACGGCGCGCTGAATGCCGGAGAGGCTGAGGCGTTGCATGTGCAGGCGGTTCCTACGGTGTTTGCCAACGGTTCGCTTCTGCATGTGGGAAGGGGTTCGCTGGGAGAGCTGCTCACGCTTCTGGAAGAGAGGTTCGGAAGTGAACCCGGCGACAGCGGGGAGATAGAGATCAAGGCGGATCTTATAATAATCGGAGGCGGTCCCGCCGGGGCATCAGCCGCGATCTACAGCGCGAGAAAGGGACTTGACGTTGCGATTGTGGCAGGCTCTATTGGTGGACAGGTCAGGGAGACAACCGGAATTGAGAACCTTATCTCCGCACCTGTCACCACAGGCATGAATCTTGCAG
This sequence comes from uncultured Porphyromonadaceae bacterium, assembly GCA_947174235.1. Classification (GTDB taxonomy): domain Bacteria; phylum Bacteroidota; class Bacteroidia; order Bacteroidales; family Muribaculaceae; genus Lepagella. The sequence continues at coordinate 67,230 of CAMWID010000003.1, read as the reverse complement.
GAGATCTACGGAAATATCTTGATGACAATAAAGTAAGGATTTACGACCAGCGTTCTGTGGAGGAAGTGGATTTCACAGGTGATGAGAAGTCCGTCAAATTGAAAGGGGGAGAGGTCTTCAAGGCACCCCAGGTGATAATCGCCACCGGGGCAGGCTGGCGTAAGCTGAATGTTCCGGGAGAATCGGATTATATCGGAAGAGGGGTAGCCTTCTGCGCCCACTGCGACGGTCCGTTCTACGCGGGGAAGGATGTTGCCGTGGTAGGCGGAGGAAACTCCGGCATAGAGGCGGCTATAGATCTTGCCGGTATTTGCAGGAAGGTCACTGTGTTTGAGTTTCTTGATACCCTTAAGGCAGACACTGTCCTCATAGAAAAAGCGAAGAGTCTTCCTAACATAGAGATACACACCTCAATGGCTGTCGAGGCTGTGGAGGGTAACGGGACAAAACTGACCGGACTTTTGGTAAAGGATAGAAATACAGGGGAATCGAAGATCTATCCTGAGGACGGAGTGTTTGTACAGATCGGACTTCTTCCCAACAGCGGGATTTTCGCCGGACAGGTTGCCGTCACTCCCCGTGGAGAGATAGAGATTGACGACTGTTGCCGCACAGGCACATCCGGAATATATGCAGCCGGAGATGTGACGACAGTTCCGTATAAGCAGATAGTTATCGCCATAGGGGAAGGGGCAAAAGCCGCTCTTTCCGCGTTTAACGACCGTATCCGTAAATAATGCATGTAATAGCCGTTTAGTGGAAGTCCGGTCTCGTCAGAGAGACCGGATTTTCTTTTGAAATGATGGTGTCCGGATTTTGAAAAGAATGATTTTTTTTGTAATTTTGTAACATAATAGGGCTTTGTATGAGCCTTTTGATAAATTGGAACGCAAATAACAGATTTATAGAAAGATATGGCAGAAGATATAGAACTGCAGGAAGCCGGAAGAAAAGATTATGTGGCTGATAATATCCAGGTGCTCGAAGGTCTGGAGGCGGTGCGCAAGCGCCCTGCCATGTATATCGGCGATATCTCCGGAAGAGGATTGCATCATCTTGTATATGAGGTGGTCGACAACTCTATAGATGAGGCTCTCGCCGGATATGCCAACCACATAGATGTGACGATCCTTGAAGACAATTCCATAAAGGTGGTCGACAACGGACGAGGCATTCCTGTAGACATGCATGAGAAGATGCATAAACCTGCTCTTGAGGTTGTGCTTACCGTGCTTCATGCCGGCGGTAAGTTCGATAAAGGTTCATATAAAGTGTCAGGTGGTCTGCATGGCGTAGGTGTGAGTTGTGTCAACGCGCTGAGCGACTATCTGCGTGCCGAGATCCATCGTGACGGTAAGATCCATATGCAGGAATATGCCTTTGGCAAACCTACCTGCAACCTGACGGTGATAGGGGAGACTGATCATACCGGCACTACAATTATCTTCCATCCGGACGCATCGATCTTTACGGAGACAATATACGACTATGAGACTCTCGCGAACCGTCTGCGTGACCTTGCATATCTCAATGCGGGAATCACCCTCACCCTTACAGATATGCGTGAGGTGGACGAAGAGGGTAACTGCCGCAAGGATATTTTCCACAGTGACGAGGGTTTGAAACAATTTGTGAAATATCTTGATCAGGGCAAAGAGCCTCTGATTGATGATATTATCCATCTCAACACCATGAAAAACGGTGTGCCGGTCGAGGTGGCTATGACCTATAATACATCGTTCAGCGAGAATATCTTCTCCTATGTCAACAATATAAACACGATAGAGGGTGGCACTCATCTTACCGGGTTCCGTCGCGGTCTGACCACAACACTCAAGAAATATGCCGACGACAACCATCTTCTTGACAAACTGAAGATAGAGCTGTCGAAAGAGGATTTCAGAGACGGACTTACAGCTGTGGTATCCGTAAAAGTAGGGGAACCTCAGTTTGAAGGACAAACAAAGACAAAACTTGGCAACAATGAGGTGGCGGGTGTAGTCCAGACTGCTGTCAGCGAGGCCCTGAGATATTACCTTGAGGAACATCCCAAACAGGCACGCGCCATAGTGGACAAGGTGATGCTTGCAGCGCAGGCACGCCATGCCGCATACAGTGCAAGGATGAAAGTGCAGCGCAAGTCTCCGCTTTCCGGAGGAGGTCTTCCGGGCAAGCTTGCCGACTGCAAGAGCCGCGATGCCGTGGAATGCGAGTTGTTCCTCGTCGAGGGTGACTCCGCGGGAGGTTCTGCAAAGCAGGGACGTAACCCGAATTTCCAGGCGATACTTCCGCTTCGCGGAAAAATCCTCAATGTGGAGAAGGCTCTTGACCACAAGGTGTTTGAAAGCGAAGAGATAGTAAACATGTTCAAGGCTCTCGGCGTGACCATAGGTACTGAGGAGGATTCCAAGGAGCCTAATATGACCAAACTGCGCTATCACAAGATCATCATCATGACCGATGCCGATGTCGATGGCGCTCATATCGCCACTCTTCTCATGACATTTTTCTATCGCAAGATACGTCCGATAATCGAAAACGGCTATCTCTACATCGCTACTCCTCCTCTCTATAAATGCAGTACCAAGGGGAAGACCAAGACTCAGGAATACGCGTGGGACGAGCAACAGGTGCAGAGGTTTGTCGACACATATTGTGACGGCAACCGCGACAAAATGGTTCTCCAGCGATACAAAGGTCTCGGTGAGATGAATCCGGAACAGCTTTGGGAAACAACCATGGATCCTGATAACCGTATGCTCAAGCAGGTAAATCTGATAAATGCGGCGGAAGCAGACAGGACATTCTCCATTCTTATGGGTGAAGAGGTCGGTCCGCGCCGTGAATTTATCGAGGCGCACGCCACTTATGCAAATATCGACGCGTGATAAAACATTATTCCGCTTGTCGTAGCATGAAACTTGATTCTAAACAAGATCAGTGAAGGCAATAGCGGCGTAAATGACAATACAAATTGCGGGAGGCAGACTGAGTCTGCCTCCCGCAATTTGTATTGTCATTTACGTTTTTACTGTCTTGATGTGACAGAAACTTTCCGCTTGTTTCCGGTGCCTTTAGCCACCTGTCTCCGTGAGAAATCAAATACAGAAGACGGATCTATTGCCGAGCCCCTGTAGCGAATCTCAAAATGAAGGTGCGGACCGGTGGAATTACCGGTGTTCCCTCCAAGTCCGAGAGGATCTCCTGCCTCAAGCCTGTCACCGGGAGACGAAACCGCTTTCTGTAAATGGGCATAACGGGTCTCCATGCCGTTATTGTGGACCATCACCACAAAATGTCCGTACCCTCCCGCATCGTATCCTACACGAGCCACTACACCCGGAAGGGCTGCCTTTACGGTGTCTCCCACATTTAGCGCGAGATCAATTCCCTTGTGTACTCTTTTGAACGACGGACGATAGCCGAAGGTGGATGTTATCCTGCCCCAGACCGGACGATGGAAGTCTTCAGGATCATATGGAGGAAGAACTACGTTGTCGGTTATATATGAAAAATCTTCAGCCTCGTCCCAGCTCCCTGATTGGTAAAAATCATGCTGATGGTATACCTTTGTCATGAAATCAAGAACCGTCAAAGAGGATGACGACGCTTTTTCCGGACTTAATTCATATGAAATGATATTTTCAAGTATCTGTCCGGTTCCTGAAAGGGGCGATGCCACAGAGTCCGTGTCATATTCCCCGAGAAATGACAATATGTCGGAGATATCGCGATCTGTCGCGCCCGGATTTTCTATGGAATCGGGTGAGATCACTTTGGTATCCTTCACACTTCTGACAAGCCCGGTCAGCACATCGGGATTCACAGATTGAGCGAAAGCCCCGGAGAAATCCGGGGCTTCCGATAATAATGCGATGATAATAAGAACTATCCTCCCTATCCTGCTATTCATTATTTAAGATTCCTTATTATCATTATCAGCCTTTGTTTCCGTTCCTTTCATCTTTTGCTCCTGAATCATAGGCGAGATGAAGAGAATCCATGCCGCGCAAGCTACGAAAGCAAGGAACGTGAATCCAATAAGGATCATAGCTTTCTTCGGACTTGATGCCTTTACCGGCACCGTGGCGGGAGTGATGATAGCGTAGACGGGTGTGTTTTCCTGCACTTTCGCTTTTGCCTTCTGCACCTGTTGCGCGGTCTGGTTATATAGATTGAAAGCGAGAGAAGCCTCGTTGGCAAGACGGTCACGAGTGATCTGCGCGCTTTGGAACGCCAGACCCTGATTACGGTCAAGATACTCGGCATAGCGTTGCTGAGCCTTGTAATAATCTGACTTCGCCTCTTCGTTGAGAGTCTCCGCATAATCGAGATCCTTGCGGGCTTTGTTGGTGCGGTATTGGGTCACATATTCCTGAAGACGCGACACTACAGTATCCGCCAGCACCGCAGATACGAGAGGATCCTGCATGTCGACACTGATGGTTACTACATTGGTCTTCTGGTCCACGCTTGCGGAAACCCTTTGATTCAGAGCTTCTACAAGCATGCTTTCATCTTTTGTGAGACAGAAATTGTCAAGTTTCTTGCCTTCGCCTTCCTCCTCGTCCGGCGAGAGGATCATTCCCAACAGCTTGAACGGAGCCCCGATTATGGCGCTCCACCAGGGAGATCTGGTCTCTTCCTCAAGATATTGCTTTACGGTGAATTTCTGACCGTCTTCTTTAGTCTCCACCTGCACGTCGAAAAGACTTGTGGTGAAAGGGACAGAGCTTACCACGTCAGGATAAAGCTGCGGATATACGGCATCCACTCCTGTAGCTGCGGAGCCGAGGCCCGCCATTGCCGCGAGAGAGCTTAATCCGCCGCTCGCAGCCTTTGCGTCAGTCGCCTCGGGCGCGAGCTTCACGGTCGTGTTATATTCCTTTGGAATGCTGAAGGCGACCACCAGACCAACGACAGCTCCACAAATACTCCAGATGGCAAGTTTTTTGCGTTGCGCCCATAGTTTGGATGCAAGTTCGAGAAGATCTATCTCTTTCTCGTCGTTGGGGTCATCTCTAAAATTTTGTTCTTCCTGCATATTCATACTAAGCTGAGAAGCCTGATTTAAATGCGGTGATGCCGCTGGTTGTTGTTATTTAAAGATATTGGTGATTGTTGCCGCCATTGTAGCCACGGAGCTGAAACTTGTGGCAAAAGCGAGAATCTTTGTCCAGTCTGTGCCGCCGGTGGTAGGTTTGGACGGAACTATGATCTGACATCCGGGTTCGATCGGGGTGTTTCTTTTTGCCTTGGCTACAGATCCGTTCATATAGACGATAAAGGCTTTTCCTTTTTTCGCGCGTTGACCGTATCCTCCTGCCTGATCCACGTAGTAACTCAATTTCTTGCCCGGGACATATACCACAGTATTGGGGAACATCACGTCGCCCGCGATCTTGACAGTGCTCTGCTGTTCGGGAACAAAGAGAACGTCTCCGGGTTTCACTACAACATCATAAGTGCTGCCGGGATATGCGAGCGCTTTCTCAAGATCTATACCCACGTTGTAATGGTCAGCCACTTCTATTTTGCTAAGGGCGATAGAGTCTCCCTGTCCTGCCTGACTGTTTGACATAGCCATGCGGAGAGTCTCCTGACGTACCTTGTATTCTTCTTCCGACAGTTTGCGAGTCAGCTGCGCCCCTTTTATATAAGCTCCTTCAATCAGACCTCCGGCGCGGGCAAGCATGCTTGATATGCGTTCGTTGCGTTTCTCTATCGTGTAATTGCCGGTAAAGAGAATTTCCCCCTTGAGTTCCACAACCTCCTGCTCGGCGTATCCGGGGCTTTTGCGGATGATTACAAGATCGTAAGGATGAAGGATGAACTCTTTCTCTTTAGAACTTCCAAGACCTCCTGCTATAGATAGTGTGAAGTTTTCTGAAAGCATTTCCGTAGGTGTGGCGGAAGATGGGTCAACAATTCTTCTGGATATGTCTACACGAGCTGTGGATGCCCCGTCAAGCAATCCTCCTGCCTGGAGAATTAGGTCTTCAAGGCTCATGTTGTCCGCAAAGGGATATGTGCCGGGCCTTGCCACCTGACCTTGTATCGAAAGCGTGCCGCGGTCTTCTATCTCCGACAGGCTTGACACCACAAGAAGGTCATTCCTTTTCAATTTGATATCTGGAATCGATCCGGCAAGCAATGCCCCGAGGTCAAACGACATGACCTCCAGCTGTAGCTCCGGACCTTCGCGGTAAAGTATGGCGCGTTTGGTATAGGCATCGTCTGTGAGTCCGTCCGCTTTTTTGATTAGATCTTTGACTGAGGTTATATCCTTGCCAATAGCGAACATTCCGGGGCGGTATACCGCTCCTTTCAATTCAACACGGTTTGCGTATCTGTCGAGAATGGTTCCTACGGTGATAAGGTCTCCGTCCTTGAGTCTGTAAGAATTAAACTCTTCCTGATCCACGTTGTAAAGTTCGTTTTCAGTGCCTGCCTGCCTTGCAAGTCTTACCATTCCGGAATAGGCATCACCGGTGAAGCCGCCTGCATAATCGATGATGTTCTTTATCGTTTCGCCGGGTTTGATCTCGTAATACATCGGGCGTTTTACATTTCCGTCGATATTTACAAGCTGCTCATATGGAGGCACGATTATGACGTCTCCTTCCTGAAGACGTATATTGCCTGCGGTCTTCCCGTCAAAAAGATATTGGTAAATATCCACTCCGGCAACTTTTTTACCGTTGCGGAGCACCTGGATGTTTCGGAGAGAACCGATGTCGTTGATACCGCCCGCGCGGTATAGAGCGTGGAATACTGATGAGAAGGGAGAAAGCCGGAATGTTCCGGGAGTCGCCACCTCACCCATAATGTCGACCTGAATTGTGCGAACCTGTCCGAGAGTGACCTGAATGTCAGTTTCGGAATCAGTCATGCCGGCATATTTCTTTGAGAAGGCGTTTTTGATATGCTTGTTGGCTTCGGTTATGGTCATCCCGTTGAGGTATACCGGACCGATCTGTGCTATCATGATGCTTCCTTCGGGAGAGATGGTCTGTCTGAGGTGGTCTTCGGATGTTCCCCAGATGTCGATGATCACTTCATCGCCCGGGCCGAGACGATAGTTCTGCGGAGTGGCGAGGTTCTCGCTTGGCTCAAAAGAAAGCGACCTTGTGTTGAATACCTTATGCCCGTAGATATCTCTTACCGAGACAGAGCCGTCAAGACCTTTGTCTATCTCTCTGTTCATGTCGTCGAACGAAGCGGCGGAGAGTTCCTCCGAAGAATCATGGGTGCGTTCCTTTGAAAGAGATGCCGCGTTCTGGTTCACTACCTGGGTCTCACTGCCCTGCTGAGCCTCAAATTTAGCTTTTATACGCTTTGCCTGATCCGGGGTCACGCCTTTTGCCAGCAGTTCTTTACCGATTTGTTGCTCAGTCTTTCCTGCCGCTGACTGTTGCTTGATATAAGCGATCACTTCATCGTCGGTCATGGCAAACGCCGACAATGTGCAAAACATCAGAAAGGATAATAAAATACGCCTTATTGTCATTTTAAGAAAAAGATTGTTTGCGGTTACGATAAGAATCACGTATGGATTTTTCAGCGTTTATCCGGATGGTTGCCCCGGCAAATGGGACATCCGTATGGCGTTGGCTGAAATTTCTTGCAAAATTAATAAAAATGAGGCTGAAAACCAAATGTATTTTTAAGACTAAACAAAGACTAAACAATGTGGAACAAAAGCGGAAGAAATAGTGATATTGGTCGTATGGATAAAAATGATTACTTTTGTGAAGAATCAGGAAATTCGATTATCCAGCATATGAAAACATTTTTTGTAGTGGCATCCGGGATCGCGGATCTGCCGGATCAGGAACTTGATGGTAAAACTCCTTTGATGATTGCTCGCACTCCGGCTCTTGATGCCCTTGCAAGATGCGGCAGGTGCGGAAGCATTCTTCCCCTTTCCGACGACAAACCATTGTCGCGGGGGAATGCCCTCCTCTCCATCCTGGGTTATGATCCTGACAAGGTTATGCCCGGAAAAGAAGAGCTGGAACGCTTCGGAAGTTCCTATGGGCAAGAGCATTCTCCGGGATATTTTGTGCTTCCCGGATTTTCGGGGCATGGGGTCGTCGTTTCTTTGCATCCATATGTCAGGGGGGTCGGGAAAATGGCGCTTTTGCGTCCGTTGGAGGTGGCGCGGACTACCGGGGATGATGAGAGCGTCCTTGGCGCGATAGCAAACACTGCCATTGAAGCTATCGGAAACAATGAGTTTGTGCTTGTGCATGTGGAATGTGCCGCAGCCATGTCTCGAAAAGGTGATGTAAAAGGGAAAATAGAGGCGATTGAACGTATAGACAGGGAAATAATCTCGCCTATTGCCGATTATGTCTGGGGCGCCAAGGAGCAAATGAATATGGTTGTTGTCAGCGATTGCATAGCTTCATGGAGACTGCGTGAAAATGTGCGGGGAGAAGTTCCCGCAGTGGTGTATTTCAATGACGATCTTCCGTATGAAACATCTTCATTTGATGAGAATAGTGTGAAAGACGGTCCGCTCAACACTCCATTGCCCGGAGACCTTATCAAAAAACTTGTCTCCTTCGAGCCTGTGCCGGCAGAATGAATAGATCTTATGTAGATTGACAGGGGCTTCCGGATCAGTCGTATAGTTCCTTCCCAAGAAGTTTTTCTCTCCTGCGTATGGCACGGGTCAGGAAAATGTTTGCCGCAGTCCATACCACTACGTCGCCTGCAAAGATAAGGTTGGGGTTTGCATATGGTGAGACGAGAACATTTATGCCGATAAATGCTACGGAGACTCCGAGAATAGAGAGGAGGGCGCTTGCCTGATTCATTCCGAGAGCGAGAAGTTTATGATGAATGTGGCATTTGTCGGGCAGGAACGGGTTGCGTCCCTTCTTTACCCTGTGGAAATATACCCGGAATACGTCAAAGCATGGAACTATCAGGGGGGAGAGCGCTACCATTGCGGGATTATAGTCTACGGTAAGAAAATCAGGACGCGCGCACATAACTGCTATGGCACAGAACACGAGCACCATTCCTGTGGTGAGGGCGCCTGTGTCGCCCATGAATATTTTCTTCTGTTTTGTCGCGTCGCCAAACACGTTGTAGTAAAAGAAGGGGAACAGAGTGCCGGCGCACGCGGCGGCGAGGAGCGAATAGATAAACTCGCAGCCGTTGAAAAATACCACTGCATAGAAGATCAGTGCTATGGAACTCAGACCTGATGCGAGTCCGTCGATGCCGTCGATCAGATTGATAGCGTTGACCACATACACTGTTACAAGTATTGAGAAAATCCAGGCGAGCCATACTGGAAGTTCATGGAGCCAAAGCATGCCATAAAAGTTATGGATGTACATGCCGGAGCAAGCGAGAAGAATGGCGCATATGATCTGGACCACAAACTTGGCAATGTATCTGACACCGATAAGGTCGTCGGCAATGCCAACAAGATACAGAAGTATTATGGCGCATATCTCGAAATAAATCGGTACGATTGTCAGGGACAGTGCATCGGACATTATCGTGGAGCCGAACCGCATGTTGAGCGCGACAACCAGCGACACCGAAAACAGGAATGCCGGGAAAAAGGCTATGCCGCCCAGTCTTGGCACGACGCCTCGGTGTATCTTGCGTTCATCAATATCGTCGAACAGCTTGCGGCGGAACGCTATGAGAATGATCTTTGGAATAAGGATTCCTGACACAAGCAGGGATATAGCGAAGCCGAAAAGATCATTTTCGAGCCAATATAACATCGTATCTTGAGCAAACATGATTTTAATATTAATTTACCCGTGGTGTGTAGGGTATTTGTTAAGAATCAGACAATGAAGTAAAAAACTTTAAGTTGAAGAAATATATATGGAAAGATACGCGCAGCTCTCTGGCGTGCCTCCAGTATTCTTCGTGCTGGATTTATACCGTCAAGGGGAAACGCCTGAAGACGCTTTGTTCCGTGTCGGATATAAAATCATCTCAAAAATTAGGCGGAATCATACAAAAGAACAAGTTAAGACAACTTTCATGCAGATTACAGAACCACTCGGCAAGATATTAGAGTGATGTTTTGAGAGTGATGTTGCAAAATTATAAAACATTATTCATATAATCAAGAATTAAATCCCTTTTTTATCTGATTTTTATCTTGAAAAGAATATGAAAGTACTCCTATGTGGATAAAAAGAAAAAGGCTGACTCACGTCAGCCAAATTTCCTTCAATTAAAACAACAATAACAACTTTTTTCAGAACGCTTATAGCAGTATATCTTTTGAATCCCGGAGGATTCTTTTTTTCTGTTTCCATCATTGAGCTGCTGTATCAGCCGCTTCACGATAATATAACAAGGGCACCTCGCTGTTGGTTCGGTGCCCTTGGATATTTTTTATAAAAATCTTTAAATAATATTTATAAAGGCTGTCATTCAAGAGTTTGTGTAAGGTATTTTTTTCTCAAATGCCGGCTGGTCTCTGTGCAATTGGGTTGGCGCGGCGATGTCTCTGCTACGCCATATCGATGTATATGTCGAGAGCCGCCTTTATGTCTTCGATTGCAGGAAGGCAGTCTATTTCCGGCACTCCCGGCTCCAGAAGAAGCGTGAAATTCGGTTTGCCCGCAGTGGCGTTTTTCTTGTCGTGTGCCATAAGTTCGATAAGCAGAGGGATGTCGTCGCATGTCACGCCTGTGCGCGGATAGACAGGTTTGAGTATCTCTCCGGCATATCTGTGTACTTCCATTGAGTCGAATCCTTTCAACATATGGCTGAGGATAAGTTCCACGAGCATTCCGTGTGCCACCGCCTCACCGTGGGCGAGAGGTTTGTGCCGGCTTATGGCGAGGCTTTCAAACGCGTGACCGGCGGTATGTCCGAAATTAAGGATCTTCCGCAATCCTTTCTCTGTCGGATCCTGGGCGACAACGTCTTCCTTTATCTCCACGCATCTTTTCATCGCCGCCTCAAGACGGTGCGGATCAGAGAGAACATCTTCAACGTCTATAAGCGATCGGTAGAGACCGGCGTCAGCGATGAGCGCGGTCTTCAGCATCTCTGCATATCCTGAGATCTTTTCATTGTGCGACAGAGTTGAAAGCGGAATGGCGGAAATGATCACCTCCGATGGGAGATGGAATGCCCCGATCTCGTTTTTAAGACCGTTGAAGTTGATGCCGGTCTTCCCTCCTGTGGCGGCGTCCACCGCACCGAGGAGGGTGGTGGGCACGTTGATGAATCTCACACCTCTTTTGAACGTGGCGGCTGCGAATCCACCGATGTCGGTCACAAGACCTCCCCCGATGTTGACGACAATGCTTTTCCTTGTCGCTCCTTTCTCTTCAAGGGCGTTCCATATTTTTGTGACAGATTCAAGATTCTTGTGATCCTCGCCCGGAGGTATCACCACCTTGTTTGCTTTTGACAATGTTTCCGAGCCTTTGAACAAAGGTATGACAGCCATGTCCACATTGCTGTCGGTCACCACTGTCACTGTCGCCGGATCCAGTTTTCCCACTGCATCGTCAAGACGGGATGAAAGCTTATTGGGAAGCTGCGACTCGAGCCATTCCGCAAATTCATGCATGGAAGAAAAGATCATGTCGGCGCCTTCTTTTTCAAATTCCTCTCTGGGGATAGGTCCTGTGGTGACGGCTACGGTGAAACATCCTGCGGCTTTGCCTGCCCTCACCCCGAGAGGGGCGTTTTCCACCACGATCGCCTCCCCGGGGGCGACACCGGCTTTTTGCGCGCCTTTAATATAAGGCTCCGGATCCGGTTTGCCGTGCGACACGTCATGTGCAGTGACACGCATACGTTCGGGGAACGCGCCGGGATAGTCGGCGTCAAGGCTGTCAAGAAGACTGTTCTGTCCGGATCCGGTCACCAATACCGTCGGGATGGAGGCAAGCATGAAAGCCTTCAGCATTCCGGATGCTCCTGGCATGGGAGTCTTCCTGCCGCCTTCCACAAACAGCTGAGTCTTGCGGTGGTAGAGATCTTTTTTCTCCCTGTCTGTTGCCTGCCTGTTAAATTCACGCTGAAAAATAAGGTCTATGGTCGCCGCCCCGGTCATCCCTTCATAAAGGAAAAACTCTTCGGGGGTGGTGTGGATGCCTTGTTCGGTCATCATGCTGTGCCATGCGCGGGCATGGTGGGGCATGGAATCATAAAGCACGCCGTCCATGTCGATAAGGGCGGCACGTATCCCTTGGGGAAAAGATGTGTCCATATTCAAAGTCAGGAATCCCGGATTTTTGGCGGGATCTATTAAGGAACGTCGGAAACATATCCGTGATTGTCCAATTCTCCATATTTGGCGGCATTTTGTATAAAAAGAAGCCATCCTTCGCGAAGTCTGCGCATGATGTTGACATCTGCCGAATCCATAAGTTCCGCCGAGATCTGGCGTTCCCTGCCGTCGTTTATACCGTTTCCTCCAAACCTTATAAGCGGATGGTGTATATCACCCACGATGTTGATCCCGAAAGGGAAATGAAACGGAGAACGCATAAGTCCGAGGTGATAATACATGTCGCCTTGAAGGTTGTTTACCCCCGCCGCCATCACTTCATATCCGCCGCATTTCATAGTGAATGGATCCACCTGAAGTAGATTGTCATGGAAGAATCCGTGAATCTTGAAATCCTTCACATCAAGGGGACCGTCCCCTTTAAGGAACATAAGATGGGTGATGCGGGCTGTCTTTGAGTCTCTTGCATACCGGATACTGTCAAATGCCATGGTGATTTCCCCTTCAAGAGAGGGGGTGTTGAGAAACATGTCGGGAAACATGAGGAATTTCCCTTCCGCTTTTGCGCAGAGATTCCCGGAAAGATTTCCGAGTTCCGGATGGGCTGCAGGGAGGGTGGGGAATGTCGTGAAAAAATTATCGAAATCAAAATCATTAAGATCCACCGATACCGACATGAAAATACTGTCAAGGTTTTCTGTGGAATATATCCAGTCTATGGATGCGGAACAGAAATCCGAACCGATATTGAGATCTCCGATTTCAGCTATGCCGTCACGCAATGTTATTTCCGTAGATAGAGGACGGAACTTCCATCCCCGATACTCGGCTGAGAGGGAACGAAGTCTGATGTCGGCGGATATATTTCTTGGGATGGCTATGCATAGTGAATCCCCGGCAGTATAAGGTCCGGAGTCCACCCCGTTGAATTTTACAGGTTGTCCGGTCGTTGCCGCCACGCCTTCGTAGTAGGCGGCTGCAAGTTCATTGATATTGACATCAGAAAAAAACGCGTCCAAATCTATTTCGAGCAGTGAGGGGGATGACGAAGACAGGAATCCGCGCAATCCTTTCACTCTGCCGGATATATCGGCTGCTGATGAGCCTGTGGTGATGTGGATATTGTTGAGAGTCAATGTGTCGAGATCGGTTGCCATGCTCAGGGAGGAGAACGAATTTTCTGCGGGGAACGCTTCCGAGAAGAGAGATCCTTTCTTGGCTGATACTTTGGCTTTTATGTCGGATAGAGTCATAGCTGTCTGCAGCATGGATGGCACTTCCGCCATCAGGTATAGCGGAGTGTGTTTCGCGCGGCGGCAAATTATTGAATCTTCGTCGGAAGCATAGGATGGAACCCTTCCGGAATATGACCAGGGAGAATGTCTCAGTGAAGCGTCGATGTCAACGTCTATGTCGGAAGTCTCTGACCGCATCCCCGGAGAGACGGCAATCATCCTTTCCGCGTTGAATGATGCTTTGCCGGCGGCGACTGGCTTGGATACACTTCCTGCCGCCCCGATCACGATTTTAATCCCGGAATTTTCCAAAGAAACGGTTGTCGAGTCAGACATGCTGTTGAAAATACCTTTCCCTGCCGAAGTTATAAGACTTATTTTTCCATCAGTCAAGGAATCTCTTGACAGCGAGGGGAAGGCGGCGTCAAGGATGACGTGAAGTCCCGACAGACTGGCAGTAAATTTTTTTACACGGTCAGTTATGCTGATACATCCCGACTTGAAAACGCTTTTTATATCGACATCATTTGCTTTTGTCAGCGACCCGGATGCCATTCTGCAAGAAATTTCGGAATTGCCGTTTATGTCGCCCTCTATTCTCAAGGGATTCTTTGGAAAAAATATCGCGTATAGTTTCGTAAGGTCCGCCTTGTATTTCAGGTCGGCTGAAACCATCGGATTTTCGGAAAGAATTTCTGTGGCTTTGCATTGCGCCGACAGCTCGGCGCCGTCGGCGGTCAGAGAACATTTTTTGATGTCTATCATGTTGGATTCGTCCGAACCCGGATCAATGTTGACTGATGCCGACAGGCTAAGGTCACGCAGCTCGAGAGGCTTTTTGCCTGCCGCGCTCCATTCCATCCATCCTTCCGGGATATTCATTTCGGAATAGAACGCGGGAAGGGATGGTTGTCCTGTATTCTTGCCGTTGCCCGAGGATATAATATAGGGAGAGGAAAGCTTTATCCGTAAGTCCAAAGGTATGTTCCCCTTTATATTTTTGAGGTCTACAGATCGCCATGGCAGGATACCGGCGAACGATTTGACGGTAGCGATCGCGTCGGAAATCCTGATTGCCGAGGAGAATAAATTTACGGCTGTTTTTTCTCCGGCAGAGATCTCGGCATCTGTCACACTCTTTATCCCGGCGAGATTCACGGCAAACTTAGAGAATGTCGCGGAAAGAGGATTGAATTTCAGTTTGATGATCCCGTCTGCGGTCACCGGAATCTCTTCAGACATATGGAAATCTTTGATGGTGCCGTCGGCAGTGCCGGATATGAGAAGTCGGTAAGTATCTTCCGTCCCATGGTTTGCAAGCGACATGGCATCCACCTTGACTCGGGCTGATGTCCGGGCTGATGCATCGAAATAGGACAGTCTGACCGGCGCCGGGATGCTTATGGTGTCGATTGATATGTGGGGTATCTTTTTTACGTCCGGTTTTTTACGAAAGATATCATAATTGTTCAGTTTATCGTCATATGCCACGAGATTCAATGTCGGAGACGAGACCACGACATGTTTCAATATGATCTCTCCGGTTATTGCCTTCAGGATGTTGACGGCACCCCCTATCTTGCCGGTGGAGACGAGGAAGTCGCAATTATGTGGAAGTGATTTCCTGATTTCTTTAGGAATGCCGTTAAGAGTGCGGGAATCAATGCGTATTGAATCCGCTGATATATGCAGATAAGGAAATGTGGACCATAATGAGAAATCCACATTCGATGCCTTCACGTCGGCTTTGAGATAGTTCCCCGCCTCGCGGTTTACAATGGCGGTAAGGCGTGCGGGTGTGAGATAAAGGGTGATGCCGACGGCGGCAATGACTATAAGCGCGAGGACGCATGCCGCTGTCCAGCCGATAGCCTTGAGTATTTTCCTGAAGTTGTGCGGTGCCGCTGGGGCAGGGGTGGCGGATGGTTCTGACATATGGTTCCCGGTTTATAGTGTTATATAGCGAAGATTTTCGTCTTCAGGATATTGATAGCAGTCTGTCAATATCGTTGAAAGGAAAACCTTCTGACTTATAACGTTTCCGGGAATGAAATGGTTAGAGAGGGTACGTGTCTCCCGCCCCCGGGTTCTCTTTTTTTATAGGATCGGGTCAGATAGCATACGGAGGAATGAGTCACCTTGATGTGCGGGGGAGACTTCGGTCAGCGTACAGTCACGTGGAAACATCCGGTCTTCTTCTCATATTTCACATAGCATCTGCCGGCTTGACGCAGGTCAAGAAGCACTTCGGCGAGAAGGTTCTTCAAATCCTCCTGTTCAATTTCTCTGGAAGGTGACGAAGGATGAAATTTTACATATGATATGTCAAAAGTGGTAGCGAACTGATGAGTGGAAGAGTCTGTGGCGTTGATATTGACCTTTCTGAGACTTCTTACAGTTTCGGGCGTTCGAAGCAGGCTTGTCACCCTTATCCGGTATCCGTCGGCTCCCCGGTTGGAAAGGGAGTCGATGAAGTTGCTTCCTATGTCATGAAGCAGGGCAGCTGCTTCCGGCACAAGAAATGGCACCGAGTGAGACAGCGAATCCACGGTATAAAAATCGTTGCTTCTTATATGTATTATAGGACGTTTTGTGAAATAGGAGGAAGAGAGGGAGGTCACCGGGTCTATGCCCAGACGCCGGGCTGCCCGGAGCTGGACGAGGTTGCTGTCGTTAAACAGTTCCGGGAGTCTGCCGATATTTCTGACACGAATCCGTTTGGATCTGTTTTGGTCATTACTTGCCATAGGGGCAGGCATGGCATGAGGTGTGGAATCTGAGGAGGATTTGTTTTCACTGTCACCACATGCAGCCAGTGCCGCAGATAGAATAAGAGATAACAGAATAGGTGTAAATAAAAACTTCATATGTAATAAAAGTTCCAAACGACTTGATTTTCGGGGATTAATTCCAAAAACTATGCAAAATTAGTCAATTTTGTCGAAGATATTGAGACGTTTCATTAAATTTGTAATCGGAAAAATGATAATAGACCGGGAATAGAGTTCGCCGGATATTATTGTATCCGGCAATTGTCCGTCAGCGATGTATATGGCGATTGCCCTAAAATAAAACGCATTGAATGAAACAGAGAAACAACGGACGTGAGATTCCGGAGATTGTGGAAGCTCTCGCGATGAGGGATAAGGTGAGAATACTTTTCGTTTGCCTCGGCAACATCTGCCGCTCTCCGGCGGCGGAAGGTGTGATGCGCCGGATGGTGGAGGAGGCGGGCATGGACAAAAGGTTTGAGATAGATTCCGCCGGGTTGTATGGCGGACATGCAGGGGAGTTGCCAGACCGCCGTATGAGGATACATGCCTTTCAGCGCGGCTATAGCCTTGATCATCGTAGCCGTCCTGTGAGACCATCGGATTTTGACCGTTTTGATCTTATCGTGGCGATGGATCACAGCAATTATGACCGTCTGCGGGGAATGGCGCCGACACTGGAAGATGAGAGTAAGGTGGTAAGGATGATAGATTTTGTATCAGGATTTCTGCAGTGCGATTGTGTCCCCGATCCGTATTATGACGGAGCTGAAGGGTTTGAGCTGGTTCTTGACCTCCTTGAAGACGGCTGCCGCAACATGCTTGGATTATTGACGGAAAGGGATGTCCGATAGTGTGCGGAATGCCGTTTGCTAAGAATATAGATAAAAATTAAGGCTTCTGTAATCTTTAGGTCATTGCGATTGTCTTAATATATATAAGAAATTTGTGAATATGAAGAAATTGATTTTGGCATTCATGGCGGTGACCGGTATTTTTTTAGGCGCACACGCCGCCGACACACCATCTTTCCCGGGAGGAAAAGAAGCGTTAGACAAGTTTATAGCAGCAAATCTTGTCTATCCGCAGACGTCTAAGGCACTTGGAGTCGAAGGGGTGGTGACTGTGCAGTTCACTGTCAATACAGATGGTTCGATCGGAAGTATAAAGATAGTAAGGATGGTCGATCCGGATCTTGAACAGGAGGCAATACGCATAGTGAAGAAAATGCCGGCGTGGATACCTGCCGACAAAGACGGCTCTCCCGTGGAGTCTACAGCAGAGGTCGCCGTACCCTTTGTTCTTGATTCCGGAGAGGATTGATCAATAAGTTCTGATAGAAGATTGATACGGGGCATCTCTGTAGATGTCGTATTTTGACGCCGGTTGACAGTTAAGGGCGCGTCTGCTAAAATTTCAGGGTGCGGACAAAGACTTTTGAAAATCTTTGTCCGCACCCTGATTTATGAAACTGATTTACCGGGGTAATCAAGTCATTTCTTATCTTTCGCGGTATCGTCAGCGGGGGCGATAGTGGCTTTCACTGTCATCACCACCACATCTGAGGGTTCAAGTCCCATCTGCGACGCGCGTTGACCGAAGAGGGCTTTGGCACTTGTGGCGAATTTGCCTGTCTCTCCGTTTTTAAGGGCTTTCAGGGCATCGCCTATAGGTGCGGGGATATTGCGGGCACCGACTTTGATCTTTGACGGCATAGGCGCCTCAATAGATTTTCCGTCAGCGTTTGTCAGCACGATCGATGTCTCGACATTGTCGCCGTCCTTGATGGCTTCCCCTTCAGTCTTTTGGGTGATCTCGCCCCAGAGGTTGTCGGCTATCTTTTTCAGGTTCATTCCGGAAGCTGCTTTCTCAAGGCTTTCGGTGGCAGCCAGGTTGTCGCGTTCCTCTTTGCTGGAGTTGAATTCACCCATTATGCGGTAGAACTCCCGTTGCATCTCTGAAGGATTCGCGAGGGAATCGGTCGACAAAGCTTCGGCAAGGCTTTCAATAAAAACCTTCTTGTTGAGGGTGATGCCGTAATCTTTGCTGAACTGCTGGAAATTCATTGCCATCTGCATTCCGAGGAAAAGACCGCGGTTGTAGGCTTCATTGTCGGCTTTTGCGGCATTTAGACCTGCCTGCACGCCCATGACGTATGCCTTTTTTGCTTCATCCGTGGCAAGCGTAGTGTCGCGCTGAGCCTCCCGGTCATATTCAGCGCCTCTCATCTGTGCGAAATAATATATGAGGGAGTCGGCTTTTGTGGCGTCAGATATTTCAGAAAGAGGCTTTGCCTCAGGATTTGAGCAGGCTGCGAAGATAATGCCGCACGCCGCCATGGCTAAGTAAGATTTAAATTTCATTGTTGATAGAGTAATTTGAATTTATAGTGTCAGCGTCAGAGCCTTGGACGGAGGCGGGTTCGATCACTACTTCGACAGTGTCTCCGTCAGGCACCATGTCGGATGCCCGTCTTCCTTTGCAAGCGCATAGGGAAACAGACAAAACCGCGACCGCCAGAAATATGGCGGTACGCGGTTTATTGGAGATGATATGTCTCATGCCGTATGTCATCAGTTCACGCCAATGAGCTGAACTTCAAATATAAGATCGGAATTAGGAGGGATGGCTCCGGGAGCGCCCTGCTCGCCGTATGCGAGATTGGAAGGGATATAGAAGATGGTGGTGCCGCCCTCTTTCATAAGCTGCAGACCTTCTGTCCATCCTGGAATCACGCGGTTGAGCGGGAAAGTGGCAGGTTCTCCGCGGTTTATAGAGCTGTCGAATACTGTTCCGTCAGTAAGCATGCCGGTGTAATGCACTGTCACGGCGTCAGTGGCGGAAGGGCTCTTGCCGGTTCCTTCTTTCACTACCACATACTTGAGACCGGAGGGGGTCGTCATATAAGTGGAGTCGGAAGGTGAGTCGGCTTTCTTTTCAGGATTGTTGAAGAAAGCTGCGCCATATTTGGCGGTGTCTGCCTTAGCGGTGGCGTCTTCTACGGCTGTCACCATTTCTTCGATTGCCTTTGTGGAGTCTTCTTTTTCAGACTTGTTGCCGTTGCACGACACGAGACTTCCGGCGGATATTATTGCCACTGCCGCTATAGCGGCGGGGATTAAAGATTTTTTCATAATGACGGAATATTATTTTTTGATGACTTTGATAAGCTCGACATCAAAAATCAGAGTCGAGTGGGGAGGAATGGCATTGGGCACGCCCTGAGGACCGTACGCAAGGTCAGAGGGGATGAAGAAAGTGTATTTCGCACCCTCTTTCATGAGCTGCACGCCCTCGGTCCATCCCGGGATCACGCGGTTGAGCGGGAATGTCGCCGGTTCGCCGCGGCTCACGGAGCTGTCGAATACGGTTCCGTCAAGGAGCTTGCCGGTGTAGTGAACCGTCACTTCGTCGGTGGCGGAGGGTTGTTCGCCGGTTCCTTCCTTATCGACAACATACTGCAGACCAGATGCGGTCACTTTCACATTGTCGTTTTTCTTGTTTTCCTCAAGGAATTTCTCGCCGATAGATTTGATTTCGGAAGCTTTCTTCTCTGTAAGCTCCTGTAGGAATTCCTGGATCAGTTTATTTGCCTCTTCAGGTGTGATTTTGGTTTCTTTCCCATCAAAAGCGGCGTGGACGCCTTCGTCAAAATCAGCAGAGTCAATATTGCTGACACCCATGGCGCGGAGCTGCTGGCCGAGCGCCATGCCCCAGGCATAACTTAATTTATCCATTCTTTTCTTTGTTTTAATAAGCCGGAAAGGGATTGCCGTTCCGGATTTGATTTATAATCTTAATTTCGGGTTTATGATAACTGTAGCCGGAAATGACCCTTGTTAGGTATCAGTCAGGATACAGTGACAGCCGCCGGAATCTGCCGGCCCGTAAAAATATAACGTCTGATAGCGGGAAATGTTATTCATACTGCTGTCTTCATGAAAATTTTATAAAATTTTTTTGCTCTTTCATGAGAATCCTCAAGAGAATGGTTGTCTGATATGATTTGTGCTTTAATTCAGTTGGTTATGTCTGTGGAGTTCATTGCAGGAATGAAAAAATTCCTGAAAATGACATCTGAATTATGTGTTTTTTAATTATTTCAGGAGACTTAAAAAACAGCGGGGGTATTGTAAAAACGGACAAGATTGTTTAACTTTGCACTGACTTTGAGACTGCCACGCGCGGTCTGGAGTTTTTGGATTGTCTTATGGTGTAATGGTAGCACTGCAGTTTTTGGTTCTGCCTGTCCAGGTTCGAATCCTGGTAAGACAACGTAATTCGAGGAGTTGAAGGTATCGGTCTTCAGCTCCTCTGTTTTTTATTCCGTAGCTTTTGCTGCGGGAGGTAATCAGAAACCTTAAAACGTATATGGCAGAAGAATTGATTGTGGCTCAAGGAAGCAAGGAAGAAAAATACAAGGCTCTCATCCCTCAGATCGAGGGGATCGTGAAATATGAGCGAGATAAGGTAGCTGTAATGGCAAACATCTCTGCGGCTCTGATGGAGACTTTCAGGTTTCTTTGGGTCGGATTTTATAGTGTTGACGGTGACAGACTGGTGCTGGGACCGTTCCAGGGCCCGCTGGCATGTACCCGTATAGCCTACGGCAAGGGGGTGTGCGGAACGGCGTGGGCGGAGTCCCGCACGCTTGTGGTGCCTGATGTGGACGCTTTCCCCGGTCACATAGCATGCAGTTCGTCTTCACGGTCAGAAATAGTGGTGCCGTTTTTTCAGGACGGCGCCGTGGCGGGGGTGTTGGATATTGACAGTGAAAGCCTTGCGACTTTTGACGATACCGACGCTTTATGGCTCGGGAAAGCGATGGAGATATTCGGCGCGTCGTTGTCTTCCGGAATGGGAAAAGACTCCGAAAGGAACGGTGTGGTGGTATATTGCGCGTCATCATCGGAGGTGCCTGAAAAATATCTTGAAGCCGCCCGCGAGACCGGAAGGCTTATAGCGGAAGCCGGATATACGCTTGTGACGGGTGGAGGCTATCGCGGGCTGATGGCGTCCACAATCGACGGGGCGCTTGAGGCGGGAGGTAAGGTCTCCGGTGTTTTGCCTCACTTCATGATAGAACGCGGATGGGCGCACACCGGACTGACCACGTGTCTCGACACCCCTTCCATGCACGTCCGCAAGCAGACGATGGCAGATCTTTCGGTGGCGGCGGTAGCCCTGCCGGGGGGGATCGGAACTCTTGACGAGCTGTGTGAGATAATGGCGTGGAGACAGTTGAAACTTTTCTCCGGCAAAGTAGTGCTTGTAAACATCGACGGTTTTTTCGATCCGTTGGTTGATATGTTCGGGAAAATATGCCGGGAAGGATTTATGAGGGGTGGAGAACTTCCGGTCAAGATAGTTTCCACCCCTCAGGAGGCGATTGAGTATATCAAAGGAGACCGCCCCTGACAGTCAGTGTATTTTCTGAAAAAAGAGATCACTCTTTTGCCGAGAGCCTGCGGTCTGTGATGGCGCAGACACAGGAGTCTGACCATACGTTTTCCGCAGTCTCCACCATGTCTATGATGGTATAAATCGGGAGTATGATCCCCATTATCCCTATGTTCGCGCCTATGCCGGACATGAGGGAGAGGGTGAGGAAATAACAACCCATAGGCACTCCCGCGTTCCCGACCGCTGAAATGACTGAAATCAATATCCACAGCAGCATGGTCGGGATGTCGAGTTGCATGCCGTTGTTCTGCATCACGAAGAGGGATGTCGCGAGTATGAATGCCGCGCATCCGTTCATGTTGATTGTGGTGCATATGGGGAGAACAAACCTTGATACCTTTGGATTTACGCCAAGTCTTTGCTCGGCGTTTTCCATAGTCACCGGGAGTGTGGCGGCTGAGCTTTTCGTGAACAGCGCCATAAGGACCGCCGGCATCATCTTGCCGAGGGTCTTCACCGGATTGATCCCCGACAGAAGGAGAAACAATGGGAGCACGATAAAGAACTGCGTGCAGTTGCCGGCTATGATCACTGCCACATATTTGCCAAGTGAATCAAACATTACTCCCGCGCCGACCTCTGCGGTGAGCTGCGCGGCGAATGCCACTATACCGATAGGAAGGATGGCTATAAGCCAGTGTATGAGCATGAACAATATGTCCTGCAGACCGAGAAGACCGTTCATCACCACCTCTTTGGGTCTGGAATCCGGCAATTTGGATATGGCAATTCCCGTGGCGAAACAGAGAAGGAGAAGGGCGAGCACGTTCCCTTCGAGGACCGGTTTCACGATATTGTCGGGAATTACCGACATTATATGGTCTACATACGATTCCCCTCCGGTTCCGGCGTCGGCTGCTGTCTCCGCCCCGATGGCGGACGGCGGCAGGTTGCCGGGGGCTATTATAAGATAATAGGCAAGGGCGATGCCTGCTGCTGCGAATGTGGTCAGCAGCGTATATGTGAGGGCTGTCTTGAACATGCGCCCCATCTCTTTTCCGCCCCCTAAAGAGGCAAGGGTTGTGATGACTGCAAGCACGATTGTAGGGACGGCAAGCAGTCTGAACAGACGAGTATATATCGCGGCGATGAAGTTCATGACGGTGTCTACGGTCTCTATTTTCAGCAGACCTATGCCGACACCCACTGCGAGGGCGGCGAGCCAGATGTAGATTTGAGCTTTTTTCATAGTTATAGCGGAATTGGTTGGTTATCTATGACTATATAACAATCTTTGGGAAAGAAATATTTCATGAGGTTAATTATTGTTATCTGTTCGGGAGAATGTGGTTTGACGGGCGTTTTTTAGAAAAAAGAAAATTATGACGGATGAGAAGATACGGAAGAGGGGAAAGGATAAGGACGGATCGCGCCTGTCGGGTGTTTTTCTGATTGTGGCGGCTGTGCTGGCTGTAGGGCTGGCGGTATGGTTCGGCACGATGAAACCCAAGTCGCCGGTGACCGAAGGTGAGCATATAGAGAAGAAAGGGGAATATTGGGAAGTGGACGTCCCGACCCCCAATATAACCGAAGGGATGAATGATGTGGAGGGTATCATCCTTCATCATACCGCCACCGACAATGCCGAACATGCATTGAAGACCCTGACCACTCCTGCGGGGAAGGTCAGCTGTCACGTGCTTATCGACACAGATGGCACACGCTACGTTCTCGCTCCCCCGACAGCCATAACGTGGCACGCCGGGAAATCGCGTCTCAACGGCAGGGACGGGTGCAACGATTTCACGATCGGGATAGAGTTTCAGGGCAACACTGTGGAAGAACCTCTGACGGAAGACCAGATACAGAGCGCGATAGATTATGTGATCCCCCTGATACACCATTATAACATCCCGCTGAAAAACATCGTCACCCACGAACAGATAAGGAATGATTTCAAGGAGGCGCACCCCAAAGTGAAGGCGCATTCAAAGGTGGATGTCACGCCTGAAGAGCACACCCGATTTATGAAGGCTTTGCGCCAGCGTATGAGGGCGGAACTGTTCCCTTCGTTCCGGTCCTGACTCAGATGTATATCATTTTCCGGGTCATTCCTCCATCTACGGGTATGTCCGCGCCGTTTATGAAATCATTGTCGGGTAGCGACAGGAACAAGCAGACGCGGGCTATATCGTCAGGGGTGCCCACGCGCCGCGACGGATGCTGGTTGCGGTCGGACTCTGTCAATATGGAGGGGTCGCCGGTATGTATCCACCCCGGGGATATGCAGTTTACCGTGATTCCGAATTCCGACAGCGACATCATGAGGGAATGTGTGAGGGAGGCGATTCCCCCTTTCGACGCGGAATATCCTTCCGTGCCCGGTTCGCTTTGCATGTGTCTTGTGGAGGATATGGTGATCATCCGTCCGCCGAAGGAGTTGGGCAACGGGTATCTGCGTCGGTGTCTCGCCCAGACACGCGCTATGATATATGTGGGACGTAGATTTGTGGCGATGATGTGGTCAAATGTTTGCGGATCGCTTTCCACGAGAGGCTGGAAAAGAGATATTCCGGCATTGCTCACCACGATGTCGATGTCTTTCCATGCCGTGAGGAGATTGTCAAGTGCGTTTTCAAGTGCGTCGCGGTCTGATATGTCCGTATTATAGAAGCGCACGCCCTCGTCATGTGCGAGTCTTTCCCCGGCTTCCCTGTCGATATCCATCACCGCCACTTTACATCCCGCTTTGAGATATGCCCGGGTGACAGCCAGTCCGATCCCCCCGGCGCCTCCTGTCACAAGCACGCGTCGGGCGGGGAACGAGACCCGGATTTCTCCTTTGCGTGCCGGGGATGCCGCAGGTGCCGCTGCATTGCGGAGACGTCCGCTCCGCAGATCTTCCATTCTCCTTTCAAGATAATTGTCTGCCATATAGTTGGATATGCTCGATGTGAGATAAAATTAAACGGTTTCTTAAGTGACCGGTTCTTCACCGGATGCAAAGATAATGGTTTTTCTTTGGATTTTTTGTTGGAACTCACAGTCCGCGCACAAAATATTTGTACAGTCCCATAGAAATATTTGTGTAGTTCCATAGTATACGATCCAACATTACCGAAAGTCACAACATACTGTATACACAAAAAATGTGTATATTTTTGCAGAAATATGAGAAAATGTGGTTAAATTTGCATAAGAATTTACAATGTCTGTGTCCGGGGACAGCAGTCTTTGGCGAAAGTAGGCTGTGTGACCGGTCAGGAAGTTTCAGGATGCGGACTATTAAGGTTTCAAATAAATTGCATGCCATATGAATAGGTCGCCCATTGAAGACGTATTGCTTAAGAACGTCAGGATCCTGTCGTCTTCCTCTCAGCAGGAAGATCGGATGGTTCCGAGGGGAGACGGGTCATTCCCGTCGGTCGTGTCGCTCAAGGAGATAGTGTCGCTGGTCAAGGCTATAGTCTTTCCTGATTTTTTTGACTGCCGCAGAAATAATGAGGCAATCAGGTCGTGCTATCTTGGAGTTAATCTGGAGAAATTATATTCGCTGCTTTCCACGGAGACGCGTCGCGCCCTCAGGTTCGACAATACATATGGAGAGGAAGAAGTGGCGGCGGAAGCATCCGCGCTCTCTTTGCGGTTTATTGACGGGCTTCCAGAGATAAAGCGTCTGCTCTATACCGATGTCGAGGCAATGTATAACAATGATCCGGCTGTCGACAATTATGCAGAGGTGATACTCAGCTATCCCGTGATTCATGCCATGGTCCATTACCGGGCGGCGCATGCGTTGCTGAAGTTGGGCATACCTGTGATACCGAGGGTGATAACGGAACTCGCCCATTCCGATACCGGGATAGATATCAATCCCGGGGCGAGGATCGGTGAATATTTCGCCATAGACCACGGCACCGGAGTGGTGATAGGGGAGACATGTATTATCGGAAATCATGTCACCCTCTACCAGGGGGTGACACTGGGCGCGAAAAATTTCTCGCTTGACAGCAACGGACACCCTGTCAACGTGCCGCGCCATCCTATAATAGAAGACAACGTGACGATTTATTCCAATTCCTCCATACTCGGAAGGATAACTGTAGGGAGGGATTCCATAATAGGTGGCAACATATGGCTTACGCATTCTGTGCCCCCGGGCTCGAGAATACTTCAGCGGCGCGCGGTGGCGACTACATTTACAGACGGTCTCGGCATCTGAGCCGTTTCCACATGTTTTGTCGCGCCCTCGAGATCGGGTATGGTATGGGGAAACGCCTGTATGGTATGCGATATACCACATCAATGGTATTGCCGCCGCCGGAGCGTGTGAGTAATTTTGCATCATCAAAAAAATTAATCACGATTATGGCAAAAATTTACAACAATCTTACGGAGCTCATCGGAGGCACCCCTCTTCTTGAGGTTAAAAATATAGAAAAGTCGGAATCTCTCAATGCTAAGGTCATTGTAAAGATTGAATATTTCAATCCGGGCGGCAGTGTTAAAGACCGCATCGCGCTCGCCATGATAGAGGCGGCGGAGAAAAACGGAGAACTCACACCGGGTTCGTTAATAATAGAACCTACGAGCGGCAACACCGGTATAGGACTGGCATGGGTGTCATCGGTAAAAGGTTATCGTCTCATACTGACCATGCCTGAGACCATGAGCGTAGAGCGTCAGAATCTTCTGAAGGCTCTCGGCGCCACCCTTGTGCTGACGCCGGGAAGCGAGGGAATGAAGGGTGCTATCGCGAAAGCAAAGGAACTTCAGGGAGAGAACCCCGGATCGGTGATTCTCCAGCAGTTTGAGAATCCTGCGAATCCGGATGTCCACAGGCGCACGACGGGAGAGGAGATCTGGAGAGATACTGACGGGGAAGTGGATATATTTGTAGCGGGTGTAGGCACGGGCGGCACGCTGAGCGGCAGTTCGGAAACACTCAAGCGCCACAATCCTTCGATAAAGACTGTGGCGGTTGAGCCTGCCACCTCTCCGGTGCTTTCGGGTGGAAATCCCGGGGCGCACAAGATACAAGGTATCGGGGCGGGTTTCGTGCCTGGAAATTTCAACCGCGAAGTGGTGGATGAGGTGATTCCTATTCCGGACAACGAGGCTATCAAGGCGTCACGTCTGCTTGCCGAGAAGGAGGGTCTTCTCGTAGGCATATCTTCAGGAGCCGCGTTTGCCGCAGCCCTGCGGGAGGCAAGGAAACCGGAGAACGCCGGAAAGACCATTGTCGCGCTGCTGCCGGACACGGGGGAACGTTATCTCTCTACCGTGCTGTATGCATTCGACGAATATCCGGTATGAATAAATGAAGCCGGTTAATTACGGAAAGGAATGTCGTTAAGCTCTCGGATTGGCTGAAAGTTTAAACGGCAATAAATACAGATTCCCTATATGATGGCATCATCCCCGACATTTATCATTGCAGACAATCAGGATATCACCCGAGCAGGACTCCGCGCTTATATCACCCGTATATTCAAAGTGAGCCATGTGGTTGAGGTGGCATGCAAACGTGACCTGATCACAGAGCTGGATAAATGCGGGGATGGTGTTGTAATAATCGATTATACTCTTTTTGACTTGCGGGGGATAGAGGATTTCCTTATCCTTCACAGGAGGTTTCCTACAGTTGTGTGGTTGATGTTTTCCACCGAACTGAGTGAGGACTTTATCCGCAGGGTGAGCGCGGAGGATAATGTGGGTGTCGTGCTGAAGGATAATTCCGGAGAAGAGATCCGTTCGGCGCTTCTGTGTGCCGCTGCCGGAGAGCGTTTCCTTTGTCATCAGGTTTCCAACATGCTTCTCACGGCAAGAGAGAGGAATGATGTGGAGAATGTTTTGACCCCGACAGAGATAGAGATTCTTAAATTGATAGCGAAAGGTTTGAGCGTAAAGGAGATGGCGTTGGAGAGGGTTTCAAGTGTCCATACGGTAATAACGCATAAGAAGAATATATTCCGCAAGCTTGGAGTGAACAATGTCTATGAGGCTACCAAATATGCCCTGCGTGCGGGGCTTGTGGAAATGCTTGAGTACTATATATGAAACGGATTTTTCCCTTGGCGGCGACTTACTGACTTAAAAAAGAATATAAACTGCAATATGTTGATAATTAAGAGTATTTGATATTTATGGATATTGGAAAAGAAGATATGTTATCCCTATAAAATAATTTTTTTTGAAAAAATACAATAAAATATATAATATTTAATAAAAATTTCATTATATTTGCGCAGTGAATAAGGAAATTCTCTGAAAAGTTTGATCGAATTCTAAAGAGCGCTCTACATTTTCAGTTGTGATACGTAAAGGTGAATCAGTATTATATTATGGTCCCTTTATATTTGAGATATGCCAAATTGCCGAAATGAGGTTATGAAAGACTCAGCTTCATTTCCGGAATCACCGATGAGTCTTAGGAATGTACCACAATGAAAAAACTTATCTTGACATTTGGAACGATGCTCTTGATGATAGCATCCGGATGTACATCCGGGAATGAGCCGGGTGAGATTATTCCCAATGATAGGGTGGATATTGTGCTTGACGGCGCTACAAGATCTGCCGCAGAGAATCTGAAGAGCTTCTATGTTGATTTTACAACAGATGCCATTGGTCATGTTGATTCAGACTCTGACATAAGTGGGAAAAACGTGGTTGTCTCACCGCTGTCAGCATCTATGGTATTGGCTATGGTGGCGAATGGTGTGGAAGGGGACATCAGTAAAGAGATTGCCAATTATCTTGGGGTCGCAGATGTGGAAGCTGTGAATTCATTGGCAAATATACTACTGAAGGAGCTTCCAAAAGCTGACAACCAGACGGATCTAAGTCTTGCAAATTCAATATGGGTTAACAGACCATATGAGCTTACAAGCGAATTTGCTTCGCGTATGATGTCCGAATATCTTGCGGATTTAAGGAATGAGGATTTCTCAGGCGATAATGCCCGGGCTGTCAAGAATATCAACAAATGGTGTTCTGACAATACAGGAGGAATGATCACTAACATGATAGAGAAGCTGTCGCCCTCCTCTCTTGCGTTATTGTTGAATACGTTGTATTTTAAAGGCATATGGAAAGATAAGGCGTTTCTTGTGGAAAATACGGAAAAAATGTCTTTCCATGGCGCCGGTGGGACTAAGGATGTGGATATGATGTTTTCATATCATACAGACAGGAAATATGCCTCTGACGATAGTTTCGATGCTTTTTATCTTGACTTTGGCAATTCAGCGTTTTCTTTTATGGTTGTACTTCCTAAAGAGACTTTGTCACTGACGGACGCGAACAGGCTGCTTACCGCTGCTGAATTTACCAAATTGGAGGAAGAGGCTGTGAAGTGCCGACTTGCCGTATATCTACCCAGATTCAAGGTCGAGACGGGACTGGATGTGAGTGACGTGCTTGCATCTGTGAAGTTGCCGGATATAAAAGACAATCTTTCTTTTGATATGTTTGAACCTGCTTGCGAGGGAGTGGTGCTATTCAGACAATCGGCGCGTCTTGAGATTGATGAGAATGGGGCAAAGGCTGCTTCAGTCTCAACGGGAGAGATTAAAATCACATCACCGGAAATCGTCCCCGGAGAAACATATACTGTGAAGGTTGACAGACCGTTCTATTTCTTCTTGAAAGAAAAAAGTACAGGTGCCTGCCTGTTGTCCGGACGCATAGCGGATTTATAAACCGCTTGCCGGCATCATTGTGCCGCCGTAAGGGTATTGTCCCGGATCGGAGTCAGACGAGAGGCGTGTCAGAGAATCGACCACACTTTTGAGTGTATGAAAATCCGGGATGTCGGAATCTCCGAAAGTCGCCACTATTCTGCCGGAAGCGTCGGCGATAAATGTGCGCGGAATTCCTGACGAGGCGAAAAGATTATAGATCAAACGGTCAGATTGGGCGGAATACGGTAATGAGAAATTGTGTTCCGTCCAATAATTCTCGACAGATACGGTATCCTCTTCACGCGACACTGCGAAAATGAAGATGTCAGGGTGGTCTTTATATTCCGCATACAGGCGGTTTATGGCGGGTAACCCGTCACGGCAATCCCCGCAGGAGGTGTTGAAAAATTCAATCACGACTGTTTTTCCCCGTAATGATGTCGTGGAGACGTAGTTCCCGTCGTCAAGGGTCAAGTTGAATTGTGGAAGTGGGTCGCCGACGGCAAGTCCGGTATTTGCCGGTTCATTTTCGGTTATGCAAGCCGTTGTGGTCAGGCAGATCGATACCGATATGAAAAATCTTGAAAATATGGCGTTTATATCCATTGTAAATAACCGCTTTTGCATCACAGTATTAAAAACAGTATTAAAAAAGGCGCGTATACGCGCCTTTTTTAATACTGTGATCATTCATTAGAGATCATTCTGGTCTGATTCGGGAGCCTTGTCAATGAGGTCCATGAAATCGTCAAGCTTCGGGGTGATTATGATTTCCGTGCGGCGGTTGCGTTGCTTGCCGACTTCGGAAGTATTGTCCGCGATGGGATTGTATTCTCCACGTCCGGCGGCGGAAAGACGCTGGGGATTGATGCCGAAATCATTCTGAAGCACCTGTACGATCGAAGACGCCCTGAGGGCGGATAGATCCCAGTTGTTGCGGATGTTTGTCCTTGAGATGGGCACGTTGTCGGTGTTTCCTTCCACGAGCACATCGAAATCCTTATAGTCTTTCAGTATCTTGGCAATCTTGGATAAGGTCTCCATCGCACGGCTGTTGACTTCATAGCTGCCTGTCTTGAACAGCATGTTGTCGGCGAGCGATATGTAGACCACTCCCTTGAGCACCTTCACGTCTACGTCCTTAAGCTCGTCGTTGCTCAGCGAACGCGTCAGCTTGTTGGTGAGGGCGATATTGAGTGAATCGGATTTCGACTTGGCGTCGACAAGCTGCTTTATATACTTGTTGGAGGCGTTGATCTCGTCCACGAGTTTGGAGATGTTCACGCTTCCCTGGTTGTTTGCCTCCATACTTTTGTCGAGGGTGTGCTTCAGCTCCTGCATCCCTTTCTTCAGTTCCGCGTTGCTCTGGTTGGCTGCCTGAAGCTGCGATTGCAGGTTGCGTGAGTCGGCATTGCAGTTTATAAGCTCCTCGCGGGTGCTTCCGTAAGTGGTCTGAAGTTCGTCATACTTCCCTTGGAGTTCCGAATACTTCTTGTTTGACACGCAGCTTGTGGATACAAGTCCTATAGCCGCGATCCCGAGTAACAATGTCTTGAATTTCATAATCTTTGATTTTGGGTTCATAAAAAAACGGGTGTTATGCCGTATGTAGATATTGCCGTTGCGGCAATACGTATAGTCCTTGAATTAAAAACAATTGACTCCGCTGTCGGGTTTTCTTTCCTTTCTCCAGCGGTGCATGATCTCGTTGAGCTGCAGGTGCTCTATGAGGAATCCGTCATGTGCGAAATCGGAATGCATCACCTCCAGACGGGAGCCGGGGATGTTGGCGGCAAGTTCCTCAAGGCACGCCGGGGGGAACAATATGTCGGAAGTGATACCGATGACAAGGGTTTCGGCTTTGATCCGCGCGAGCGCGTTTTTGATGCCGCCTCTTCCGCGCCCCACATCGTGGGAGTCGCCGCTCTGGCAGATCCTTACATATGAATAGACATCGAAACGGTCGCACAGTTTTTTCCCCTGATACTCCTGATATGTCTGTACGCGGTGGAAGAAAGGATCCTCTTTCTCTTCGCTGTCTTTCTGGCTCATGTTGTAGGCGAAAGGTCCCCGGTAGCTGATGAGGGCTATCGAGCGGGCTGTGGCGAGTCCCTGTCTTGCCGCGTCAAGACTTGGCGTGCCCCATGTGGGGTCAGTCTTTATCGCCATATACATCGACTGGTTGAATGCCGCGAGCCACGGGCTGCAAGAGGAGTCGGTGGCGCAGAACATGACGTTTTCAGCGATGTCTGGATCCGAGACCATCCATTCGATGGCTTGGAATCCGCCGAGCGACACACCGATCATCTCATGTATTCTGGTGATGCCGAGATGTTTCGCGAGGAGTTTGTGGGCTTGTACCATGTCGCGTATGGTGACCTTAGGGAACGATCCGCACCAGGGTGAGCCTGTCGCCGGATTTATAGAAGAGGGTCCTGTGGTGCCATAGCATGAGCCGAGCATGTTGGCGCAGACGATGAAATATTTTCCGGGATCGAGAAACAAGCCGTCGCCTACGGTGCCCGGCCACCAGTCTGCCACGTCGGAGTTTGCGGTCAGCCCGTGCATTACCCAGATCACGTTGTCGCGTCTGGGAGAGAGCTTGCCATAAGTATGGTAAGCCACAGTGAGGGAGGGCAATGTTTCTCCTGATTCGAGGGAGAACGGCTCTCTGCTTTCGAAAAATTGTTTCATGTCATTAACAGGGTCTAATCGGTTGGTCCGGCAATCGGGTGTGTGCCTGTGGAAAAGGATGGAAAGCCGGAGGGTGGTCAAACCGTTGCAAAATTAGTCAAAAAATTGCACAGCCGCAACAAAATATGGTTAACCGTCCGTAAAAAAACAATAACGGATCCTCACGGATTCGTTACTGCTTTAAAGAGTCAGGTTTCATGTCGATGTGATTCAGAAATAGATGTAACCGGAATCTTTGAATCTGTTCGGCTAAAAAGCCGTCGGATTCCAATGTACCATTATTCAACCAAACATGCATCGGTCATATTGACAAAACCCTTATGAAGAAATATCAGACCGATGGCAAAACAAGCGGAATCACTCCGCCGGTTTTGCGGCGTTAGAATCATCCATCCCAAGCATAAGGACTTCCGGATCTTCACAGAAATGTGGATTCCCTTATCAGGCTTATGTGACAAAACCTATGCGCTGTGGGATATATGACGCAAAATTAATCAAACTTTTTTAAAATACAAGAATTTTGTAAATAATTTTGAGGATTTTTTTGTTTGTCTGGCTGAAATAATTATAAATCATAAAAATCGGATAAGGTAAAATCAGAATCAAAGGTAAACGGTTTGCTATATTTTTTTGAGAATTGGAAAAATTTTTCTAATTTTGACAAAACATATGATATTGTCGGTCATATAAGATAATGGCTGGTAATAAATGTGTTGCATATATATTATCTGACAGGGATGTATCTTGCTGCTGACAAACTGACTCATAAAACGAACGATATGACCGTCCCGAGGCATCTCCGGGCAATCTCCTTCCGTATTATCATGGTGGTGGTGTGGCTTGTCATGTCTGTGCCGGTTTTCCCGTTGGGTCAGAAAATGATCCAGTCTTTCCCCGGGACTCCGCTCGCCACGGCAAAAGCATGGAAAATCGCCACTTTTGATGACGGCTGGGTGTTTTTTGCAACCCAGGACGGTTTGCTGCAATTCGATAATTCCATGGTGAGGATGTTTCCGCTGAACAACCGTTACTCTTCTCGTGGAGTTTTTATGGACGAAAAGAAGAAGCGCCTTTATGTCGGGGGTATAAACGAATTCGGATATTATATTTCTGATCCGGAAAAATCTTTAGAGTATATATGCCTGAGCGACAGCGTGGGCAACGACAGGCATATCGGCAATATATGGAATGTATACAGTCATGGCAATACTGTCGTGGCGCAGGGGGATGTCAGTGTAATTCTGTATGACGAGGAATCCGGGGCGCACACACTAATTGACGCGGGATACAAAATAGATTGTTCAGAGATGGATGACGGGGTCTTGTGGCTCGGTACTGACGACGGATTGAAGTTCCTTATGGGGAAGTCGGTGGTCGACGCGCACGGAGCTGAATCTTTGAAGGGGGTGCGGATAAGGGGTGTGCTCCCGTATGGAGGATCCATGCTTGTGGTCACGGCTGACAAGGGGGTATACAGGTATGACAGAAATACCCTCACAAGGCTTGAGGCGGCTTCTTCGGCGGCATTGGCGCTCGGAGAGGTGTTCAGTGCGGATGTATGCGCCAATACATTGGCTCTCGGCAGTATCGACAACGGGGTAGGGGTCATAGATCTTACTTCGGGAGCCATGAAGCTGTATAATGAATCGACGGGGTTGCCCAACAATACCGTGCTGTCGCTGAAGTTTGACGGCAAGGGGGACCTGTGGGCGGGGCTGGACGTAGGCGTGGCAAAGATATTGCTGACAATGCCTGTGGAGACCTTCACGAACAATGCGCTTCCGATCGGGTCGGGATATGTGCTCGCCACGGTCGGCGACAAGATGTATCTCGGCACCAACCGTGGTCTCTTTTATGTGGATTATTTTCCGGGGGCGGATCTTTCCCGCTCCACTTTCAGGCAGATTGAAGGTCTGAAAGGTCAGGTATGGGGATTGTCAAAAATAGGGAACGATCTGTTCTGCTGTCATGACAGGGGGCTTTTTCTGATAAACGGGAACCGGGTTGAACGTATCGAGGGTGTGAAGTCGGCGTGGAATGTAGAGCGTTTCCGGAACGACCCTGACCGCGCGTATGTGGGTACATACTTCGGATTCATGGTGATAAGGAAAGGGAAAGGCAGATGGCTGCTTGACGGTACTGTCGGAGGATATACCGGAAGCTGTTATAATTTCGTTCAGGAATCCGCCACACATCTTTGGAGCGACGATGGTGAAGAGGGAGTGTACAGGCTGGCGGTTGACACGGCAACGATGAGGGTGGAGAAAATATTTAACTTTAAAGAGACGTCCGACGGTCTGTCACTCACTTCGGGTATCTCTATAAGCAGGATAGACAACGATGTCTATTTTTCAACACGATCGGGTATATACCGCTATGATTCAAACGCCGAATCGATCGTTCCGGATCGGAGGATGTCACTGCTTTTAGGTTCGCCGCATAAGGTCTCGCGCGTCGGCAAAACGGGAGGGTGGATCTATGCTTTGACCGACAAGGAGATTCTTCAGGCTGATCCTGCGGGGATTTTAGGGATGCGCCGCATTCCGTTGCCGGTGTCCGACACAAAACCTATGCACGACGGCGAAGTGATGTTTCCTGTCGCGCCTGATTATATTGCGTATCCTACTCGCAACGGATATGCGTTCTTTGATTTCTCCGAGTCCGGAGATTCCGTGCCTGATGAGTGGGGCAAGCCTCTTTCAAGGATCAACCGCATGTCAGTCACCACCATGAAAGACTCCATTGTATATCAAGGTAATTTCCAGGGTCTGAAGGATGATATCGTGTTGAAATATTCCGAAAATTCTATCAGGATAGAGTTCGGAAGTCCTGCGGAGCTTGCCCAGGGAGTATTGTATCATACCAGGTTTAAAGATGACAAGTGGAGCGCGCCCGTGTCTTCCGGGATGAAGGAATTTACCAATCTCAAGGAGGGGGAATACACCTTCGAGGTGAGGGCGGTGGCGGCAGACGGTTCTGAAAGTATCGACTCCATAAGCTTCAGAGTGTCTCCTCCCTGGTGGCGTTCGGTGTGGGCGCTTGGTCTGTATGTTGCTCTTGCGGCGGTTGCAGTCTGGGGATGTGTCGTGCTTGAGAAAAGAAGGGTGCGTCTCAAACAGCTTGACCTCATGAGGGAAAAAGATGCCGAGATGGCGAGACGTCAGGCGGATTTCGAATGGGAATCGAAACTTAAGGATCATAAGATCGTACAGCTTGAGAAAGAACAGCTTGACAAGGAATTGCGTCATAAGGCACAGGAAATGGCTAACGTCATGATCAGTCTGGCAAATAAAAACGAGACATTGCAGACCGTGAAAAGGGAGCTGCAGAATATTCTCCAGCTTATTCCCAGGTCATCTTCCGATGCCAGAAAAGCCATTCAGGAACTACAGGGGAAGGTGACTGTGGATATAAAGAGCGACCAGGTGTTGAAAAGGGTGGAGGAGGAGTTTGATCTTGTCCACAATGATTTCATAAAGAAATTGCGTGCAGATTATCCCGACCTGACAAACAATGAAGTGCTCATGTGCGCATATCTCAAGATGAACCTTTCCACCAAAGAGATCGCGCCGCTTCTCAGTATCTCTGTGCGCGGAGTGGAGACGATGCGTTATCGCATCCGCAAGAAATTCAATCTGGGGAGGGAAGACAGTCTTACCGATTTTTTAAGAAAAGAATAAAAATTTTCACTTTTTAGACGTATTGCTAAAGTGTTGTATTATAGATTTATGATTTTATTTGGTGTATTGGTGACGTATTAAAATTTTTAAATTGACGTAGTTAAGAATAGGTCAAAGACTTGCCGGAAAGGGTTCATACACGCTACATTTGCAACCGAAAACGATTTCATATCCGTTAAGGCGGCATGAAAACGGAGAAGACTTTAAAATCATTACATATGAAGAAATCCACATTGACAGCAGCAATCTTCAGCATCGCTTTTATTACGCCGGCTTTGGCGGCATGCGGCGGCGACGGGAATGATGATCCCGCCCCTTCCGGAACATCTGTGAAAGTCTCGGTAGCGCCGGAGATCCTTCAGACGGATGCAGCGGCTGCCACACTTGATCTCGCGGTCACGGCAGACGCTGACTGGGCGGTGAGGACAGATGCCGACTGGGTCACGCTCCGTCCCTCGGGCGGGGTCAGGAATGAATCCACCGTGGTCAGGGTGTCGGTCTCCGCCAATACCGGATTCGACGCACGCAGTGCGGCTATCAACATTATATCGGGAGGGAATCAGGTGAAGACAGTCACGTTGTCGCAGGGATATGTGGCAAAGGCTATGACGTCGTTCTCATCCATGACTTTCGGCGGACAGGAATCTTCAGCGGTAATGACGGTCACATCCAATTCAGAGTGGGAACTTTCCTCTTCCGATTCATGGCTGAGTGTGAATCCGGCGAAAGGTGGAAAGGGTGACACGGATGTCGTATTGACGGCTGGTGTCAATGACACGGATGCACGCCGCGAGGCTGTGCTGACCCTCACTTTCGGAGGCGAAAGTTCAGAGATAAAGGTAAGCCAGCTCAGTGATGCCGTCGAGGCGCCTGAGGGGTATTCTCTCGTATGGAGCGATGAGTTTAACGAGGGAACCCGTCCCGGAAGCGACTGGGTTCATGAAAACTGGGCGGCGGGATACGTCAACAACGAACTGCAGACATATACCGACAAGGAGATCGACGGGAAACGTACCACGGAGGTCAAGGACGGATTCCTTCATATAAATTGTTTCAAAGGCAGCGACGGCAAGATATATTCAGGAAGGATCAACGCCCGTCCGTCAACAGGGTGGCTATATGGATATTTTGAGGCGCGCATATGTCTGCCGAAGGGTAAAGGGACGTGGCCCGCGTTCTGGATGATGCCATGTAATGTGGACTGGGGCACAAACCCCTGGCCGAAATGCGGCGAGATCGATATCATGGAGGAGGTCGGTGTGAATCCGGATTATGTCTCCTCATCCCTCCATACGGAAAAATACAATCATACAAAGAATACCCAGATCACCCACGAAATGAAATGTCAGGGCGCGGAGGGAGATTTCCATACCTATGCCCTTGAATGGACAGAAGATGAGATCACCACATATGTGGATGGCAAAGTGCAGCTCCGCGCTCTCAGATCGTCAATGGGTTCTGATCATGACAGCTGGCCTTTCCATTACGCTTTCCATCCGATACTTAACCTTGCCTGGGGAGGCGACTGGGGCGGATGGAACGGTGTGGACGAGAGCGCGCTTCCCGTGACGATGAAGGTGGATTATGTAAGGATCTTCCAGAAGAATTGACAGTCGCAGCCTGAATCCCCGCTGATGACTCTATCAGATTGACCTGATAAACTCATTGATTTGATAAACTCATAATAAATACTAACTTAACCAAAGAACAGATGAAAAAGTTAACCCTGTTTCTCATCGCGATCATGACATGTCTCGGCATATATGCCCAGGATGTCAAAGTGACCGGTACGGTTGTCTCGGCAACCGACGGCGAGCCTCTGATCGGGGCGACGGTGATGGTGAAAGGTTCCACTGCGGGAACTTCAACCGATGTAGACGGTAAATTCACTATCCAGGCGAAAGACGGCTCTGTAATAGTGGTTTCTTATGTGGGTTATACCACACAGGAAGTCAAAGTGCAGGGCGCGATGTCAGGCATCGAAATCAAACTCATGGAAGACTCAGAAGTGCTTGACGATGTGATTGTGGTAGGCTACGGCACGCAGAAGAAGAGCGTCGTGACGGCGGCTATCTCCAAGATCGGCGAAGAGCAGCTTGCCCAGACGGCTCCCGTGCGTGTGGACAACGCTCTGAAGGGACTTACGTCAGGTGTGACTGTCACCTCTCCCAACGGTCAGCCGGGAACCGGCGCACAGATACGAGTGAGAGGCGTCGGCACAATCAACAATTCCGATCCGCTGTATATCGTGGACGGTATGCCTATCGACGGCGGTATCGATTACCTCAATCCCTCGGATATCAAATCTATAGAGGTGCTTAAGGATGCTGCTTCCGGTGCGGTCTATGGAGCGCGCGCGGCTAACGGTGTGATCCTCGTCACCACAAAAAACGGTCAGCAGGGACGTGCCAAAGTGACATACGATTTCTCTTACGGGTGGCAGAGCACAAGCAAGAAGATAAAAATGATGAACGGCACCGAATATGCCCTCATGAAAAACGAAGGGTATCTCAACGCCGGACAGCCTGCCCCTTATCTGGATCCCTACAGCTATGGAAAGGGATTCGACTGGCAGGACGCCATATTCAATGACAACGCCCCGGTGCAGAGCCATCAGGTGTCGGTGTCGGGCGGAACCGAGAAGCTGAGCTATTTCCTTTCGCTCGGTTATTATGACCAGGAAGGTATCGTGGGGGGCAATTACGGACATTCAAATTACAACCGTCTGTCGCTGCGTTCAAATAATGTGTACACGTTGTTTGATGATTCCGGGAAAAGGAATTTTCTCAACAAACTTGTACTCACCGCCAACATCTCTTACGCACGCATACATTCCACAGGTGTCGCCAACCCTGACGGAAGCTATTACGGCGGCGCTCTTACCAACGCCCTCGGCATGTCTCCGTTGCTCACCCCGACTCTCGTGCCGGGCAGCGCGGAATATGAACAGCAAATGAATTTCTATGCCGGCAACGACAAATATGTACCCCGCTATGATGCCGACGGCAATCTTTACACGGTGCCCGAGGCGTTCGGCGGCGGTTATCAGGAACTTACCAACCCGCTTTACGGATTCTCCTTCCCGGCAGGAAAGAACTGGAGCCATAAGTTCGTGACCAACTTCAACGCCGAGCTACAGCTTTGGGACGCATTGAAATATCGTATCAGCTTCGGCGGAGATTTCGGTTTCTGGGGAAGCGAGAGCCATTCCGAAGCAGCGTATTACAGCAATCTTAACAATACCGACGCCATTCATGCTTCCGCATCCTCTTCATGGAACCGCGGATGGACATGGCAGATTGAGAATCTTCTCACGTATGATAAGAACTTCGGCGACCACCATGTGAACGTTGTGCTCGGTCAGTCTGCCAAAGAGGGCACAGGATGGTATCTCGGGGCTTCTGCCAACAAGCTTTACAATTACGACAAGCCATACGTGGATGTGGCGCAGGGACAGCCCGGAGAGGAAGACGGCGGCAACCGTACAGGATGGGGCGCCATCAACAACGCATGGCCCCGGCTCCTGTCTTATTTCGGACGTCTGTCATATGATTACGACGGACGCTATATGGCTCAGCTCACATTCCGCAGGGACGGGTCGTCAAGATTCGGATCAAACAACAAATGGGCGAATTTCCCCTCCTTCTCAGTGGGCTGGAACCCGACATCGGAGAAATTCCTTGAAAGCCGTCCTGAATGGTGGAGCAATACCAAAGTGCGCGTGTCGTGGGGTAAGAACGGTAATGAGTCGATCGGTGATTTCGCATATACCGTGCTGACAAGCGGCGGTAACAATTTCTACTTCGGTCCTGAAGGCTCGAGCCAGTCTTACGGTTCAAAGGCGTCCGGTCTCGCCAATGCCGATCTCCGCTGGGAGGAGTCTACACAGACTGACGTCGGTCTTGATTTCGGATTCTTCAACAACTCCCTCCAGTTTACCGTCGATTATTACATGAAGAAGACCGACGGCATGCTTATGACGATGATGATCCCGACATACGTGGGTGAATCAAAACCGCTCGGCAATGTAGGAAAGATGGAAAACCAGGGTGTGGAGATGGAACTCCGCTGGAACTATACGTTCGGAGACTGGACAGTGAATCTCGGAGGCAACCTCTCTTACCTTAAGAACAGACTTATCGATCTCGGCAACTCCGACGGCTGGCGTACAGAGGTGTCGAACGGAACCGCCGGTGACATCGCCCGCTCCAAGAACGGGGAAGTGTTCCCTTATTTCTACGGATATAAGACCGGCGGTGTGCTCCAGACACAAGCCGAGGCAGACGCATTTAACACGAAGTACGGTCTCGCCGCAGACAATCAGTTCTACGCCACTCCGGGCGATCTTATTTTCCTTGATACCAACGGCGACGGACAGCTTACGACTGACGACCGCACGAAACTGGGCAAAGGTCTGCCTGACTGGACCTACGGATTCAATCTGGGTCTCGGATGGAAAGGATTCCAGCTGACAGCCTATTTCCAGGGCGTATGGGGCAACAAGATATACGACGCCTCTTTACGCGGGGACACTCCGGCAAAGAATATGCCCGCATGGCTTCTCAACCGCTGGACCGGAGAGGGAACCACCAACTCGTTGCCCAAGTTCATGATGAACGACAGCCGCAACTGGCAGTCGTCGGATATCTTCCTCAGCGACGGAGCATATCTGCGCTGCTCCAACCTCACGTTGTCGTATACGCTTCCTTATGACGTGATCAGGAAGATAGGATTCAACAATTTCCGCGTGTTCGTGATGGCTGAAAACCTGTTTACCGCCACTAAATACAGAGGTTTCTCTCCAGAGGTGGGAAGCGGTACGGGAATCGGTATCGACTATGGCGTATATCCGATGGCGCGTACCTGGACAGTAGGTTTCAACGTATCAATCTAATCTGTAACAAAAAGACTTTACAAACATGAAACTAAATAAGATTTTCATATATGGGGCTATGGCGGCGTCCGGAGCGGGACTGGCTTCGTGCGGATCCGACTGGCTCAACACACTCCCCAATACTCAGGAGACAATAGAGGTGTACTATACCAAAGACGCGGCTATTCAGGAAGCCGTGGTGGCGGCTTACGACCCGATGTGCTGGTTTGACTACGCCAACAATTATACAGCCATCAATCTTTATGCCGACATGATGACGGATCAGTTCTATCCCGGAGGGGGAGACGCGGGAGACATGGCAATGTGGAAGAAGATGTTTGATTTCAACATACCGGCGACCGACGTGCTCGACACCAACTATTCCAACGCCTATTCCGGCGTGAAGCGTTGCAACGACGCCCTCCATTATATGAATGATTTCAATGTCACCGACATGACTGAGGAGAACAGGGCGTATTATGAGGCGCAGTGTCTCGCGCTGCGGGTGTTCTTCTACAATCAGCTATGGAAATGGTGGGGCAACATCGTGTATTACACCGAGAACCTTTCAGGTGATTTCCTTGGCACTCAGTATACTGCCGATGAGGTATACGAATTTATGATCTCTGATCTTGAAAAGGTCATAGCCGACAGGAAACTCAAATGGAAGGCAGACAAAAGCGAGGTGGGACGCGTGACCATTCCTTTCGTATATATGCTTTACACGGAGATCGTGATGTATCAGAACGACCAGTCCCGTTTTCCGGCTGCCCTCAATTATATGAAAGAGATAATAGATTCTCCTGATTACAGTCTGAATCCTGATTTCGCGGCGATCTGGGACGTGACGGGAGAATGGTGTGACGAATCAATATATGAGATCAATTATTCCGACTATCTCGGCGGTCGCAACTGGAGCTGGGGTGGAACTGCAGGTGGAACTGTAGTGCCCGGTATGGTGGGAGCGCGTGGCTACAATGGCGCTGACGGCATCCATGACAATACAGGCTGGGGCTTCTGCACGGTGCGTCAGTCAGCATACGATTCATATGAGGAGGGCGACGTGAGAAGAGATGTGTCTATCTGGACTCCGGAACCCGGTTCATATCAGATCGGCTATCAGGATACAGGGCATTTTATCGGCAAAT
This sequence comes from uncultured Porphyromonadaceae bacterium, assembly GCA_947174235.1. Taxonomy (GTDB): domain Bacteria; phylum Bacteroidota; class Bacteroidia; order Bacteroidales; family Muribaculaceae; genus Lepagella. Next base: position 25,500 of record CAMWID010000003.1, on the reverse strand, counting down.
ATGCACCGATCATCGGAGCGAATGCCGGACAGATAGCCGACGCTATCCTGAACTACAACAATAACCTGCGTCTGTACAGATATTCGGAAGTGCTCCTCAACGCGGCGGAACTCGCCGTGCGCGGTGCAGGTTCCGGCGACGCGCAGGGATGGCTCGACCAGGTGCGGGCGCGTGCGGGACTCGGCTCAAAGACCGCTACCCTCGAGAATATTCTGGATGAGCGTAAACTGGAGTTCCTCGGAGAAGGGAAACGTTATTGGGATCTTATCCGTTCCGGGCTTGCGGAAAGTGTGCTCGTGCCTGACGACGAGGTCCCCAACGGCCGTCAGGGCACATATACCCCCAACAAAAAGTATATCCCCTTCCCGCAGGGCGAGGTTGACCAGGCTCACGGTACAATCAAACAGAATCCTTATTGATCATCTCCCAAATTAAATCGAAATGAAAGCAATAACATCATATATCTTAAAATCGGCTGCTCTGACAGGCGCTTTCCTTATGGCGGCTGCCTGCTCGGAAGATTCCATCGACGGAGTGAGCAAGGCGGGTCTGCCGCAGGCAGGTGATTATAATATCGTGGTCACTGTGGACCAGGAGACAAACCAATATACCCTTAATATCGACAATCCGGTGGGGGTATTCCCGGTATGGAGGATATATCTCAAAGACACACCCACGATTTCCACCCGCAACGGCTACAGCGGTATAATTGTCGCCGCCGGTGATTATGAAGTGGAGATGCAGGTCGGCAACCGCAACGGTATCTCGGAAGGGGTAAAGACCGCGACCATCCATATCGAAAACACCAAGATCGATTTCACACCCTATATACGCAACCTTACGGACGGGGCGTCAAAGGAATGGCATATCGCCGGGGATCTCGCCGCCCACCTCGGTTGCGGGGAAAGCGGATCGGACGGTCTTAACTGGTGGAGCGCGAATCCGGGAGACAAAGAGAGTGTGGGCGTATATGCCAACAAGATGATTTTCGCCGACAACGGGAACCAGAACGGAGGTCTATATACGTATGATCCCGGTGATAGCGGCACTATATATGTCAACACCGGTATCACCGATCTCCCTCCGTATTCGGATTATAACACGAACGACGGTCAGGACTATTGCGCACCGGCTTCAGTTCAGGAGAATCTCCCTTTCCAGCTTTCGGCTGACGGGGCTGACCTTGTCCTCTCTTTGCCGGCAGGCACACTGTTCGGATATGTCCCCAACATGGAGTTCTACAACGAACCGAAGTTCAAGGTCAACTCAATATCCAAAAACAAGGTGGAGCTGACCTGCGACAACGGATCGATAGCATGGCATTATATCCTCGCGCCGTTCGAGGCTCCCGAACCTGTGTTTGAGGGATTCAAGTATGACAGCGAGTTCAATATGTGGAAAAATGCGGCTTTGAGTCTGTCCACATGGTTTGCCGACGGCAGCTGGGGTGAGATAGCGGCTCCGGATATCGAGCTTTCCAACGAGAAAATATCGTTTACAACCCCCGACGGAATGGGAGGCGACCAATGGCAGGGTCAGGTGCATATCGCCACAGATATCATGATCTCGGCGGCGGAGACATATGACTTCTCTATGTTCGTGAATGCCCCGGTCGACACTCAGATCACAGTCAAGCCTCATCCGGAAGGTGATGACGACACATTCTTTGTGGCGGACAAACAGAACTTCAGTGCCGACGGATCTTGCTATTATTTCTCCGATCTTCCGGGTTTCGACGGCAATCTCGTGCTTACACTTGACGTGGCGGGCTACCCCGGCGTAGCGTTTGAAATCACCAACATCGTTATTAAGAAGCACTCTGACGATGACGGTACCGTTTTGCCGTCGCCGGCGGATCCTGAACCGGAATCACCCGTAACATGGGTGGCGGTCGACAGCGGCGACAACCTGTTTAACGGCTGCACATATACCAATACTTTCTGGTATGCTCCGGGATGGGCGCAGATAGCGGATCCGGAAATGACAGTCAACGGCAATTCGTGGACTCTCTCGTTGCCTGAGGCGACCACCGACCAGTGGCAGGCGCAATTCGCTTTTGTGACAGATATAGCCACCGAGGCGGGTAAAAGCTATGATTTCCGTGTCACCTTCTATTCCACGCAGGATCTTCCCGGCGTCACATTCAAATGTGTTCTTGCCGGAGGCGGCGACAACGACAATGTTTTCTATATGGCTGACCGCAAGGCGGTGGAGGCATATGATGACGTCACTTTCAGTTGGGTCAATCTTCCCGGTCAGGATATCAATCCGATGAACATCGTGCTTGATTTCGGAGGAAACCCTGCCGGAACCGAGGTGACAGTGAAGGATATCATTATCCAGGAACACAGGGATTGATAAGTTTCCGGTAAATATTTTTGGATTTTAGGTTTTAGGTTTGAACGCGGTCTCCGCCGGCAGGAGGCGGAGACCGCGTTTTATTTCTCAATAAGATTTTCATTATGAAGAAGACTTTCATATCTATTGTCTGCGGTGTGTCGGCTTTGCTTGCAGCATCGGGAGCCGCAGGTTGCGCGCAGGACGCCGACGCTGCCGCCGAAACCACCGGTTTCATTCAGGTGAGCGGGACGGATCTCGTGACTCCGGACGGCAACAAATTTTATATCGTGGGCACGAATCTCGGAAACTGGCTGAATCCGGAGGGCTATATGTTCGGATTCCAGCGAATGAACGCTCCGCGCCAGATAAATGACCTTTTCTGCCATCTTGTAGGTCCGGAAAAGACCGCTGAATTCTGGCGTCAGTTCAAAGACAACTATATTACGAAAGCCGATATCGATTTCATTGCCGCCACAGGCGCGAATACCATACGTCTTCCGTTTCATTACAAACTCTTTACTGACGAAGATTACATGGGGCTGACATCCGGACAAGACGGATTCGCGAGGATCGACAGTGTGGTCAGCTGGTGCCGTGCCGACAATCTTTATCTGATTCTCGACATGCATGACGCACCGGGAGGTCAGACCGGAGACAATATTGATGACTCCTATGGTTATCCATGGCTCCTTGAAAGTGAGAAATGCCAGCAGCAATTCTGTGAGATATGGCGCAGGATAGCCGATTATTATAAGAATGAGCCGGTAATTCTCGGTTATGAGCTTATCAATGAGCCGGTGGCTACCTATTTCGATAATCAGGAGGAATTGAACGCACGTCTCGAACCGCTGCATAAACGTTGTGTGGCGGCTATCAGGGAAGTGGATCCCAACCATGTGATCTTGATAGGGGCGCCCCAGTGGAACAGTAATTTTGATCCGTTGAAAGATACCGGTTATGATCCGCAGCTCATGTTCACATGCCATCGCTACGGAGGCCCCGCCACCGCTCCGGCTATACAGTCGTATATCGATTTCCGCGACAAAAGCAACCGCCCGATGTATATGGGGGAGATAGGGCACAATACGGATGAATGGCAGGCGGATTTCGTGAAAGTTATGAAGGATAACAATATCGGTTATACATTCTGGCCCTATAAGAAGAAAGATGACAGTTGCATGATGGGTATTTCAATGCCCGAAGAGTGGGAGGAGGTGATAAGGTTCGCCGAAGGACCTCACCATACTTTCGCGGAGATCCGTGAAGCCAAACCCGACAGGGCAAAGGCGCAGGTGGCTCTCGACAAGTTTATTGAGCGATGCAAGCATCAGAATTGCATCCCTCAGGAAGGTTACATAGCATCAATGGGACTGAAAGTTCCGTGACATGCGATATATCAGGCTCTTTTAATCAAAATACACATTAATTCTCTTGCTACATTAATTCTTTTTTGGCAGCCGTCTGTTATGGCTGCCGATGTCAAGATCTGGAGTGGCGTCACTCCACGTTTATGGTTGTAAAACGTATTCCGGAGGATGTCGTGAGACATCGGGGATACACAATAAATGCCGGGAACTCCGTTGTGGGGTTCCCGGCATTATTGTGCCTGTATCGGTCATGTCATCTCCTTTGAGGTCGGGCGGCATGTGCCGGACGCGTCTTTTTCGGCGCGGAGGATGCTTTGGTCGCGCGTTCAGGGGTCAATACCGATTCCGCTATCAGGTAATAATATGTGTCATAAAATAATTTATATTCAGGGAAGGAAATCGTCCCGTCGGAGCTTACTTTCGCCACAACAGGATCTCCGGGATCAGACGTGGCTGCGAAGACATACCATTCGGCGTAGGTCTGAGGCTGGAACGTAATTGTCATTGCCGACGCGTTGAAGGTGCCGATGATCGGGCATTCGGTGTAATACAGCCCGTCAAGGGAAATGGTGTCTGCATCGATCTTCTCGACAGTGGCGGTCCAGTCACTGTCATCGAAAACAAGTTCTGACCAATCATCCGTGATCCATGTCGAGCCCCAGCTGTGGTTGTTATAGGTGCCTACGAGATCATCGATTGTAATGGATGAGGACATCCCGTTCCAGTTGAATGAATCGGTATAAAATGTCTCATTCCAGTATTGGTCGTAATAACCGATCCATATATCGCCACCGCTTGCAGATCCGTCAAAACCTGTGTATTGATACTCCGAAGGATATACAAACAGGTCTCCCACAGATTCCACTCCGGTGGGAACCGTGCGGTAATAATCTCCGTTGGGTGTGCCTGACAGAATGGTTATCATGCCGTTTGATTCGACGGTGAAATTGAAATCATATCCCTCCACACCATAGAACGCGGGTATGGAGTATGTGCCGTCGCTGTAGGCTATGATGGTGGCGTTCCAGCTTCTTCCCATTATTTCACTGTAATAGGTGCCGTTCGCGCGCCATGATTCGGTCACGGTGGAGGCTAAATATAATTCGGCTGTCGCCGCGTCGCTTGGAAGGTATCCCCCTGCGGTGGTGAGTGCCGACACGGAGAATGTATAGTCGCCTTCCTCAAGTCCGGATATTTTCACAGAAGTCTTTACTGAGGTTCCGGAAGATATCGTTCCGGCGGACGATGATAGCGCATAAGAGTATGACTCCGCGCCCTGCACCGCGTTCCATGTGGCTGTCACGGCTCCGTTGGCGTCAGTCACTGTCAGTCCGGACGGAGTCTCGAGCTTTATGAGCGCCCCGGTGGTTGCGGTCAGTTCAGCTGCCGGGGATGTGGTATAATCGGTGTCAGGACCGGCGAACGCCCACACAAGCAACTTGTAGGTGGTGGAGGGGAGCAACTCCGAGAAATGCGCTTTTGTGTCTTGTGTGACACCGGCGTCTACCACGATTCCTTCCGGATCATAAAGCTTGTATCCGTATTGGGTCGTGTTGGCTACAGGAGTCCATTCGAAATCGAGCGATTGATAATTTCCTGCGGTCTCGGAGACCTCGGGCGCCTGCAGTTCCTGTTTCACGGCGTCTTCATCACACGCCGTCATTCCGGCGGCACATGCCAGGCTGAGCAGCATGGCGAAAATATTAGTCTTTTTCATGTCTGTCAGTCTTTATTCGAAAGGATTGTATTTCAGATTGAAGTCCAAATAAGGATATGCATATCCCCAGTTGCCGTCGTCAGTCTCCAGATAGAAGCACATGTAGAAGTAGCCGTAGCCGGTTGATGCGTTATAATACATGTCGCCATATGTCCAGTCATAACCATCGTCCGCACCATAGGCATAGAGATATGTGATGTAGGGGTTGGCGCTGTCGTTTCCGGGATTCCATTCCGGATATGTCTGGTTCGCCTCATCATAAAGCTCCCATTCCAACAGAGCCTCATCCTCTACCAGTGCATTGACGGTGGGGATGAATGGAGTGATATATTGTGAGGGACAGTCAAAGATGATGTCAAGACCTGATCCGAAGAAGTTTTCGAGTTTCAGCTGGGTAGTGCCCTGCAGATGATACATATTGGAAAATACGTCCGGATAATTTCCGTATTGCAGGCTGTAGCGCAAGTTGTCGGATATAAGGGTCCACTCGGCTTTTATCACTGAGAAAGTCACGGCGTCAAGACCGATTCCGTAGATATCGGTCTGAGAAGGGTCAAGTGATATTGTGACCTCCTGCATCTTTCCGTCGGGAATTCCGGCGCAGTCAAGAATGAAGGAAGCTTCGGCTTCTCCCGCCTCGAAATTTACAGCGGATGGAATGCCGCAGCCTTCCGCTCCGGAAGAGAGCGACAGCGGAACGGCTATGGCGTCGGCTATGTTTTGTCTGGAAACATTGACCTCGATCTTCATATCATCCGGGTCGGCTTCCGAATCAAATATATATGATGTCTTTGCGGGTACCGGGAAGTATGCGGAGACCCCTTTCTCGGTATCCTCAGGACCCGGTTTCCAGTCGTCGGATCCTGAACATCCCGCAGCTGAGAAGAGCGTCAGGAGGGCACCGGCGGCAATTGTGAGATTATATAGTTTCATTATGAATAAGCTTTATTATATGAATTATAAAAACTGGGACTATTCACTCCAGAGATCGTAATATCCTGTGTGGGATGGATCCGGATTCGGCAAAACGGCGTCATTGAAGTCAACCTCTGCCTTGGGGATCGTCAGGGTGGTCCATGGAGCGTTGAGGTTGGGCGCCCAGTTGAAGCGTGTCAGGTCAGAATGGTTGGTGCCGGGATAGCCTTTCTCGATAGCTTTCTCAAGACGTTTGAAATCCCAGAGTATCTGACCTTCACCCCATAGCTCGATACGTTTCTGGTTGAAGACATCATCGATAAATCCGTCAAGGCCGGCACCGGTGCTTTTGTAAGAAGCGTCGGTATATCTGTAAGTGTTGACGAATGATTCAAGCAGGGCTCTTCCCGCCGCGTCACCCTGTGAACGGCCCACAGCTTCCGCTTCGATGAGATACATCTCTTCCACGCGCATAAGCGGCATGCTTACCGCATTTCCTATGGTCGAGGTGTTTCTGTCGCCGTTGGCGGGATGGAATTTAAATGCCGTATAGGGAGCGAAATCTTTCCATTCCGAATAGCTCAGAGATGTGCCGCGCGCATATTTTGAATTGAATGCCTGTTGGTCTGACGCGTCTTCCGGAGCTATCCATGTCGGTTTTCTCCAGTCGCTGTCAGGAATTGTGCCGAAAAGACGGGCGTCGATCATGCGGTAAGCGCCGTATCCGGTAGTAGCCACGCCGTAAGTTGCCTCCGGAGACATGAAGGAAACCCATGACTGCCATGTCAGGGTGGTGGCAAGACCATTGTTTGTAGTTATGATATTTGCCCACATCCATGAATTGTTGACAGAGTTGAATCCGGTTGTAGGATCAAACCATTGGGTCTCTGTCACCGGGGTATAACCGCAGTTGATTGCCTTTCGCGCATATTCCGCCGCCTTTACGAAACATTCACGGGAGGTGGTGACTCCCAGCGCGTCGTAAGGGATGTCGGCATCGTTCTCATGACTCAGGGCGGCTGCCAGGTCTTCAGGATGAAGCTCGAAGCGTGTCCCTATCAGTTGCCACAGACGTGCCTGGAGTCCGTAGACCACACCGATGCCGGGATATGTCTTGGAATCGGGTTGTGTCGCTCCTGCACCGTATTTCTCACCTTTGTTGAGGTCGGTAAGAATGAAACGGTAGATAGTATAGAACGGTACGCGCGGATTGTGCCTGGAATCTTCCTCAGTCGTGCTTTCGGTCACGATAGGTACTGTCAGACCCATGATACCGTCAGCTTCCGCCTGGCTGTCGAATGCAGCCACACCGGTTTTCTTATATTCATACCATTGCGCCAGCTCCATATATGCGTTGGCGCGGTATGCAAGCGCTGTCACGGCGGGGACGGCATCTTCCGGATAAGTTTCCACGTCAATGGCGTTCAGCACAAGATTCGCTTTCTGGATAAGGAAATAATACCTTTGCCAGATAGTGTATTGCATTGCCCATTCGCTACCGAGATATGTACACATCTCGACATATGTGAAATAGTCATAGGCTGTGCTGTAGACAGGCATGTCGCTGGTCGACGCGTCACGCCATATGTTGAACCCCATGAATCCTATGTCGTACGAGTAAGAGGAGTTATAGGTGTTGAGGTATGCGGCTACAGCCGTCATGAGTCCTGTCTTGTCTCCCTTGTCCACCTCTTCCTGTGTTGCGTTTGACGTAGGCTCTATCTCCTGGAGACATCCCGGAAACATAAAGGCGGCGACGAGACCGGCGAGTGCCGGTTTTATATATCTGTGTATTGCTTTCATAATGTTGTCAAAAGATTAGAATTCTACCGAAAGTCCTCCGGAAATGGTGCGCATCGGGAATGAATATCCTGAAGAGGAGTTGTAGTTGCCGTATAGGCTGCCCATACGCGGGTCGAATCCTTTGCGTTTAGTCCAGTAATATATGTTTTCAGCCTGGCAGAACACTCTCAGGTTGCTCATATGCAGTCTCCGGGTCACCGACTCGGGGAATGTGTAGCCAAGAGTAATGTTTCGCAAACCGAGATAAGATGCGTCTGTAAGAAACCTGTCAGACATGTTGGTGCTGGTGTATTCTCCATACTGCCAGCGGGGAATGTTGGAAGAGGTGTTTTCGGGAGTCCATGCGTTGAATGCGTCTTTGTGGATCGGCATTCCTGTCATGGTCTCATATGGGGGAGTCATGAAAGAAGCGTAGACCGTGTCATATTTTCTTCCTCCGATAGAATAGTTGAATTGCGCGCTCAGATCCACTCCATATATTTTGAACGAGGTGTTGAATCCGCCGAACACATCGGGAAGCGCGGACCCGCACAGGTAATAATCAGCACCGTCTATCGACGTTGTGGTGGTGAGTTCTCCGTCCGAGCCTGTCTTGTAGAACATCGCCACACCTTCATCGTTTACCCCTGCATATTTCGGAAGTCTCCATGTATTGACCGGAAGTCCCTCTCCATAGAACAGGTATCCGCTAAGGTAGCCGTTGTATCCGTCGCATGTGGCGATTTTTTTGTCTTCCGGAAGGTATGTGACCCGGTTGCGCTCCCATGACAAGTTGAGACCGACATTCCAGGTGAATGCCTCCGACGACACTACGTCGGCGTTGAGAGAAACCTCCACGCCCGTATTGCGCATGTCGCCGACATTGTCATAATATCCGGTGTAGCCAAGCGAGAGAGGTGTCGAGAAGTACATAAGCATGTCGCGGGTGTTGCGCACATAAAATTCCACACCACCCGAAAGACGGCTGTTGAAAAGCTCGAATTCTACGCCGGCGTTGAAACTACCCACGGTCTCCCATGTGATTGACTCATTACCTTTGGAATTGAACACGAAAGCCGGTTCCCCGTTTGAGCTGGATATGCTATATGTGTTTGTATATAGGAAATTGCCGATGTTGTCATTACCCTGCTCTCCATACGATGCTTTTATCTTGAGCATATTGACAAACGATGTGGTGGGGAACCATTCCTCTTTCGACATGATCCATGCGGCGCCTGCGCTCCAGAAATTGCCCCATCTGTGTTTCGGATGGAAACGGGATGATCCGTCACGGCGGAACGATGCGGAGGCGAAATATTTGCTGTCGTAGTCATATTGGGCACGAAGGAACCATCCTTCCACATTGTATGCGGTGGTGTATCCGTCCATATCGGCGTCGGAGATCGCTCCGGAAAGCTCCTTGTTGCTTTCCCAAAGCACCACATTGTTGCGGCTGGCGAAAAGATAGGTCTGTCCATTCATGGTGTATTCATGTCCGAGCAGCGCGTCAACGGAATGTGCTCCGAATGTCTTGGAGTAATTGAGGAGCTGCTGGGTATTGAAGTCATGGGTGCGGTAATGGGAAGTTTCTACATATCCTCTCCCCTCAAGGAATCCATAATACGGATTGTAGCCGAATTCCATCCGGTTTTCGGTGATATAGGCGCTTCCGTTGACTGTGAAATGGAATCCGTCAAGGAAATCGAGGGTGGCGTATCCCTGGATATTGAATGAGTTGCTGGTGTTGCGGTTGAGGTCGAGAAGGTCAGCCTGTATATTATTGGCTGATGCGTCCTGTGCGCGTACAAGTCCCAGGATATTTCCGTCGCCATAGTCGTATACCTTACCATTGGAATCGGTCATTATGTTGCCGTATTGGTCGCGGATATACAACGGGAATATCGGGGCGATCGTGGTGAGCACGTCGAAGACCCCGCTCTCAAGGTTGGTGGTGGTATGGTTGAATGAAGCGGAACCTCCGACTTTAAGGAACGGATATATCTGGGCATCCGATTTGAGACGTGCGGTATATCGTTCGATATCATTGTTATAGGCTATGCCGTTGTCTTTCAGGTAGCCGAGACTTCCATACATGGTGTATTTGTCGCTTCCGCTTGATACTGTCAGGTTGTATTCCTGCCGGAATCCGTCGCGCAGACCGGCTTTCAGCCAGTTGTCGGGATAGAGGGTGTAGATCTCTCCGTTGTTGGATATCCTGTTGCCGAGAGTGGCGTTGGGATTGAGTTTGCCGTTGGTGCCGATAAGCTGCTGTCCTTCCGGCACGCTGTAGACCATATAGCCGAGACCTCCCGACGTGTATGGCATTCCCAATGCGGCGTTGGCGTTGAGGTGCGCCTGTGCGTCTGTCTGTTTTTTGCTGTTGAGGAAATAATTTTTCTGGGCAAGGTAGTACGCTTCGTAATATTGTCCCGGATTGTCGATTACGTCATATTTTATCCTGCCGTCATGATTCGCGCCCCATTTTGCGGTGAAATTGACGGATGTCTTCCCTCTTTTTGCTGATTTTGATGTGATAAGGATCACTCCGTTCGCACCTCTCGCTCCGTAGAGTGCGTTTGACGCGGCGTCTTTAAGCACTGTCATGCTGGCTATGTCGGCGGGGTTGAGGTCGTTCCAATAGCCGTTGTAGGGCATGCCGTCAAGCACGATCAGAGGGTCGGTGCCGGCGTTGAGCGAGCCGATGCCTCGGATGGTTATTGTCGCATCTGTGCCGAAAGAGTTGCTTTCCACCATATTCAGACCTGTCACCGTGCCGTTCAGTGCGTCTATAGGGTTTGTGACCTGGGCGCGGGCGATCTGGTCGGCGTCAACCACGCTGGCTGAACCTGTGAATGATTCACGTTTCTGTTTTCCGAAAGCCACGACTATCATTTCGTCAAGCATTTCAGTCTCGATGTCAAGATAAATCTTAAGATCCGGCTTTATCTCCACCGTGGCGGGACGGTAGCCTACATAAGTCACCTCCAGATATTTGTCGGATGGTTGCAGACCCTGGAGTTTGAATCGGCCGTCAATGTCGGTGGAGGTGGCAAGCTTCGAGCCTTTCACTTTCACCGTGGCGCCGATGAGGGGCTCGTCTTCTCCTGCGGAATAGACCGTGCCGGAGACGCTCTTCAGTTGAGCGGAGGCGTTTGCTGTCAGTAGTATGAGCAACGCCATAAGCAGCTTCATTCTCATTGATGAACAGGTTAATGATTAATAAATAAAATGGTACAAACTTTAAGTTAACATAGCTCTCAAATATATCGTCGGAGACATCGAGCATGATGTATACTGTATAAGTGAGTCAATCGCAAAATTAGAAAAATTATTTTAAAATCATAAAATTTTGGTAAAAATTTTGGCGAACGGAATATTTTTATTCATTTTGCACCCGCCAACGGCTTCCCTCGAGGCTAATCGCCGTGCCGAGGGAAGCCGTTGGCGGCTGCCTGTGTGGAGGGCGGCATATTTGAATGAAAATTTAATAATCTGAATATGTCTATATATCAGAAAATTGCAGCGAAACTATCTCTCCCGCTAAAATCTGTGGAGGCGACTGCGGAACTTCTTGACGGAGGAGCCACCGTGCCTTTTATAAGCCGTTACCGGAAGGAACGCACGGGATCTCTCGACGAGGTCGGGGTGAGGGCGGTGGAGAACGCCTTGAAATCCGAGCGGGAGCTTGAAGCGAGAAAGGAGTTTGTGAAAGACGCGATATCCGCGGCGGGTGGGCTCACTCCGCAGATTGCCGACGCTCTTGAAAAGGCGGAATCCATGACTGGGGTGGAAGATATCTATGCCCCGTATAAACCTAAAAAACGCACGCGCGCCACAGTGGCGCGGGAGAAAGGTCTTGAGCCTCTCGCAAAGATGATAATGTCGGGCAGGACAGCCGACTGCGGGGCTGCCGCAAGGAAGTTTGCCGGCAAAAATGGTGTCGCCGGTGAGGAGGATGCACTCGCCGGGGCGTCGGATATAATCGCGGAATGGGCTTCCGAGTCTACGCGTCTGCGCAATATCACCAGAAATGCCTATCGGCGCGGAGCCTCGCTGGTATGTGCGGTGGCTAAAGGGAAAGAAAATGACCTGGCGGGATCCCCTCTCGCGACTTATGGCGATTTTTCCCGTTCCGTGAGGAATGTGCCTTCCCATCAGTATCTTGCCCTGCGCCGTGCCGAGAGAGAAGGGTTGATAAAGGTGAGATATGTGTTTGACGACGGGGGAGACGCGCTTGACGATGCGCTCGGCAGGGCGTTCGTGCCGCGTGACGCCGGAAGGGAATGCGCGCGGCTAATAGGGGATGCGGTGGCTGATGCCTCGAAACGTCTGTTGCGCCCTTCAGTGGAGAACGAGGTATCCGCCGGACTTAAAGAGGAGGCGGACAAGGTGGCGATAGATATCTTTTCCGACAATCTGCGTCAGCTTCTTCTCGCCGCTCCCCTCAAGGGAAAGAGGATACTTGCCCTTGATCCCGGCTACAGGACCGGATGTAAGGTGGCAGCCCTTGACGCGCAGGGCAATCTTCTGGAGGACGACGTGATATATGCGGCTCCTCCGCGAGAGGACATCGCAGGGGCTACACGCATACTGCGCCGGCTCATCACCACATACCGTCTTGACGCCGTGGCGCTCGGCAACGGCACGGCGTCGCGTGAGACGGAAAGATTTCTGAAAGGTAGCGGACTGATACCTCCCGAGTCCATATATATAGTATCAGAAAACGGAGCCTCCGTATATTCCGCTTCCGAGATCGCACGTCAGGAATTTCCCGACAAGGATGTCACGGTCAGGGGAGCGGTCTCCATTGGGAGACGGCTGATCGACCCCCTCGCCGAACTGGTGAAGATAGATCCTAAATCTATCGGGGTAGGGCAATATCAGCATGACGTGGACCAGAACAATCTGAGGAACGCTCTTGATTTCACCGTCATGAGCTGCGTTAACGCCGTGGGGGTGGATGTCAACACAGCGTCGGAAAAACTGTTGTCGTATGTGTCGGGTATCGGACCCTCCCTCGCCTCCAACATAGTGGCATACAGGGCTGCGAACGGGGATTTCAAAACTCGCCGTGACCTCCGGAAAGTGCCGAGGCTCGGCGACAAGGCGTTTGAGCTGGCGGCAGGTTTCCTGAGGGTGCCGGGAGGAAAGGAGCCTCTCGACAATACCGGGATACATCCGGAGAGTTATCACGTGGTCAATGCCATGGCGGAGTCTCTCGGTGTCGCCCCCGGCGATCTTGCCGCCAATGGAGATCTGCTCGGCAGGATTGACGCTGAAAGGCTTGCCTCCACGGGTGTGGCGGGAGTGGAGACCATAAGGGATATCGTCATGGAGCTGCGTAAGCCTGGGCGCGATCCGCGCACAGACGGAGACAACGAGGAGTTTGTGCCGGGAGTGGCGGATTTCAGCGAATTGCGCGAGGGTATGACGCTTCCGGGGATCGTGAACAACATCACCGCTTTCGGCGCGTTTGTAAATCTCGGAATCAAAGAGAACGGACTTGTCCACATCTCCCGGATGTCGCGCAGACGTATAAATTCGGTGGGGGAGGTGCTTAAACTCGGGCAACGGGTAGAGGTCACGGTCATTGAGATCGACCATGCCCGGAAGAGGATAGGGCTTTCCCTTTCCGGGATATGATACCGCATGAATTTTTGATGAATTTTAAATAAATCGAATGCTTATGCGTTTTTAATCACCGCTACTTGGTGTTTTATCATAAAATATAGTAAATTTGTGAATTATTAACCTAACTGACGATATGAAAACTTCTGCACGGTCTGTCGTGCTCGGTGGCGTGGCTGTTTTAAGCTGGTCAACGGTGGCGACGGCTTTCAAGGTGGCTTTGAGCCACATGACTGTTTTTGAGATGCTTTTCGTGGCATGCGCGAGCGCGTTGCTGATATTTACAGTATGGATGACGCTCACCCGTTCTTGGGGGGAGCTTAAAAAGCTCGACGCCCCGCTCTGGGGCAGATTCGCGCTCCTCGGTCTCGTAGCCCCGGTGGCGTACTATCTTGTGCTTTTCTCCGCGTATGATTATCTTCCGGCGCAGGTGGCGCAGCCCATAAATTATCTGTGGCCAATAGTGCTCGCCGTGCTTCTCGCCATGTTCGGCGGCAAGCCGATCCCCCGGGCGAAATACCTCGGGATGGTGGTGTCGCTGCTTGGTGTCGCCCTCATATCATTGGGGGGAAGCGCCATAGAGGGGAGCGTGTCTGTTGCCGGGATACTTCTTGCTTTCGGAAGCGCGTTTCTATGGGCGCTTTACTGGATCATCAACGACAGTCTTAAGGACAAGATCAGCGAGGGGGCTTCCCTTTTTCTCACATTCCTTTTCGGAATGATATATCTATCGGTCGGCACCATCTTCTATCCGCTTCCCTCATTGTCGTCGGAGGCTGTTCTTTCCGGTGCGTACATAGGGGCGTTTGAGATGGGAGTGCCCTTCATTTGTTTCGGTCTGGCTATCCGCCACACCGACAACCCCGCCCTCATCAACCAGATGTGCTATCTCTCCCCTTTCCTGTCGCTCTTCTTCATATCCATAATACTTGGAGAGACAATCGTGCCTACCACATACGCGGGTCTGTGCCTTATAGTTGGTGGACTTGTCTACAACCAATATTTCGCCGGACGTAAATCGGGCGCAAGGCGACTGACATCCGACAGCTGACAACGAATAACGAAAAACTAACCCCAACTCCATGAAACATTCGAAACTGATTCTTTCCGCCATAATGTTGGCGTCAGGGCTCGGCGCTATGGCGCAGGGCACCCTCGAAGACTATAACCGCGCTTATGGTCTTGCAAAAAAATACAATTACGGACAAGTCCCGAACGCCCGCATCAACCCGCAGTGGATCAAAGGGACCGACTCTTTCTGGTATGTGGCAGACAAGGAAGACGGATCCAAGGAATATACCGTGGTGGATGCCGGTAAGCGGAAACCGCATTCACTGTTCGACAGAAAAGCCCTCGCCGACGCTCTTTCCGCGCAGGGAGTGGCGGATGTGAAGCCTGAGGATCTGCGTCTTGAGCGCCTGCAGGTGTCGCCGGGGCTTGACACCCTGTGGTTCAACCGCGACGGGAAGATGTGGACCTATGTCAACAAGAAAAAAGGGAGACTCGAGAACCGCGGGGCTGTCCCTCCTCCGCCGGAATATCCCCACTGGATGGTGGTAGACGAGGAGAAGGATGCCGAACCGATGGTGTCGCCTGATGGAAAATATACCGCTTTTGTCCGCGACAACAACCTTTGGATAAAAGACAACTCATCCCGCAAGGAACGCCAGATGACCAAAGACGGAACGCTTGCAAATTATTATTCTTCCTATATCTATTGGTCGCCCGACAGCAAAAAAGTGGCGCTCAACAAGATCCGTCCCGTGGAGAAGAGGTATGTATATTATGTGGAATCTTCTCCGGCACGCGGCAGCCAGCCGATACTTCACAAGCAGGAGTATGCGAAGCCGGGCGATGAGCTGCGTTCAAAGCTTCCGGTAATAATAGATGTGGAAAGCGGGGAGAAGCTTGTGCCCGACACGCGCCTTTTCGACAGGCAATACGACCTCTATGGCCCCGAATGGAATGCCGACAGCAAAGGGGTGACGTTTGAATACAACGAGCGCGGACATAAGAACTACCGTATCCTTGAGATGTCGGCTGAAGACGCGTCTGTGCGCCCCCTCGTGGAGGAAAGCCATGACAAATATGTGAACTACAGCCGGATATTCCGACACAAACTCGGCGACGGCAAACGTATAATATGGAGCAGCGAACGCGATAACTACAACCATCTGTATATGTATGACCGCGCTTCCGGCAAACCTACCCACCAGATCACAAAAGGTGACTGGTATGTGCGCCGCATACTCAAGGTGGATGAAGACAACGGGAAGATATATTTCACCGCCAACGGTGTCAGCAAGGATGAGGATCCATATTTCATCCGCTATTACGTCATAAATTTCGACGGCAGCGGAATGACCGACCTGACTCCCGCGCCTGGCACGCATAACGCCGTGTTCTCTCCGGATTTCAAGTATCTCGTGGATACATATTCCACTGTCAATGACGCGCCTGTGACCGTGCTCCGCGACGCTTCCGACGGAAAGGAACTCATGAAGGTGGCTCAGGCTGACATATCGTCGCTTCTCGCGGCGGGATGGAAAGCCCCCGAGGTGTTCGTGGCTCCGGGCCGCGACGGCAAGACCCCGATGTGGGGCGTGATCTATCGCCCTTCGAATTTCGATGAGTCGAAGAAATATCCTGTTGTGGAATATATCTACCAGGGTCCCGGCGACCAGTATGTGCCGAAGTCGTTCATAAGCTTCAACCGCAACATGAGCGCCCTCGCCGAACTTGGATTCGTGGTAGTGATGGTGGATGGAATGGGAACTTCTTTCCGCACGCGCGAGTTTGAGAACGTCTGCTATAAGAATCTCGTGGACGCCGGATTGCCTGATCACATCGCGTGGATAAAGGCGGCGGCAGAGAAGTATCCTTATCTCGACATCGACAGGGTGGGTATATACGGCGCCTCGGCGGGTGGTCAGGAATCTACCACCGCGGTGTTGCGTCATCCGGAGTTCTACAAGGCTGCGTATTCGGCATGCGGATGCCAGGACAACCGTATGGACAAGATCTGGTGGAACGAGCAGTGGCTCGGCTATCCGATAGATGAAAGCTATATAGAGGCTTCCAACGTCGAGAACGCGCACCTCCTCACGCGTCCGCTGATGCTGGTGGTGGGTGAGCTCGACGACAATGTGGATCCTGCGTCGACAATGCAGGTGGCTGACGCCCTCATCAAGGCTAACAAAGACTTTGAGCTTGTGGTGCTTCCCGGAGTGGCGCACACTCTCGGTGAAAGCTTCGGAGAGCACAAGCGTTACGATTTCTTCGTGCGTCATCTTCTCGGGGTTAATCCCCCGGCATGGGACGAGATCACATATTGATACCGGAATCCGTATTGTAAACAACCGCGCAAACAAAGGGGGATACACCTGACCGTCAGGTGCATCCCCCTTTGTTTGCGCGGTTGCAATATTCTCGCGGGATATGTCTCACTCCTTCCCCGCGTTGCGTGCCAGCTCGAAGAGCGAAGGGTCGAGGTGGCAATATCCTCCGGGATTGTTTTCCAGATAATCCTGATGATAGTCTTCCGCCTTATAAAAATTTTCAAGAGGCTTCACCTCCACGACGATAGGGTCGCTGTATCTCCCCCTTAACTCGCGGATGGAGTCTTCGATAACCTCCCGGTCCGCAGGGTCGGTATAATATACTCCGGTGCGGTATTGGGTGCCGCGGTCGTTTCCCTGACGGTTGAGGCTGGTGGGGTTGATGGTCTTGAAAAAGAGATCAAGAAGAAAAGGGAGCCTTACCCTGTCGGCGTCGTATGCCACCTTCACGGTCTCCGCCGCGTTTGTCGCGCCTGTACACACTTCTTTATAGCTCGGCTCCGGCACAAGACTGTTGGCGAATCCCACCTCCGTGTCCGTCACCCCCGGCACGAGTTTGAGGAAATGCTCCGTGCCCCAGAAGCATCCTCCGGCGAGATAAATCAATTTCTCTGTCATATCGGTATGTTTATTGTGTTTTAGATTCCGGATAAATGTGGTTCCCAAGGGGGATATACCCTTATATTTTCCAACGGAAAAGAATCCTGATTTGTTGCTTTTTCAGTAAATCGGCAGGGTCTAAATTTGTGGAAAAAACACCTATGGCAACTGTTAAAATCAAATTCCGTCCATCTTTGGTACAGGGGCGCGAGGGCACGCTCTTCTTTCAGATCATACACAACCGCAAGGTGCGGCAGGTCTATACCACATACCGTGTCATGCCGGAGGAATGGGACGCGGAAAAGTCGGCGCTTTCTGTCCGCAACAATTCTCCGCGTGTCGCCTTTCTCATGTCGCTCAGGGAGAAACTCCGCTGGGACATGGCGCGTATCAACAGGATAATCCGTATGTTCGACAGCGGGAAAGGATCATACGAGGTGGAAGATGTGGTGGCTGAGTATGAGGCGTATTCACGCCTTTACACTCTCTTTAACTATATGGAAAACGTGATAGCGCGGTTGAAAGGTAACGGAAAGAACGGCACTGCCGCCAATTACCGTTCGGCGCTCAACAGTTTCAAGAAATATAACGATGGGGAGGATATCCTCCTCGACAGTGTTTCTTCCGACACGATGGAGGGTTATGAGACGTGGCTGGATAGGGAAGGGGTGGTGCCCAACACCTCCTCGTTTTATATGCGCATACTTCGCGCGGTCTACAACCGTGCCGTAGACGAGGATGTCATAGAAGACCGACGCCCCTTCCGGCATGTCTACACCGGTGTTGACAAGACCGTGAAGAGGGCGCTCCCACTTGCTGAGATAGGAAGGATAAAGACGATGGATCTTGAGGCGTATCCATCGCTCGACTATGCCCGCGACATGTTTATGCTGAGCTTTTATCTGCGCGGCATGAGCTTTGTCGACATGGCTTTTCTCCGAAAGTCTGACCTGCGGGAGGGATATGTGGCTTACCGCCGGCGCAAGACCGGACGTATCCTTATAATAGCCTGGACGGATGAGATGCAATGCATTCTCGACAAATATCCGGAGAACAAGAGCGGCTATCTCCTGCCGATACTGCGTAATCCGGAATCGGACGAACGACATGCATACCGCAACGCGGCGTACATTATCAATAAGAATCTCAAGAAAATAGGGGAGAGGATACAATCGCCGGGAAATATCTCTATGTATGTGGCGCGTCACAGCTGGGCTTCGGCGGCAAGGTCGAAGGG
This sequence comes from uncultured Porphyromonadaceae bacterium, assembly GCA_947174235.1. GTDB lineage: Bacteria > Bacteroidota > Bacteroidia > Bacteroidales > Muribaculaceae > Lepagella. The sequence continues at coordinate 6,576 of CAMWID010000003.1, read as the reverse complement.
GATACCCTTAGGGGTGATCAGTGAAGGGATGGGGCATGATTCCGAATCAACGACCCGCATTTATCTCGCCTCTCTCGAGGCATCGGTTGTGGATCAAGCCAATTCCCTGATCATCTCATCCATCTGACCCCTGTCTCCGTACAAACATTCTACACCTTATCACCTCGTTTTTTCAAAAAATCCAAAAAAATATTCTGAGAATCAATGAATGTGAAAAAAAAATCGTATCTTTGCACCCGTATTAGACACCCGACACCTGTAGGCGGATTCATCCGCCGCTCCGCCAAAGACTGCGGAGTTTTCGGAAGTTTGACTTGAGACTCTTGCTAAGTTGTTGTATCACAGATGTGAGTCTCATTTCAGACCAAATAGAGTTATGTCTTCCAATCATCCCCTTACGTCTGAAAACATCCATAACGGACAGCAGAAGGAATGGTATATCCTCAGATATGTCAGATCTGCGTCCGTCGGAATCAAACGCTCCGCCGACAATGTTGTCGACCGGTTCAATACTCTTGAAAACGCGGAACTTGACCTCTTTGCCCCCTCGATAATCAAAATGGTGCATCGTGAAGGGAAATTCATAAAGATGGAGACTCCCCTTGTTTATCAATATGTGTTTGTAAAAGGGGATTTCGCGTCGGTCAAGAAACTTTGCGGCATGCAGAACGGATTCTCATTCGTATTCAACCACGGATCGGAAGGGCGTTACGCTATCGTTCCAGACGCGAAGATGTACGCTTTCCGCCGTATCGCCATGGCATACCGCAACGAGTTGCCGTTCTTTTCGATAGAAGACATAGACCTCGAATTTGGAGACAAGGTCGAGATCGTGGAAGGCACATTCCCCGGACTCGTGGGCTACTACATGCCGAAACCCAAAAGCACATCCGGAAATGTGGTTCTCGCAGTCACCCAGAGTCTTGGCACGGTAGTCTACGATGTAAAGGCGAAATATGTGCGGGTTCTTGAATTTTCAAAAAAATCAAAGAGAGGATACGACCAGATCGACGCTTTCATCCCGAAACTTTTCGACGCCTTGCGCATCTACAGCCGGAACCTGCCGTTGCCGGAAAGAAACGTCAACGCCTTGACAATATTCTGCCGGCGAATGGAGGCGGTGAAGCTCGACAACCCGAAGATAGAGGCAAAACTCGCCGCGCTTCTGATGGCGGCAAACCACATCCTCGGCAACACCGAAGGCTACGCATCAGCCTCCGGACGCTTTGCCCGCCGTCAAAAACACATCACCTCCCCCTTGACCCAAGCCCTCCTTCTCCTCCTGACGGCAGTAACCCGAAACAGCGCTGCCGACTTCCGCCGGGGACTTACCCTCCTCACCGGTTCCGAAACATCCGCTTCCCCGATCCCGGAAGGAACCGACAACGGAAAACGGACAACCGACAACGGAAAACGGACAACCGACAGCACCAAACTCCTCCTCTCCGAATACGACCACTACCGCCCGGCGTTCAGTCTATAGTAATCAGTCTATAGTAATCAGTCTTTAGTAGTCAGTCTATAGTAATCAGTCTATAGTAATCAGTCTATAGTAGTCAGTCTATAGTAGTCAGTCTATAGTAGTCAGACTATAGTAGTCAGTCTATAGTAGTCAGTCATTAGCCTTTCAATCACCCCGATTTGTTCCGTTACCCGCGCCTTGGAGCGGGTCATCCGCGCAGCAATTAAGCATAATGCATTATAAATTATGCATTAATCAAGCATAATGCATTAAAAAATTGCCAAACGAACCCCCAAAAAATTTTGTTATTAAATAAAATAGCTATAAATTTGCGAATAAGTAGCTACTTAACTAATAAAAACAAAAACACATGACCCAGACACTCATAAACAAGCTTCGCGAATTCTTCTCCACCCAACCGGTAGAGAAAGCGTGGCTCTTCGGGTCATACTCCCGGGGCGAAGAAACTGAAAACTCCGACATCGACATCCTCGTAAAATTTGCAAAAGATATCCCTCTGGGAATGAAATATTTCAGAATGGTATCTGAGCTTGAGAATTTATGTAGCACTAGAGTGGATCTTGTAGAAGAAGACATGCTTGATGTTAGAGTCCAGAAATATGTAAACAGCGATCGCATTTTGATATATGAGAGAGGTTATTAGAGATAGTTTGCGATTGAAACACATTCTTGAGGCATGTGAAAGGCTCAAATCCTATTATCCGGATGGAGAAATCCCAATCCTCAATGAAAAATCATTAGAATTTTTCGGACTGGTTAAAAATCTTGAAATAATAGGAGAAGCATCATACATGCTTACAAAAGAATTCCGAGATTCTAAACCAATGACTGATTGGCAACCGATAATAGCCATGCGTCATTTATTGGTTCATGGTTATTATCATGTAAGTCCCAGGATCGTCAAGGAGATAATTGAAAACGATCTCCCTCCACTTCAAGCCCAGATCGCAACCTACCTCCTCGAATTCAAATAACCCAACACCTCCTCACCCGGAGCCACAGTGTCGACATACCTCCACACCTCCTGCTCCCCCTCATTGGAATAAAAAACGATTGAATTGTTGCCTATTCTATGTGCGGAACGTTCTATCTATCTTAAAGTTTTAAATATCCATATTGTCAAGTGGTAATACATAATCATTATTAATGATTTCTTTGAATACAAATACAGGATCTTATATACCGGGTTTTTTCGTTCTGAAACTTGATACGAAAAACCAAATCCCTCCTGTGAAGGAGATGGATAAAAATACCCTTGATGTATTCTTTCATGAGTATATTCATTACTTGCAAGATGTTACCACAGCAATAGGATATCAAAATCTATATACGATTAATGAATATGTTCGGTCAGTACTCAATCGTATTTATAAGATTCCTGAAAAGAAATTTCAGATTCCATTCATAATCGGGGACAACAGCGACAATGTCCTTGCAAATATCTCGCTCCAAAGAATTGTGAATGGGGATGCTGGTTCAATGTTGAAATTTGAAATAAAATATATAGGAACAGACATCTGTTCCATTTATCAGATTCCGGAGGTCAAAAGAATAACTATTACTTCCAGGACTGGAGAAAAACGGATATTCGGGGTGATTGCGATAAAAGAGAGTATGGCATATCTTCTTGAAGAGACATGCGGCAATCGTATCAAATCTCCTGATTATCCTTATGATATTGCAAGAATAATAGCTCGACGGTATTCACATGAAATTGCCAGCGATCCGGTAAAACTGATTGCATTATGCGATATGTCACTCATGTGTTCGAATCCGGCAAGCGTATTCGTCAGTTTTCTTGATTTAACTAAAAAGAGAAGAATCAAAATATCTAAAGCCGAAGATATAGTTGACTGGTTCTATTCTCAAGAATATCAAAGTTGGGATCAAAATCCTAAATCTCTTCTCGATCACTTCAAAGTGCTACATAAAGTTTCACTCAATTCAATCACCTCGTATATTAAAGAGATTGAATTGGCAAAAGATATAGAGAATTATTTCAACGACTTATATAGAAAAGTTTTTGAATTAAGAGAAAAAGATCCATATTTTGTAATAAGACTGGCAAGGGAAGGACATTGTATTCAAAATAAGACTTTCCGGATGATTGTTGCAACCTTAGGATTCCCTATCCTGAAAAACAATCGGGATGAACATTTCTTATTCCCTTCAACTTTGGGCGATGCGTCTTTCCTACAATATTTTTCAGCTGTGGCAGAAATAATTGGTCTGTTTTCAAAAGGGATAGACAGTTGTGGAATGTATAAATGGTGTAAACAATCCCCTGATTCAACACCTGATTATTATTGCACCTTCGCTCCATGGAAAAAAGTGAAAGACGCAAAACTATGTCCATACGCTTTCCTTTGGCGTCACTGGGGACTCTCTTCTTACACTCCAATTGTTCCGGATGAAGAAGATTCCGTTGAATAATTTTGTTCGAACAAAATAGGTAAGCGTCCAAGTTCGATATGGACCAAAAATAGATAACTTGGTTCAGATTGAGTTGTTTTCATAGGTCTTCACCGATTTTCAATTGAAAACTTCTACGTCCGCTATAAGGTGTAGGGTTTGCCCCTAAACATCAGCATCAAGTCATGGTGCATCAAAAACAAGGTTCCTTGTAATCTCTTCGACAATTGCAAGGCAATCGGAGAATTCCTATAGAATCTACATTAATGAGCCAAGTGGTATCAAGACACACGTAGTGGAAAAGGAAAAGCTAATAGATCTGTTGTTTGTCAATAATGACTGGCTGATATCAGAACTTGCCGTAATGGCGTTCCGTGCTGAAATGGCGGAGAAGTTGGTGGTGGACCTCATTGTCTAAAGCAAAACAATGATAGGTCAGGCATACGGCTCCAAAAGCCAAAGTAAGTAATTCTCAGACTCAACACACAATACGATAATGCTTTATGAATTTTGCATTATGCATTTTCAAGAAGTAAAAATGTATCTCTCCATCAACAATATCTAAAAGACAATCCGAAATTTTAACATTAGCGAGTAGAACCCCGATAATGTTAAACATTCAGCACATCGCGCTCACCGAAATAATACATCCGATGCTCATTGACACTTATACTCTTCTGCACATTGCTTGATAATATCTATGCTCATAACGTATGAAACAACATTGTTTAAGATTATTATTGATTCTTCTTGTCTCGGTATCTGTAAATAATATTTCCTTCTCACAGACCAGACAATATGTAAATGCTATCTCTGTAGCCAATCTTCTTGTAGATGATGTCTCTATAGACCGCATGGTTCAGAACTGCCGATTCCACAACCTTACAGAAACAGCATCGGAAGAGGGTTACACAGTTTTCGAAGACAATGTCGGAAACACAGTCCGATTCAAAAAGACTGACAATACTGAAGAGGGAGTCAACGGTAAATTGATCGAGGTACGCACCAAAGATACCCTCCGGACAATCGACAAAATCCTCAAAGAAAACGGTTTCGAGAAACACGGTATCACCTACGATCGTGGGAGTCGCCTTTCCAACACCTTGACCCGCTGCACTATCTCCACACAAGGCAAAACCCGAATCCTCCACTACCAGAAAGCTAATATGTAAGTGTTTGATGCAATGTCGAACTGCATTTTAATTTCATGCTTAAAAGCTCATAGCCTTATTATGAGGATCCAGTATTAAAAAAATCTTTCAGAGAACCGGTCATAAGCATCTATGCCTTGGTTATCTGAAGAAGCTCGTGGAGAAGATGGAGAGGCTATGTTAACAATCAATGATCTCTAGCGATTTTGCTATGTGCGCAATTTCCACGACATGCAATTCAAGTATGACCGAGTGTTATCAATCATCCGCGAGCAGTTTTACCGCGAGCCGGAGAAACACGTTTTTTATCCTTGCATATCCAAAATGGCACTTCATGGAAGACTTGTAAAGATAATATCTGAAAGAAAACATGCGCGGCTGGAGTTGTGGGAGGATCCTCCCACAACTCCAGCTGGATGCTGCTCTGACCTGACCGAAATGGAAAATGAAAGGTCACAGATCTTTTGTTTGCCAATAATGACGGGGTAAGTCGAAACTTGCAGGACAGGGATTTGAGATCGAGGAGCTGAACAGGTAATCAAGGAAGTCCCACGATGCTTCCTTCTGATGGGAGGAGCGTGCCATGGCAGCCGAGATAAGATCTGAGGAGTACAGTGTTGCCCTGTAGGATAAGATTGACAGGATCATGACTCTTTCCCGTTAAAAAGTCCGATGTACCCCCTTTGGACGCTTACTAAAGTTCCAATTCAAATTTTCAATATATCTCAAAATATTCTCTTCAACAGTCCTGCGAAAAAATTATGGGATTAAAAAAGAACATATTATATAGCAGCATTTTAACTACTGCCAATTATATATTCCCATTACTGGTCTATCCTTACGTTTCAAGAGTATTGGGAGTCACAAATATCGGCATATGCAACTTCGTTGACAGTATCATCCATTATTTTATTCTTTTCTCTATGATGGGAGTAACAATAATGGGTACACGAGAAATAGCCGCAAGCAAAGCCAATTCGTCTTCTCTTGATAGCAAATTCAGTAGTATTATTGCTCTTAACGCAATAACAACATTTATTGCGTTAATTGCATTAGCCATTGCAACAATAACCATACCTCAACTATGGGATAATAGACATATGATGTTTTATGGAGGTGTCAAGTTATTAAGCAACTTCCTCCTTATTGAGTGGTTCTATAAAGGGATGGAAGATTTTAAATATATCACAATGAGAACCATAGTAGTAAAGTGTATATATGTTCTTTCGGTATTTCTTTTTATTAAAGAATCTGATGACTATCCAATATATTATCTTCTTACTTGTTTGATGGTTACCGGCAATGCTGTAATCAATTTCATCCATGCTCGTAGGTTTGCCAAATTCAAGTTCTGCTTAGTTTCATTCAAATCCGTTTTCAGACCTTTCTTTACATTGGGTTCATACATGTTGATTACATCCATGTGTACAACCTTTAATGTTGCCTATTTAGGATTTACAACTGATGAAACACAAGTTGGATACTACACTACCGCAACAAAACTTTATTCAATACTCCTTGCATTATTTA